>NZ_JBFADM010000055.1:27265-57354 GCF_040641355.1 Streptomyces sp. NPDC020996
CGGTTCCTCGCGCCCCTGAGGTCGGACGCCGGGACCAGGGACGACGGGTGGGGGTCGGGTGTGGCTCTGTGCGCGGTTCCTCGCGCCCCTGAGGTCGGACGCCGGGACCAGGGACGACGGGTGCGGGTCGGATGCGGCTCAGGGGCGTGGTTGCTCGCGCCCCTGAGGTCGGACGCCGGGACCAGGGACGACGGGTGCGGGTCGGATGCGGCTCAGGGGCGTGGTTGCTCGCGCCCCTGAGGGGGCTTCAGTCTCGTGTTTCCAGGTGTTGGCCTCGTAGGAGGAACCAGGAAGCCGCCGCTGTTGCCAGCAGTACGGCGGCGCCGGTGCCGGCTGCCAGGGTGAGGCCGTCGACGAAGGCGTCGCGGGCTGCCGTCAGGGCCTGCTGCGCTGCCGCCGCGGGCATGTGCGCCGTGGCCTCCAGCGCTCCGCCCAGCGACTCGCGCGCCGCCGCGGGGGTGCCCGCCGGGGCCGGGAAGCCGCGGTAGACCCCCGTCACGATCGAGCCGAGCAGGGCGATGCCCAGGGCGGCGCCCAGTTCGTACGCCGTCTCGGAGACGGCTGAGGCCGCGCCCGCCTGTTCCTTGGGGACGCTGGAGAGGATCACGTCGGCGGTGACGGTGAAGGAGAAGCCGGCGCCCACACCGACCACCAGCAGGGCCGCGCCGAGCAGCGGGTAACCGGTCGAGCGGTCCAGTGTGGTCAGCACGGCCAGCGCCAGTCCTACCGCCGCGAGGCCGCCGGAGACCACCGCCCGTACCGAGAAGCGGCGGGCCGCCCGCCCGGCGACCAGACCCGCCGCCACCGCGCCCACCGCGGCGGGCAGTTCGGCCAGGCCCGCCTCGAACGGGGGCCTCCCCTGGACGAGTTGCAGGTACTGGGAGAGGAAGAACACCAGGCCGGACAGGCCGAGGACGGTCAGCAGGTCGGCCAGCACCGCGGCGCTGAAGCCGCGGTCGCGGAACAGACGCACGTCCAGCAGCGGGGCCGGGGAGGTGAGTTGGCGCCGTACGAAGGCGTACAGGGCCGCCGCGCCCAGCGCGCCGGAGACGAGCGGCGCCCAGGCGATGCCGTGCGCCGCGGTCTCCTTCACGGCGTAGACCACGCCGATGACGCCGGCCAGCGACAGCACGACGCCGGGCAGGTCCCACGGACCGGGGTCCGGGTTGCGTGACTCCGGCAGCGTGCGGATGCCGACGACGACCAGGACCGCCATCACCGGCAGGTTGATCAGGAAGACCGAGCCCCACCAGAAGTGCTGGAGCAGGAAGCCTCCGGCGATCGGGCCGACGGCCGTGCCGGCCGAGGCCGTGGCGCCCCAGATGCCGACGGCGAGGCTGCGTTCGCGCGGATCGTGGAAGAGGTTGCGGATGAGGGCCAGGGTGGCGGGCATGAGGGTCGCGCCCGCGACGCCGAGCAGGGCGCGGGCCGCGATCATCGTCCCGGGCCCGGTCGCGAAGGCGTTCAGCACCGACACCGCACCGAACGCCGCCGCGCCACCGAGCAGGACGCGCTTGCGGCCGACGCGGTCGCCGAGGCTGCCCATCGTCACCAGCAGACCCGCGATGACGAAGGAGTAGACGTCGCCGATCCACAGCAACTGGGTGCCGGAAGGCTTGAGGTCCTCACTGATGTAGGGGGTCGCGAGACCGAGGACGGTCGCGTCGACGGCCACCAGCAGCACGGCGAGCACGAGGACGGACAGCGCGAGCCAGCGGCCCGGTCGCCTCACGGCCTCGGTCGTGTTCTTCCCCGGGCTCTCGGCTTCGCTCGAGCAGGGGGCGCCCCCACGCTGCAGGGTGCTGGTCATGATTCCTCTCTTCGTGATGCGTCCGCGTCTCTGCGCAGCGCGCCGCCGAGCAGCAGCTCGGCGATCATGTGGGTGAAGTCGTTGCGGGCCACGCGGCCGTCCTGGACGGCCCAGGCGCAGGAGGCGATGAGCCCGTAGAGCGCCTCGGTGAGCCAGACCGGGCTGAGGTCGAAGCGGAACTCGCCGGCCTGCTGGCCTCGTACGAACACGGCGCCGATGCGGGCGTCGAGCCGCTGCCAGCCGTCGCCCGGGCCGGCTTCCCAGAGCTGGTTCTCTCCGTAGAGGAAGGCGAGCAGTCCGGCGGCGGGCTGGATCTCGCGCACGAGCCTGCGCACGGCCTCGGTCGCGGTCCCCTCGTCCAGGCGGGCCGCGTCCAGGGCGGCATCGCACTCGGCGATGCCGAGGGTTTCCAGCGCCCGGACGAGGGCGTCGCGCCCGGCGAAGTGCCGGTGCAGGGTGGCCCGGCTGATCCCGGCGGCCTTGGCCACCTCGTCCATGGTGGCGGTGGACTTGCGGGTCAGCAGCGCGGCGGCGGTGCGCAGCACGTGGTCACGATCGACAGCCATGAGACGAGCATAGACCATGTGAGACATGAATGTCTCATGGTGGGGGTGCGTGACTCAGGGCCGTCGGTCGGCGGGAAGGAACGACGGGAACGACGGGAACGACGGGACGCTCAGTGCCAGGTGAGTCCGGCGCGGCGCTGCCAGTACGCCCGCGGGTCCTCGGCCTGCGCCGCCAGCCGGGTGAGCTGGTCGTCGTCGAGGTCCACGACGGGCGCGTGCAGGTTGGACGCGAGCTGGTCGAGCGTCGCGGCGCCGGAGAGGACCACGCCGGCCCAGGGCCGGCGCAGGACGAAGGCGAGGGCCACCGCGTCGCAGCCGAGCCCGGTTTCGGCGGCCACGGCCTTCAGCGCGTCCGGGGCGTGCGGGGCCGTGAGCCGTCCGTTGGCCATGCCCTCCTTGACGATCACCGTAAGCCCCGCGTCGTGCGCCTCGGCGAGGGCGGGGGCGGCGGACGTCTCCAGCACGTTGTAGGTGGCCTGGACGGTACGGAAGAGGGGTTCGCCGTCGACGGTCACGGCGAGCGCGGCGCGGATGGTGTCGGCCTGGGCCGGGCCGCTGGCGGAGAAGCCGACGGTGACGCCCCGGTCGGCCGCCTCGGCGAGCCTGGCGTGCAGTTCCTTGTCGGTCAGGGCCGGGCTGTCCGGGGTGACCGAGTGGATCTGGTAGAGGTCGAGCCGGTCGCCGAGCACTCCGTCGGTCTCGGCGCGCTGGCGCTCGTACGCGGCGAGGCTGTGGTCCTTGACCTCGTGGACCTCGGCGTCGGTGGTCCAGTCCGCGGTGTACGTGTAGCCCCACTTGCTGCCGACCACCACGTCGCCGGCGTCGGGGCGGGCGGCGAGCCAGGCGGCGAGGAACTCCTCGGAGCGTCCGTAGGAGCGGGCCGCGTCGACGTAGCGCACGCCCTGCGCGTAGGCGGCGTCCAGGAGTTCGTGGGTGCGGCGGCGCATCGCGTCGACGTCGCGGGCGGCCGGGAGGTCCTCGTCCCGGCCCAGGTTGATGTAGCCGGGGCGGCCGACGGCGGCGAGACCGAGTCCGATGCGGCAGGTCGGGGTCGTTGCTGAGGCCAGTCGGGCGAAGGGCATCGCGGGCTCCGTTCGGTCGGCTGCTTGCGGCAGGGAACCAACGTAACCGCGCCGCCCGCCCTGCACGCGCGCGTGGGCGGCAGTGCAGGCAGGGCGGCGCGTGTCCGCGTGGAAACACCCCTCACGCGCGGGTGGGAGCGGCCGGCTCCCACACGCGCGTGGCGGTCACTTCCCGTTCTTGGCGGTGGCCCACGCGTGCTGCGCCGCCACGTCCGCCTTGACCTCGGCCAGCTGGACGGCGACCGCGCTCGGCGCCGTGCCTCCCCGGCCGTCGCGGGAGGCCAGGGCGCCCGGCACGCTGAGGACCGAGCGGACCTCGGGGGTCAGGTGCGCGCTGATCTTCGCGAACTGCTCGTCCGTCAGCCCGTCGAGCTCCTTGCCCTCGGCCTCGGCGGCCTTCACGCACTCGCCGGCGACCTCGTGCGCCACCCGGAACGGCACGCCCTGCTTGACCAGCCACTCGGCGATGTCGGTGGCGAGCGAGAAGCCGGCCGGGGCCAGCTCCTCCATCCGCTCGCGGTTGACGGTGAGGGTCGCCATCATGCCGGTGAAGGCGGGGAGCAGGACCTCGAGCTGGTCGCAGGAGTCGAAGACCGGCTCCTTGTCCTCCTGCAGGTCGCGGTTGTACGCGAGCGGCAGCGCCTTGAGGGTGGCGAGCAGGCCGGTCAGGTTGCCGATCAGGCGGCCGCTCTTGCCGCGCGCCAGCTCGGCGATGTCCGGGTTCTTCTTCTGCGGCATGATCGAGGAGCCGGTGGAGAAGGCGTCGTGCAGGGTGACGAAGGAGAACTCCTTCGTGTTCCAGATGATGACCTCCTCCGCGATCCGGGAGATGTTCACCCCGATCATCGCCGTGATGAAGGCGAACTCGGCGACGAAGTCGCGGGACGCGGTGCCGTCGATGGAGTTGCCGACGCTGCCGTGTTCAAACCCGAGGTCCTTCGCGACCGCCTCCGGGTCCAGGCCGAGGCTGCTGCCGGCCAGCGCGCCCGAGCCGTACGGCGACACGGCCGTCCGCTCGTCCCACTGGCGCAGCCGCTCGGCGTCCCGGGACAGGGCCTGCGCATGGGCGAGGACGTGGTGGGCGAACAGCACCGGCTGGGCGTGCTGGAGGTGGGTGCGGCCGGGCATCGCCACGTCCGGGTGGGCCTCCGCCAGGCCGATCAGCGCGTCCTGGAGGTCGGCGATCAGGCCGCCGATGACGCGGGCGTGGTCGCGCAGGTACATCCGGAAGAGGGTGGCGACCTGGTCGTTGCGGGAGCGGCCCGCGCGCAGCTTGCCGCCGAGGTCGGGGCCGAGGCGTTCGAGCAGGCCGCGCTCCAGGGCGGTGTGCACGTCCTCGTCGGCGACCGTGCCCACGAAGTCGCCGGCGGCCACGTCCGCCTCCAGCCGGTCGAGCCCGGCGATCATCCGCGTCAGCTCGTCGTCCGTGAGCAGGCCCGCCTTGTGCAGCACGCGCGCGTGCGCACGCGAGCCGGCGATGTCGTACGGGGCGAGCCGCCAGTCGAAGTGGACGGACGCGGACAGCTTCGCCAGGGCCTCGGCGGGACCGTCGGCGAAACGGCCGCCCCAGAGCCGTACGTCACCGCTGTTGCTGCTCACGTGGGTCGCTCCTAGAGAGATACGGATGTGCCGCCGCCTGCCGTTGCCTCCCGCAGCACCTTCTGCGGGGTACAGGAGCAGTGTGTGCATGAGTATGCAGACCTCTGCATGATTCGTCAATCCGAGGCGGCCGCGCGGAGATTTCCAGAATGCCGTTGAACGCACGCAACCGCTTTCGCGTACTCCCCACCGAACGCACGCCGGCGCCGCGTTTGTCAACCGCTCCTGACCCAAGTGAGGCATCCGCATGTCCAGGGCTCTTCCGAAGTACAACAAGCGTCGCGTGGCGGTCATCGGCGGTGCTGCCGCCGTGGTGCTGTCCGGGGCCGTGATCGCCGGTTCCGCTCTCGCCGGGGAGACGTCCAAGAGCAGCTCCGGCAACGCCCGCACCCTCGCGAGCCCGGGCACCATCACCTGCCCCGACGTCGCCTCGCGGCTGCCCGCGGTCCCCGCCTCCGCCAAGGCCGAGGTCGACCGCAACCTCGCCCTGCTCAACACCCAGATCCAGGAGGCCAACAAGCGCCTGGTCGACACCGTGGGCCAGGGCGGACCCAACTTCGTCAACAACGCCATCCTCGGCCCGCTCAAGGACAAGCGCGTCGCGACGGTCAACCGCATCGCGACGGCGATCGGGCGTACGGCGGCCAAGCCGACCGGCCTGGACTCCCTGGCGCCGTGCACCCTCAACGCGGGCGGCGTGACCGGCAACGGCAACGGCAACGCAGGCAACTCGGGTGGCGCCGGCGCCACGCCCGCCGCGACCGCCGGGGCCGGCCAGCAGTCCGGCGCGAACGGTTCCGCGGCCGGCACCATCACCTGCCCCGACGTCGCCTCGCGGCTGCCCGCGGTCCCCGCCTCCGCCAAGGCCGAGGTCGACCGCAACCTCGCCCTGCTCAACACCCAGATCCAGGAGGCCAACAAGCGCCTGGTCGACACCGTGGGCCAGGGCGGACCCAACTTCGTGAACAACGCCATCCTCGGCCCGCTGACGGACAAGCGGAAGTCGACCATCGACCGCATCGCCATCGCCATCGGCCGGACGGCGGCCAAGCCGACCGGCCTGGACTCCCTGGCCGCCTGCACACTCACCAAGTGACGTGACGGGCGCCGTGGCCGCCCCGGTCATGCACCGGCCGGGGCGGCCGCGGTCGGAACCGGACCGGGCAATTCCTTAGACAGTCGAAAGAAATGCGGTCATAATCGTCGTCCGTGGGAAAGACTTATGAGCGCATAGACGGCAGACTCCGTACGTTCATCGAGGCCCAGCCCCTCTTCTTCACGGCGACCGCCCCGCTGTCCGGCGACGGCACGGTCAACCTCTCCCCCAAGGGCCTCAAGGGCTCCTTCGCGGTGCTGGACGAACACACCGTGGCCTACCTGGACTTCGCCGGGTCCAACGCCGAGACGATCGCGCACCTCCGGGAGAACGGCCGGATCACCCTGATGTGGTGCGCCTTCCAGGGGCCGCCGAACATCGTGCGGGTGCACGGCCGCGGGGAGCCGGTCTTCCGTGACGACCCGCGCTTCGCGGAGCTGCTCACCCGGTTCCCCGACATCGATCCCGCCTCGCACGGCCTGCGCGCGATCATCGTCGTACGGGCCGACCTGGTCCGCGACACCTGTGGCTACGCGGTCCCCTTCATGACGTACGAAGAGGACCGCGACCTGCACGGCAAGCGGTTCGCGCGCGAGGACGACGCCTCGCTGAGCGAGTACTTCGCCAAGAAGGAGCACGTGGCGACGAGCATGGACGGCCTGCCCGGCCTGCCACTGCCGCTGCCGCCCGCGGCGGGCCTGCCACTGCCGCCCGCGGCGAGCCTGCCACTGCCGCCCGGCGCGGACCCGCGATGATCAGGCGGTCCTGAGCCGCACGGTGAACGTGGTCGACCCCGGGCGGCTCTCCAGAGCGACGCTGCCGCCGTGCGCCTCCGCCACCGCTGCCACGATGGACAGCCCCAGGCCCGCGCCGCCGCCGGGGGCGTCCGTGCGGCGACGGTCGGCGCGGGTGAAGCGCTCGAAGACGCCGGGCTGGACGTCCTCGGGAACGCCGGGCCCGTCGTCGTGGACCTTCAGCACGGCCCAGGACCCGTCGGTCTCCAGGGACACCGTGACCTTCGTGCCCACGGGTGTGTGCACACGCGCGTTGGTCAACAGGTTGGCCAACACCTGTTGCAGCCGGTGGGCGTCGCCGGTGACCGTGACCGGCTCCTCCGCCAGCTCCAGGGCCCAGCGGTGGCCGGGGCCTGCGGCCCGGGCGTCCGTGACCGCGTCCAGGACCAGCATGGTCAGGTCGACCGGGAGGCGTTCCAGCGGGCGGCCCGCGTCCAGACGGGCCAGCAGCAGCATCTCGTCCACCATCTCGCCCATGCGCCCCGACTCCGCGGCGATGCGCTCCAGGGCGCGCGTCACCTCCGGCGGCACCGGCCCGGGATGCAGCAGGGCGAGTTCGGCGTGGCCGCGGACCGAGGCCACCGGTGTGCGCAGCTCGTGGCTGGCGTCGGCGGCGAAGCTGCGCAGCCGTTCCTCACTGGCGTGCCGCTTGGTGAGCGCGTCCTCGACGTGGCCGAGCATGCGGTTGAAGGCGCCCGCGACCTGGCCCACCTCGCTGCGCGGGTCCGTCTCGGGGGCGCGCGGCGGCAGCGCCACCTCCCCGCTGGCGAGCGGGAGTTCGCTGACCCGGGTGGCGGTCGCCGCGACCCGGCTCAGCGGGCGCAGGGACCAGCGCACCCACAACGCGCCCGCGACGCCGGTGACGGTGAGGGCGAGCCCGAAGACGATCCCGGCGACCAGCACCAGGCGGTGGACCGTGGCCTGCACGGGCTCCAGCGGCAGGCCGGTGACCAGCACGTCGTCGTCGACACCCCGCCACGCCCTGACCCGGTAGTCGTCCAGCGCGGACAGCTCGACGGTGTGGCCCCTGCCGTCGGCGGGGACCGCGACGAGCTGCCGCCTGTCGCGGGAGGTCATCGGAACGGCCTTGATGCCGGTGGACCGTACGACAGCCGCGTGGGTGGGGACGCCGTCGACCAGCCGGGCGCCGAAGGTGCCCATGGCCTGTCGGCGGGTGTCGCCGTGCTCGTCCCCGTCGCGGTCGTCGGGCAGCCGCGTCTTGTGCTCCAGGCTCTCCGGGAAGCGCACGCCGACCTCGGACAGCTGCTCGTCGAGCCGGCTGGTGAGGAAGCGGCCCACCCCGATCACCGCGGCCACGCCCACCGCGGCGCAGCTGACCGCCAGCAGCACCACCAGGCCGAACGTGAGACGGGCCCGGAGCGTGTGGAGCCAGGGGAAGTGGAGCAGGCGGGACAGCCTCCGCCGACGTGGCCTCATCGCGTCACCGGCTTCAGCACGTACCCGGCGCCGCGCACGGTGTGGATCATCGGTTCGCGGCCGGCGTCCACCTTCTTGCGCAGGTAGGAGATGTACAGCTCGACGACGTGGGCGCGGCCGCCGAAGTCGTAGGACCAGACCCGGTCGAGGATCTGGGCCTTGCTGAGCACGCGCCGCGGGTTGCGCATCAGGAAGCGCAGCAGCTCGAACTCGGTCGGGGACAGCTCGATCAGCTCCCCGCCACGGGTCACCTCGCGGGCCTCCTCGTCCATGACCAGGTCGCCGACGATCAGCCGGGGGCCGTCCTCCTGCTGCCGGGCCATGCCGGCACGGCGCAGCAGTCCGCGGACCCGGGCGACGACCTCCTCCAGGCTGAAGGGCTTCGTCACGTAGTCGTCGCCGCCCGCGGTGATCCCGGCGATGCGGTCCTCCACCGCGTCCCGGGCGGTCAGGAAGAGCACGCAGACGTCCGGCTTCACGCCGCGCAGGGAGCGCAGGACGGCGAAACCGTCGGTGTCGGGGAGCATCACGTCCAGGACGACGGCATCCGGCATCAGCTCCCGCGCGGCGGCGGCGGCCGATGACCCGTCGCCTGCGGACCGGACCTCCCAGCCCTCGTAGCGCAGGGCGCCGGACAGCACCTCGGCGAGGTCGGGGTCGTCGTCGACGACGAGGACGCGCAGCGGCGTGCCGTCGGGACGGGTGAGGGCCGGACGGCCCGAGCGGGTGGTGTTCATGGCCTTACCAGGATCCACCCTCCCCCGGCCGGCGGTCGACGGGCGAGGCTCTGAGTTTCCTCTGAGTGAGCCTGTGGAGCCCCCGTTTCAGAGGGTCCTCAGAGGTTGCCGCTGCACTGTTGTGACCCGGACAGGCGAAAGGACGCAATCCATGACGACCGTGTACGAGCGGCGCACGGCACCGGCGGTGCCGCTGACCACGCGACGCTCCCCGGCGGGCGTCGTGCTCACCCTGTTGTGGGCGGGCGCGGCGGCCGTGACAGGACTCTGGTGGGTGGACACCGGCTCCGTGGTCGGCGCGGCGGGCTGGCTGACCGGGGCCGGGCGGATCGCCGGGCTGCTGAGCGGCTACGCCTGCGCGGTGCTGGTCGGGCTGATGGCCCGGGTGCCGCTGCTGGAGCGGCGGATCGGCTCCGACCGGGTGGCCCGCTGGCACGCGATGGCCGGCCGCTACACGATCTCCCTCCTGGTCGCGCACGTCGTGCTGATCCTCGCCGGTTACGCCGCCCAGGACCACGCATCGCTCTGGCACGAGACGCTCACGGTGATCTTCGACTATCCGGAGATGCTCAAGACCACCGCCGGCACGGTGATCCTGTTCGCGGTCGGCATCACCTCGGTGCGGGCGCTGCGCCGCCGGACCAGCTACGAGTTCTGGTACTACGTCCACCTGCTCACCTACGCCGCCGTGTTCCTGGCCTTCAGCCACCAGCTGGTGCTGGGCAACGACTTCAACGGCCACCCGGTGGCCACGGCCGCCTGGTACGCGCTCTACCTGGGTGTCGCGGCCCTGGTGCTGTGGTACCGCGTCCTCGCTCCGGTGCGGCTGAACCTGCGCCACCAGCTGCGGGTGCAGTCGGTGCACCGGGAGGCGCCGGGCGTGTACTCGGTCGTCATGCACGGGCGGCGGCTGGACGAGATGGGCGCGGAGCCGGGCCAGTTCTTCCGCTGGCGGTTCCTCGGCGAGGGCCTGGGCTGGACGTCGACGCCGTACTCGCTGTCGGCCCCGCCGCGCCGGGACCTGCTGCGGGTCACGGTCAAGGCGCTCGGCGACCACAGCGCGGCCATCGCCCTGCTGCGCCCGGGCACCCGGGTGTGGGCGGAGGGGCCGTACGGCGCGATGACCCAGGACCGGCAGACCTCCCACAAGTCCCTGCTGATCGGCGCCGGCGTCGGCATCACCCCGCTGCGGGCCCTGTTCGAGACCCTGCCGGGCCAGGTCACCCTGCTGTACCGGGCGCGCGGCGCCGAGGACCTGGCGCTGGGCGGCGAGCTGGAGGCGATAGCGCAGTGGCGCGGCGCGAAGGTGCTGTACGCGCTCAACGGGGCGGACGGACGGCGCCCGGACCTGTCGGCGCGGTCGCTGCGGTCGGCCTTCCCCGACCTCGCCGAGCACGACGTCTACATCTGCGGTCCGCACGGCTTCGCCCTGGACGTGTACGAGGCGCTGAAGGACGCCGGCGTCCGGGACAGCCGTATCCACCACGAGTCGTTCGAATTCTGAGAGTCTGCGAGGCAGTCACGTGCACGCCCTGAAGAAGAACCGTCCGCTGCGCCGCATCGTGCTGGCCGGTGCCGCCACCGTCTCCGGAATGGTGCTGCTGCTGTCGATGAAGCCGCACACGTCGGCGGAGACCGCCGTCGCGGTGCCCGCCCCCTCCAGCAGTTCCAGCGTCTCCGGCGGATCGAGCGGCTCCGGCAGCTCCGGCGGGTCGAGCGGCTCCAGCGGGTCGACCACCAGCGGCACGAAGACCGTCACGGGCGACACGGTGCAGACCCGCTGGGGCCCCGTCCAGGTGCGGATCACGCTCAAGAACGGCAAGCTCACCGAGGTGGAGGCGATCGCCTACCCCTCGGACAACCCGAGGGACCAGGAGATCAACAGCTACGCCCTCCCGCAGCTGCGCAGGGAGGCCCTCGCCGCGCAGAGCGCGAACATCGACACCGTCTCCGGCGCCACCTACACCAGTGACGGCTACCGCCAGTCGCTGCAGTCCGCGCTGGACTCCGCGAGCAGCTGAACGCACCGGTGCCGGGACACGTATCTCAGGGCCAAGGGACCACGCCATCCCCCCTTGCCCCCGCCCCCGGAGGAACCGTGACCACCACGCTCGCAGGCGGCCGCGCCGCCCGCCGCCAGACGATGCGCCGCATCCGCCCGCGCCGCTCCCCGGCGACCGCCCTGCTGCTGGCCGTATGGGCCGGTGCGGCCGGTGTCCTGTGGCTCTGGTGGCACGACACCCCGTCCATCGCCGACGACAACGGCAAGGTCCTCAACGCGGGCCGGATCACCGGCCTGCTCGCCGGGTACCTGATGGCGCTCGTGGTGCTGCAGATGGCCCGGGTGCCCGCGCTGGAGCGCCGGGTGGGCTCCGACCGGGTGGCCCGCTGGCACGCGATGACCGGCCGCTACACGATCTGCCTGGTCCTCGCCCACGTCTTCCTCACCATGTGGGGCTACGCCCTGCAGGCGGGCAAGTCGCTCGGCGGGATCGTCCAGCAGACGGTCGACTCCGTGAATCAGCTGCCGGACATGGGCAAGGCCGCCGTCGGCACCGGCCTGCTGTTCCTCATCGGGTTCATCTCGGTCGGCGGGATCCGCCGCCGCCTGCCGTACGACGCCTGGTACCACGTGCACCTGCTCACCTACGCGGCGGTGTTCCTGACGTTCTGGCACCAGATCACCACCGGCAACGACTTCGCCCTCGAGCCGACCGCGAAGACCTTCTGGTACGGCCTGTACGGCGGCGTGACCGCGCTGGTGCTGTGGTACCGCGTCCTCACCCCGATCAGGCTCAACCTGCGGCACCGCATGCGCGTCGAGGCCGTGATAGAGGAGACGCCCGGCATCGTGTCGGTGCTGATCGGCGGGCGGAAGCTGCACCGGATGGGCGCGGAGGCCGGCCAGTTCTTCCGCTGGCGGTTCCTCGCACCGGGGATGCGGTTCAGCTCGCACCCGTACTCCCTGTCGGCCGCGCCGCGCCCGGACATGCTGCGGATCACGGTGAAGGCGATCGGCGACCACAGCGCCCGCCTGCGCGAGCTGACGCCCGGCACCAGGGTGTGGGCCGAGGGCCCGTACGGCGCCCTGACCGCGCAGCGGCGCAGCCGCGGCAAGGTGCTGCTGGTCGCGGGCGGGGTCGGCATCACTCCGATGCGGGCGCTGTTCGAGACGCTGCCGGGCGCGGCGGGCGACATCACCCTGCTGTACCGCGCCAACAGCACGCAGGACCTGGCACTGTGGGACGAGCTGGCCGCGATCGCCGAGGAGCGCGGCGCCCGGTTGATGTACGCGGTCAACAGCCCGGACGGGGAGCGCCCCGACATCTCGGCCGAGCGGCTGCGCCAGAAGCTGCCGGACATCGACAAGCACGACGTCTTCATGTGCGGGCCGACCGGGTTCGCGCGGACCGTGTACGAAGCACTGCGCGGCGCGGGAGTGCCCGCCCGCCGCATCCATCACGAGTCGTTCGAGATGTGAGCGACGGGACTTCAGGAGCTGTAGGAGCGATGAGGAAGAGTCATCCCATCCGGCGTGTCGTGCTGACCACCGCCGCCACCGTGTCGGGGGTCGTGCTGCTGCTGTCGCTGAAGCCGGCGACCGACCCGGGCGCCGCGGCGGCGGGCGTGGCGCCCCAGCAGACGGCGGCGGCGCAGGAGTCGCCGCAGGGCGGGGCGGCGACCGCCGCCGGCAGCGGCACAGTCACCGGCAACGCGGCCCAGACGCAGTACGGCGCGGTCCAGGTGCGCCTGACCGTGAGCAACGGCAAGATCGTCAAGGCCGAGGCGGTGCAGGCGCCCCAGGGCGGCGAGAGCAGCCAGAAGACCGCCCTGGCCGTGCCCAGGCTCAACCAGGAGGCGGTGGCCGCGCAGAGCGCGGACATCGACGCGGTGTCCGGGGCGACGTACACCAGCAGCGGGTACAAGCAGTCGCTGCAGTCGGCGCTGGACAAGATGAAGGCGAGCGCCGGCTCGTCGCAGGGCGGCGGTTCCTCGTCCGGGACCGGTTCCTCGCAGGGCGGCGGTTCCTCGTCCGGGACCGGTTCGTCGCAGGGCGGCGGGCAGTCGTCGTCCTCCGGTGCCGCCCAGGCCAGGACGGTGACCGGCGGTGTCGCGCAGACGCAGTACGGTCCCGTGCAGGTCCGCATCACCGTCAGCAACGGCAAGATCGTCAAGGCCGAGGCCGTGCAGGCGCCCCAGGGCGGCGAGAGCAGCCAGAAGACCGCCCTGGCCGTGCCCAGGCTCAACCAGGAGGCGGTGACGGTGGGCAGCGCGGCCATCGACTCGGTGTCCGGCGCCACCTACACCAGCACCGGGTACAAGCAGTCGCTGCAGTCGGCACTGGACCAGGCCGGTGGCTGAGCAGGTGCCCGAGCCCGACGGGACTCCCGCCGCGGTGCGTCACGCGGAGGAGGTCATGGGGACCGTCTTCTCCTTCGACGTCCGCGGCGGGGAACCCGATGCCGTGCGCGCGGCGCTCCAGGAGGCGGTCGCCGGGCTGCACCGGGTCGACGAGGTGTTCAGCGCCTACCGGGACGACAGCCAGCTCTCCCGGCTGGCGCGCGGCGAGCTGACCGTCGAGGACTGCGATCCGGAGGTCGCCGAGGTGCTCGGCCTGGGCGCCGAGGCGGAACGGGTGAGCGACGGCTGGTTCAGCATGCGCTACGAGGGCCGTCTCGATCCCACCGGGATCGTCAAGGGCTGGGCCGCCGAGCGTGCGGCCCGCCGGCTGGCGGCCGTTCCCGGGGTGCGCGGGGTCAGCATGAACGGCGGCGGCGACGTCCAGCTGCTCGGGACGCCCGACTCGCAGCGGCCCTGGCGGGTCGGGGTGTCGGACCCGTTGCGTCCGGGCGGGCTGGCGGCGGTGATCTCGGCGGCGGGCGCGCAGGAACTGGCGGTGGCCACGTCCGGGACGGCGGAGCGGGGCGCCCACATCGTCGACCCGCGCACCGGCCGCTCGGCGGTGACCGACCTGGTGGCGGTGACGGTGGTGGCTCCCCGCCTGACCTGGGCGGACTGCTGGGCCACGGCCGCCTTCGCGATGGGCTCCCGGGAGGGCCTGCGCTGGCTGGAGTCCCTGCCGGACGTGGAGGCACTGCTGATCACCGCGGGCGACGAGGTCCGCTGCACCGGCGGCCTGGCCTCCCACCTGGGCTGAACGGCGCGGCGGCGGGTGACCGCGTGCCGCGGCCCCGACCGCGGACGGGCCCCGGCGGGGTGTCCGCGGCGGGGCCCGTGCTCGGTTCAGTGGCCGTTCTGGGCCAGTCTCAGCAGGTGTTCGGCGAGCGCCTGGCCGCCCGTCGGGTTACGGCTGATCAGCAGCAGCGTGTCGTCACCGGCGATGGTGCCGAGGATGTCCTGCAGTTCGGCCTGGTCGATGGCGGACGCGAGGAACTGCGCGGCGCCCGGCGGGGTCCGCAGGACGACGAGGTTCGCGGACGCCTCGGCGGAGATCAGCAGTTCCTGGGACAGCCGCCGCATCCGCTCCTCCTTCGCCGACTCGCCCAGCGGCGCGCGCGGGGTGCGGAAGCCCCCCTCGCTCGGCACCGCGTAGATCAGGTCGCCGTCGGTGTTGCGGATCTTGACCGCGTTCAGCTCGTCCAGGTCCCGCGACAGCGTGGCCTGCGTGACGCTGAGGCCGTCGTCGGCGAGGAGTTTCGCCAACTGGCTCTGCGACCGAACCGGTTGCCGGTTGAGGATGTCCACAATCCGCCGGTGGCGTGCGGTGCGGGTCTGCGGCACGGCAGGCCCGGCGTTGTGTGCGTCGTCCTGCGGCTGACTCATCGTCCTCCCATTCTCCGGATCATCCGTCCCCCTTGGCCACGTCGAGGATGCCGGGCAGCGCCCGCAGGAAGGCGTCCACCTCGTCGTCGCCGAGATTCAGCGCGGGCATCAGCCGTACGACGTCGGGGGCGGGCGCGTTCACCAGGAAACCGGCCTCCTGAGCCGCCTGCCGCACCTGGGGCGCGAGCGGCTCGGTGAGCACGATACCCAGCAGAAGCCCGGTACCCCGGACGTGGTCGGTCAACGGCAGGCCCAACGACTGGATTCCGTCCCGGAGTTTGCCGCTCTGCCGCTTGACGTTCTCCAGCAGGCCCTCGCTCTCGATGGTGTCGAGGACGGCGAGTCCGGCCGCGCAGGCGACCGGGTTGCCGCCGAAGGTCGTGCCGTGCTGGCCCGGTTGCAGCAGTTCGGCCGCGCGGCCGAAGGCGACGGTGGCGCCCAACGGCAGCCCGCCGCCCAGTCCCTTGGCGAGGGTGACGACGTCCGGCAGGACGCCGTCGTGGGCCTGGTACTCGAACCAGTGCCCGCTGCGGCCGACCCCGGTCTGCACCTCGTCGAGGACGAGCAGCGCCCCGGTGGCGGCGGTGATCGCGCGGGCGGCCTTGAGGTAGCCGGCCGGCGGCACGACGACGCCGATCTCGCCCTGCACCGGCTCCAGGACGACCAGCGCGGTCTCCTCGGTGACCGCGGCGGCCAGCGCCTGCGCGTCGCCGAAGGGCACGTGCGTGACGTCGCCGGGCAGCGGCAGGAAGGGCTCCCGCTTGCCCTGCTGGCCGGTCATCGCGAGGGCGCCCATGGTACGGCCGTGGAAGGCGTCGTGGGTGGCCACCACGTGCTTGCGCCCGGTCAGCCGGCCGATCTTGAAGGCGGCCTCGTTGGCCTCGGCGCCGGAGTTGCAGAAGAAGACCTTGCCGTCCCGGCCGAAGAGCCGCAGGAGCCGTTCGGCGAGCGTGACGGTGGGGTCGGCCATGAAGAAGTTGGAGATGTGGCCGAGGGAGCCGATCTGCCGGGTCACCGCCTCGACGACCGCCGGATGGGCATGGCCGAGCGCGTTGACCGCGATGCCGCCGACGAAGTCGAGGTATTCCTTGCCGTCGGCGTCCCACACCCGGCTGCCCTCGCCGCGCACCAGGGGCAGCAGCGGGGTGCCGTAGTTGTTCATCAGCGCGCCCTGCCACCGCGCCGTCAGTTCCTGATTGCCCGTCATGCGGCGCCCCCCTCGGTCTCGTCCGGCACGACCATCGTGCCGATGCCCTCGTCGGTGAAGATCTCCAGCAGGATCGAGTGCTGGACCCGGCCGTCGATGACGCGGGCGGTGTGGACGCCGTTGCGCACGGCGTGCAGGCAGCCCTCCATCTTCGGCACCATGCCGGCCGACAGCTCCGGCAGCAGCCTCTCCAGCTGGGAGGCGGTGAGGCGGCTGATCACCTCGTCGGAGTTCGGCCAGTCCTCGTAGAGGCCCTCGACGTCCGTGAGGACCATGAGGGTCTCGGCGCCCAGCGCGGCGGCGAGCGCCGCGGCCGCCGTGTCGGCGTTGACGTTGTAGACGTGTCCGTCGTCCTGGCTGCGGGCGATCGACGACACCACCGGGATGCGGCCGTCGGCGAGCAGCGCCTCGATCGCGCCGGTGTCGATGGCGGTGATCTCGCCCACCCGCCCGATGTCGACCAACTCCCCGTCGATCTCGGGCTGGTGCTTGGTGGCGGTGATGGTGTGCGCGTCCTCGCCGGTCAGTCCGACGGCCAGCGGGCCGTGCTCGTTGAGCAGGTTGACCAGCTCGCGCTGCACCTGTCCGGCCAGCACCATGCGGACGACGTCCATGGCGTCCTCGGTGGTGACCCGCAGGCCGGCCTTGAACTCGCTGACGATGCCGTGCTTGTCGAGGGCGGCGCTGATCTGCGGGCCGCCGCCGTGCACGACGACGGGCTTGAGGCCGGCGTGGTGGAGGAAGACGACGTCCTGCGCGAACGCGGCCTTCAGGTCCTCGTCGATCATGGCGTTGCCGCCGAACTTGATGACGACGGTCTTGCCGTTGTGCCGCACCAGCCACGGCAGCGCCTCGATGAGGATCTGGGCCTTGGGCAGGGCGGTGTGCTTCCGCGTCGGACTGCTCATGAGCTGTAGGCGCTGTTCTCGTGGACGTACTCGGCGGTGAGGTCGTTGGTCCAGATGGTGGCGGTCTCCGCGCCCGCGGCCAGGTCGGCGACGATGTGCACCTCGCGGTAGCGCATGTCGACCTTGTCGCGGTCCTCGCCGACGCCGCCGTTCTTGCACACCCAGACGCCGTTGATGGCCACGTTGAGCCGGTCGGGCTCGAAGGCGGCGCCGGTCGTGCCGATCGCGGACAGGACGCGGCCCCAGTTGGGGTCCTCGCCGTGCACGGCGCACTTGAGGAGGTTGTTGCGGGCGATGGTGCGGCCCACCTCGACGGCGTCGTCCTCGGTCGCGGCGTTGATCACCTCGATCCTGATGTCCTTGCTGGCGCCCTCCGCGTCGCGGATCAGCTGCTGGCCGAGGTCGTCGCAGACCTGCCGTACGGCGTCGGCGAACTCCTCGTAGGCCGGGGTGACCCCGGAGGCGCCGGAGGCGAGCAGCAGCACGGTGTCGTTGGTGGACATGCAGCCGTCGGAGTCGACGCGGTCGAAGGTGACCCGGGTCGCCGCGCGCAGCGCCCGGTCCAGGGTGTCGCCGTCGAGGTCGGCGTCGGTGGTGAGGACGACGAGCATGGTGGCCAGGCCCGGGGCGAGCATGCCGGCGCCCTTGGCCATGCCGCCGACGGTCCAGCCGTCCTTGGTGACGACGGAGGTCTTGTGGACGGTGTCGGTGGTCTTGATGGCGATGGCGGCCTTCTCGCCGCCGTGCTCGGAGAGCTGCGCGGCCGCGGTCTCGATGCCCGGCAGCAGCTTGTCCATCGGAAGCAGCACGCCGATCAGGCCGGTCGAGCAGACGGCGACCTCGATGGGAGCGCGCCCGAGGACCTCGGCCGCCTTCTCCGCGGTGGCGTGGGTGTCCTGGAAGCCCTTGTGCCCCGTGCAGGCGTTGGCGCCGCCGGAGTTGAGGACGACGGCGGAGACCTGGCCGCTCTTCAGCACCTGCTCGGACCACAGGACCGGCGCGGCCTTCACGCGGTTGGAGGTGAAGACACCGGCGGCGGCGCGGCGGGGTCCGTCGTTGACCACGAGGGCCAGGTCCGGGTTGCCGTTCTGCTTGATCCCGGCGGCGATGCCCGCCGCCGTGAATCCCTTTGCTGCCGTCACGCTCACGGCGCAACTCCGATCGTCGTCAGCCCGGTGGTCTCGTCGAGCCCCAGGGCGAGGTTCATGCTCTGGACGGCACCGCCCGCGGTGCCCTTGGTCAGGTTGTCGATGGCGCTGATCGCGATGACGCGGCCCACGGCCTCGTCGTACGCGACCTGCACCTGAACGGCGTTGGACCCCTGGACGGAGGCCGTGGCGGGCCACTGTCCCTCGGGAAGGAGGTGGACGAAGGGTTCGTCGGCGAAGGCCTTCTCGTAGGCGGCGCGGACCGACTCGGCGGTGACGCCGTCCCTGGCCTTGGCGCTGCAGGTGGCGAGGATGCCGCGGGGCATCGGCGCGAGGGTGGGGGTGAAGGAGACGGCGACCCGCTCCCCCGCCACGGCGCTGAGGTTCTGGATCATCTCGGGGGTGTGCCGGTGGCCGCCGCCGACGCCGTACGGCGACATGGAGCCCATCACCTCCGAGCCCAGCAGGTGCGGCTTGGGCGCCTTGCCCGCGCCGGAGGTGCCGGACGCGGCGACGATCACCGCCTCGTTCTCGACGAGCCCGGCGGCGTACGCCGGGAACAGCGCGAGCGAGACGGCGGTCGGGTAGCAACCGGGCACCGCGATGCGCCTGGACCCCTCCAGCGCGGCGCGGGCGCCCGGCAGTTCGGGAAGGCCGTAGGGCCAGGTCCCGGCGTGTGCGGAACCGTAGAAGCGCTCCCAGTCGGCGGCGTCCTTCAGCCGGAAGTCGGCGCCCATGTCGACGACGAGGACGTCCGGGCCGAGCTGCTCGGCGACGGCGGCGGACTGGCCGTGGGGCAGGGCGAGGAAGACGACGTCGTGTCCGGCGAGCACCTCGGCCGTGGTCTCCTCCAGCACCCGGCCGGCCAGCGGCAGCAGGTGCGGCTGGAGCGCGCCGAGCCGCTGACCCGCGTTCGAGTTGCCGGTCAGGGCTCCGATCTCGACCTCGGGGTGCGCCAGGAGCAGACGCAGGACCTCACCGCCCGCGTATCCACTCGCTCCGGCCACCGCCGCACGTACCGCCATGGAATCCTCCTCTTGGATGGCATGACTATACGTAGCTTTGCACGTTTATGCAATCTACCGCCCTCGACCGGGCGCGACCGGCCCTCGGCGACGGCACGGGCGGTACGGACGGCACGCCAGGGTCATCGGACATCCGGCCGGCCTCGACTTGTAGGACCGATAGCGGTCGGCGAGGCCGCATGACCTTTACATCAACGCAATTTCGCCTGGTGCGCCTGCTGGCTTCCTCCCCCGCCCCCGCCGGTCGCGGCCGCCCGCGGCAGCCGCGCCGCAAGACGCTGACCCGCGCGGCTTCCGCGATGTCGGTGTGCGCGGCCGCCGCCGTCCTGTCGCTGTCGCCGTCGTCTCTCACGCCCGCAGCCACGGCCGGCCGAACCGAGGCCGCTGCCTGGAGCACCGGCCTCAACGAGGGCGGAGTGGGCTTCTCCAACCAGACGATCCGCGAAGTGGTGCACCTGTCCGCGGGCGGGTCGACGGTGCGGCTGCAACGGTCCCACCTGCGCGGCACGTCGACGCTCGCCGTCGGTCACGTGGAGGCCGCCGTCCAGTCCCGCGGAGGCGTGCCCGTCGCGGGCACCCATCACACCGTGACCTTCGGCGGATCCACCGGGGCCACCCGCTCCGTCGGCGCGGAGCAGGCCGGCGACGAGGTCGCCATGACCACGACCGCCGAGCAGAACCTGCTCGTCAGCATCTACGTCTCGAACACCGTCGACACGTCGAGCTGGCACCCCGACGCCCAGGCGACCACATACATCTCGTCCTCCGGCGATCACTCCGCCGACGACACGGTCGCCTCGTACCCGACGCACACGTACGCCTCCTACCTGCTCGGCGGGGTGTGGGTGAACTCGGCCACGGCCACGGGCACGCTGATCGCCTTCGGGGACTCGATCACCGGCGGCGTCAAGTCCACCGTCAACGGCAACCGGCGCCACCCGGACGTACTGGGCCGCCGCCTCGCGGCCGTCAGCGGCGGCCCTCGCCCGAGCGTCGCCGACGTCGGCATCGGAGGCAACCGGGTCCTGGCCGACGGCAGCGCCAACTCCGGCCTCAGCGCCCTGCACCGCTCCGCCCACGACGCCCTGGCCCAGCCGAACGTGAAGACCGTCCTGCTGCTGGAGGGGATCAACGACATCACCTACAACAGCGCTTCGGCCTCGTCCATCACCTCCGGCTACCAGACGCTGATCACCCAGGCGCATGCCGCGGGTGTCCGGGGCGTGGCCGCGACGGTGATGCCGTTCAACGGCATGTCGGGCTGCACCGCGGCACGGGAGACCATCCGGCAGCAGGTGAGCACCTGGATCCGGACCTCCGGCGCCTTCGACGCCGTGCTCGACCTCGGCCTGGCGGTCCGCGACCCCGCCGACGCCACCAGGCCGCTCCCGGCCCACGACAGCGGTGACCACATCCACCCCCAACGACGCCGGCTACCAGGCAATGGCCGACGCCGTGACCCTCTCCGCCCTGGGATGAGCCCGAGGCCGGCCCCGCCGCCGCTAGGCCCCGCCGAGGCGGAGGTTCCAGCGGCGGGCGTGACCGGTGACGGTGACGGCCGACAGGGGGCGCACGTCGATGTTCCAGTAAGCCGACGGCGGCGCCTTCAGGGCGTACAGCAGGGCGGCGCGGATCACGGACGGTTCGGCCACGGCGACGATGCGGCAGCCGTCCTCGTAGGGCCGGGTGTCGAGCCAGCCGCCGACGCGGGAGACGAAGGCCAGCAGCGACTCGCCGCCGTGCGGGGTGGCGTGCGGGTCGGCCAGCCAGGCGTCCACCAGCTCCGGCTCGCGGGCCATCGCCTCGCCGAGCGTCAGCCCCCGCCAGCGCCCCATGTCGCAGTCTCGCAGGGCGAGTTGGACGAGCGGCGCGTAGCCGAGGGCGTCGCCGGTGGCGCGACTGCGGGGCGTGGGCGAGCAGTAGCGCAGCTCGGACGCCGCCAGCGGGACCAGGGCGGGGGCGGCGCGCTGCACCTCGTCCCAGCCGGCCTGGTCCAGCGGGCGGTCGTCCTCGAAGCGCTCGGCGAGCGGCGGGGAGCTGCGCGCGGCCGCGACGAATGTGACCCTCAGCTGCATGCGGCGATGGTGAGCCGCGGGAGTGGGCAGGTCAAGAGACGTTACCTACGAGTCACCCAGGGTGCGTGAACCTTCACGTCCGGGTCGGCATCTGCCGGACAAGTCGCCCTCCCGGTCGGATGGCTCGCTCTCCGGCGGACGGCTCGCCCTCCGGTCCGACGGCTCGCCATCCGGCGGACGGCTCACTCGAAGGCGAGCACCATCCACTGCTCCGGCCGCTCCAGGGCGGTGAAGCCGACCTTCTCGTACACCCCGTGGGCGTCGTGTGTGGCGAGCAGGAGGCGCCGCAGCCCGTACGGGAGCAGCTGCTCGCGCACGGCCGCGACCATGGCGGTGCCGATCCCCTTGCCCCGCACGGACGGGTCGACGTAGACATCGCACAGCCAGGCGAAGGTCGCCCGGTCGGTGACGACCCGTGCGTACGCGACCTGGTCCCCCGACGCCCTGTCGTACACGCCGAAGTTCAGCGAGCCCTCGATCGCCCGGTCCAGCTTCTCCCGCGGCCGCCCGAGCGCCCAGTACGCGTCGGTGGACAGCCAGCGGTGCACGCGATCGACGTCGACACGTCCGGGATCGGCGGAGAACTCGTAATCGTCGGGAAGGCTCGGGATGTCGTTCATGGCGGGAGAGTCACAGGCCGGGCTCCGCTTTGTCGAACCGTTTTCCCGACATCCCCGCCGCACGGCCCCGATGCGCTACAGCACCTCGTCCGCGGCGGTCCGCAGCCGCCGCACCCCTTCCGTGATCTCGCCGGCGCCCGCCACCGCCGCGAAGCTCAGGCGCAGGTGGCCGGCCGGGGGCTCGGCGCCGAAGTACGGGCGGCCGGGCGTGACGGCGACGCCGGAGCGGAGGGCGGCGGCCGTCAGGGCCGCCTCGTCCGTGCCGTGGGGAAGGCGCAGCCACAGGTGGTAGCCGCCCGACGGGATGTGCGGCAGGGCGAGCCGGGGCAGCTCCCGGCGCAGGGCCGCCGTCATCACGTCGCGGCGGGCCTTCAACTGTGCCGACAGGGACCGCAGATGACGCGGCCAGGCGGGCGAGCCGACGAGTTCGAGTGCGGCCTCCTGCAACGGCCGCGACACGAAGAAGGTGTCGACGATCTGGATGGCGCGCAGGCGTTCCAGGACCGGACCGCGGGCGGCCAGGGCGCCGACCCGGAAGCTGGGCGAGGTGGCCTTGGTCAGCGAGCAGACGTGGACGACGACGCCGTCGGGATCGTCGGCGGCGAGCGGCCTCGGCAGCTCTCCCGCGTCCTCGTGCGCGAGCCGCCGTACGAAGTCGTCCTCGACGACGAACGCGCCGGCCTCCCGGGCGGTCCGCAGCACGTCGGCGCGGCGCCCGGGCGCCAGCACGGCGCCCGTCGGGTTCTGGAACAGCGGCTGGCAGACGAAGACACGGGCCCCGGTCGCCCGGAAGGCGTCGGCGAGCAGGGCCGGCTTCACCCCGTCCGGGTCCACGGGGACGGGGACGGGCCGCAGCCCCGCCGCGCGGGCGATCGCCAGCATGCCGGGGTAGGTGGGCGATTCGACCAGCACCGGCGCCCCGGGCGGGGCGAGCGCGCGCAGGGCGGTGGTCAGCGCCGACTGGCCGCCCGCGGTGACCAGCACATCCGCGGCGGTGACCGCCGCGCCGATGCTCCGCGCGAACCACTCGCGCAGCTCCGGCAGTCCCTCCACCGGCGGCCGCCCCCAGGCGCCGGGCCGGCGTCCGGCGCGGGACAGGGCCGCCGCCATCGCCCGTTCCGGCTGGAGCGAGGGATGCAGGTAGCCGCCGTTGAACTCGACGACGCCGGGCGGCGGGCCGGCCAGCGAGACCAGCACGCCCGAGGCGTCCACCGTGCGCGGGACGAGGTCGGTGGCGCCGTCCGCGCTCAGTGCCACCTCCTGCCACGAGGTGTCCCCCGCGGCGACGGTGCTCGCGCGTGGCTGCGCCCGGAAGGCTCCGGCGCCGGGCCGGGTGACCACCAGCCCCTCGGCGGCGAGCTGGGCGAGGGCCCGCGAGACGGTCACCGGACTGACCCGGAAACGCTCGACGAGCGCCCGACTGGAGGGAAGCTTCCCTCCAGGAGAGTAGCGGTCCAGCTCCTGTCGCAGCCGTTCCGCCAGTTCACCCACACTGCTACGCTCTTGCATGAGAGCACAGAGTAGCGCTACTGCGGCAGCGTCGATAGCGGTCGGCACCTCCGCGACAGCGGCGGGGGCGGCGGCACCGGCCGCGGCGGACCGTCGCGTCGGCACCTTGCAGGCCGCCCTCGGCGTCGTCGCCTTCTCCCTCACCTTCCCCGCGACCGCCTGGGGGCTGGAGGGCTTCGGGCCCTGGGCGCTGGTCGCCGTCCGCAGCGTCCTCGCCGCACTGATCGCGGGCGGCTGCCTGCTGGCGCTGCGCGTGCCGGTGCCGGGCCGGGCGCACTGGCCGGGCCTCGCGGTCGTCGCCGGCGGCGTCGTCGTCGGCTTCCCGCTGCTGACGACGCTCGCCCTGCGGACGTCCAGCACCGCGCACGCGGCCGTCGTGGTCGGCCTGCTCCCCCTCACCACCGCCCTGCTGTCCGCGCTGCGCGTCGGCGTCCGCCCCTCCCGGACGTTCTGGGCGGCGGCGGTCGCGGGGGCGGCGGCGGTGGCCGTGTTCACCGCCCAGCAGAGCGGCGGCGCGCTGACCGCCGCCGACCTGTACCTGTTCGCGGCGCTGCTGGTGTGCGCCGCGGGCTACACCGAGGGCGGCCGGCTGGCCCGGATCATGCCGGGGTGGCAGGTCATCGGCTGGGCGCTGGTGCTGTGCCTGCCGCTGAGCGTGCCCGCCGCCGTGGCCGCCCTGGCGCTGGAGCCCGCACACCTGACCGCGCACAGCGTGGCCGGACTGCTGTGGGTGGCGGCGGGCTCGCAGTTCCTGGGGCTGGTCGTGTGGTACCGGGGCATGGCCGCGGTCGGGATCCCCAAGGCGAGTCAGTTGCAGTTGGCGCAGCCCCTGCTCACACTGGTGTGGTCGGTGCTGCTGCTGGGGGAGCACCTGACGGTGGCCGCTCCGCTGACCGCCGCGGCGGTGCTCGTGTGCATCGCCGTGACCCAGCGGGCCCGGGGCTGAGGGCCGCCGAGGGCTTGGCCCGCTTCCCGCCGGCATCCCGCGCCCTGGACCCAGGGCCACGGAACCGCCGCTCCGCACCATGTGAGGAGGCCGCACAGATGCGTGCAACCGAGGGCGACCAGCTTGTCCAGCACGGCAGGGTGGTCGGCCAGCAGGACAAGGTCGGCGAGATCGTCGAAGTGATGGGCCAGGAGGGCAATCCTCCCTACCGCGTCCGTTTCGAGGACGGGCACGAGGGCGTGTGCTCACCCGGCCCCGACACCGAGATCCGCCACCGGGAGCACCGCGAGAACCGGTAGAACCGGTAGAACCGGGAGAACCGGGAGAACCGGTGGATCAGCGCGGGGGCATCGCCGGCTGTGTGTAGTGGTCGGCGACGACCCGCGCCATCGCCCCGATCGGATCGGCCGCCACGTCCTTGGCGGCGAAGAAGACGTGCCCGCGCACCTGCGGATGCTTCCTGGCCAGCGCCAGGTGCCGGGACAGTTCCGCCGGGTCCTGCCAGGCGGCGGGCTGCGCGGGGTCGCCCGCCTTGTACAGCGCCTCGCCCAGGTACAGCCTCGTCGCGGTGTTCCGCGCCACGTCCGCCCACCAGGACACCAGCGTGGCGTAGTCGGCGGCGGCGAACCCGATGTTCCAGTACAGCTGCGGGCAGATGTAGTCGATCCAGTTCTCCCGCACCCACTTCCGCGTGTCCGCGTACAGGTCGTCGTACGTCTGCACGCCCGCGCGCGTGCCGGAACCGCGGGAGTCCGTCGCCGCGTTGCGCCACACTCCGAAGGGGCTGATCCCGAACTGCGTGGCGGGCCGGATCAGCTTGATGCCGGCCGCGGTCTCCTCGATCAGCTTGTCGATGTTGGCGCGCCGCCAGGCGGCCCGGGTCGCGTAGCCGGCGCCGTGGCGGTCGTAGGCGGCCGTGTCGTCGAAGGTCCGGCCGGCCACCGGGTAGGGGTAGAAGTAGTCGTCGAAGTGCACCGCGTCGACGGGGTACTTGCGCACCGCGTCCAGCATGGCCTCCTGGACGAAGGCGCGGACCTCCGGCAGTCCCGGGTTGTAGTACAGCTTCCCGCCGTACGGCACCACCCAGTCAGGATGCCTGCGCGCGGGGTGCGAGGCGGCCAGCCGTGCCGGGTCGGTGTGGTTGGCGACGCGGTAGGGGTTGAACCAGGCGTGCAGGGCGAGACCGCGGGCGTGGGCCTCCTCGACCGCCGTCCCCAGCGGATCCCAGCCGGGGTTCCCGCCCTGGGTGCCGGTGAGGTACTGCGACCAGGGCTCGTACGACGACGGCCACAGCGCGTCGGCGGTCGGGCGCACCTGGAGGATCACGGTGTTGAGGCGGTCGCGGACCGCGCGGTCGAGGTGGGCGATCAGCTCGGCGCGCTGCCGCGCGGCGGTCAGCCCCGGCCGCGAGGGCCAGTCGCGGTTGGCCACGGTCGCCACCCACACCCCCCGCACCTCCCCGGCCGCGCGCCGCCGGCCGCCGCCCGGACCGCCCGTCGTCGCTCCGGCCGCCGCACCGCCCGCCGTCGCGCCGCCCGCCATGAGCGCCGACAGGGCGGTCACCGTGAACGCCCGGCGCGACCAGGGTGCTGTCCTCCGTGTCCTCACTGCTGCCTCCGTGCGTCTGTCTCCGTGCGTCTGTCTCCGGCGCCGGGCCGCCAGGCGGCACCCCGGTGATCGATCAACGATCGCCGAAGGTAACGTGCAGGGTCGGAGCAGGGACCGAAACACGGCAGACCTGCCACGGATGGATCAGTGAAGGGGACGATGTGACGGACATCCCGGCTGGAGACATCGCACGCGTCGGAGTGGTGGGCTGCGGCCAGATGGGAGCGGGCATCGCCGAGGTGTGCGCCCGCGCCGGACTGGACGTGAAGGTCGCCGAGACCACCGGCGAGGCCCTGGAGATCGGCCGCACCCGGCTGTTCGGCTCCCTGGCCAAGGCCGCCGAGCGCGGCAAGATCAGCGAAGCGGAGCTGGCGGCGACGCAGGCCCGGCTGAGCTTCACCACCGACCTGGGCGAGTTCGCCGACCGCGACCTGGTGATCGAGGCCGTCGTGGAGAACGAGCAGGTCAAGACGGAGATCTTCCAGGTGCTCGATCAGGTCGTGACCCGGCCCGACGCCATCCTGGCCTCCAACACCTCCTCGATCCCGCTGGTGAAGCTGGCGGTGGCCACCTCGCGCCCCGACCATGTCATCGGCATCCACTTCTTCAACCCGGCCCCGGTGCAGAAGCTCGTCGAGCTCATCCCGGCGCTGACCACCTCCGAGGGCACGCTCGGCCGGGCGCAGCTCTTCGCGGAGAAGCTGCTCGGCAAGCACGCCATCCGAGCCCAGGACCGCTCGGGGTTCGTGGTGAACGCGCTGCTGATCCCCTACCTGCTCTCGGCGATCCGGATGTTCGAGTCGGGCATCGCCAGCCGCGAGGACATCGACAACGGCATGGAGCTCGGCTGCGCCCATCCGATGGGCCCGCTGAAGCTGTCCGACCTGATCGGCCTGGACACGGTGGCCTCGGTGGCGCAGAGCATGTACGAGGAGTACAAGGAGCCGCTGTACGCCGCTCCCCCGCTGCTGCAGCGCATGGTCGACGCGGGCCGGCTGGGCCGGAAGTCCGGCTCGGGCTTCTACGTCTACGGCTGACACACGTCTACGGCTACAGCTACAGCTGACACACGTCTACGACTGACACCGCGTACGGCGGCTGCACAGTGCCCGTTGCAGGGTGGCGGTCACACAGTGCGACGACCATGGGCCCGGCACTCTTCCGAGTGCCGGGCCCACGCATTTCACACACCGTGTGCGCACCGGGCACGCATATGCCCCACGCACACTCTCCCCACGCGCCCACCAGGCGAGTTCACTCATCATGCGCATGCAAGGGATGTGCCGACTACGGAAAGGAGCGGACTCGTGACCGCCGACCCGGAGCATCCCGTGGTCCATGGAGAACTCGCAGAGTTACGCCGGCGCCTCGACGTGGCGTACGCGCGCGTCGAGGGTGGGCTGGCTCTGCTCAGTCACCGAACGGAGGAGACGGACAAGGAGGTCGACGAGCTGAGCGCCCGCATCGTCGCCCTGGAGCACAGCCGCTGGCCGTTGCCCGCGGTCGCGGCGCTGACCGCGGTGGGCGCGCTGGTGGTGGCGATCTGGCAGGCCCTGGGCCGCTGAGGGACCAGGACCCGGTCGGGGGATCAGGGCTGGGCGTCCTGCCCGAGCCTGAGATGGTGAAGGAGCAGTAACGCGGCTGCCATGTTGGCGGCCGGGACCTCACCGCGGGCGACCATGTCCGGGACGAGCTTGAGGGGAACCCATTCCCGGCGGTCCGACTCGAAGTCGTCCACGGGGTGCCCGACGTACTCTCCCTCGTCGGCCCAGTAGATGTGGTGCCGGGCGTCGGTGAGGCCGTTGGACGGTTCCACGCTCATCAGGTGGTACAGGGGCCCCGGTCGCCAGCCGGTCTCCTCCTCCAGTTCCCTGGCGGCCGCACGGGATACGTCCTCGCCGTCCTCGACGACACCCGCCGCCAGTTCCCACCCCCAGCTGTCGGTGATGAAGCGGTGGCGCCACAGCAGCAGCACCTCGTTGGCCTCGTTGACCACCGTGGCGACGGCGACCGGCCGCAGCCGGATCAGGAAGTGATCGAGATGCCGGCCGTCCGGCAACTCGACATCCGCGAGATTGACGCTGAACCAGCGGTTTGAGTACACAGTCTGTTCGTTCTGTTTCGTCCACTGCACGGTTCTGCCACCTTCCTTTGGGTAAGGGGCAATATCGCAGCAGGGGCGAGGACTGTCGGTGCTCCGGAGCCCGAGCCCGTCCGCGGACCGGACTACAGCGGCACCCGCAGCGCGCCGTCGATCAGCTCGGCGGCCTCGGAGGTACCCGTGCAGCCGTTGCGCACCAGGTGGTCGCGCACCGCGCGGAGTCTGTCGCGCAGCCGCTGGGACTCCATTCCCCGGGCCTGTTCGGCCATCTGCACCGCCGTGGCCACCGCTTTGTCGGCGTTCCCCCGCCGCAGTTCGATCGTGCTGAGCATGGCGAGCCGGTGCACCCGCCCCCGGTCGTGCGCGGGGTTGTCCACGGCCGCCGCGGCGTGCTCCCCCGCGGCCGTGAGTTCCCCGAGGCTGAGCAACGCCTCCGCCACCTGCACGTTGACCAGGCCCGGCTGGACATAGCCGGTCTCGTCGGGTTCGTGCCCGCGCCGGATCCGTTCGGCGGCCTGCTCGGCACGCCGGATGCAGGACAGCGCGCTCGTGCCGTCGCCGAGGTGCGCGTACGCCTTGGCCTGCATCGCGTAGAGGTCGGAGGCGAGCGCCGGGGTGATGTGCTTGCCGGCGGCGCGCAGCGCGGCCTCCGCGAAGGCGACGGCCTGGCGGTACTCCCGCATGAACAGCGACTGGTTGACCAGCAGCGCGATCACATAGGCGCCCAGGCCGCGGTCGCCGCTTGCCTTGGCGAGCCGGAGCGCCTGGTGGAAGTAGCGCTGGGCCAGGCCGTGGGCGTCGGAGTCGTAGGCGCAGATGCCGGCGATCGCCACCAGGCCGCCGGTGGCGCGGTGCAGCTGGCGGCCGGTGGCGTCGGTGTAGCTGCCGCGCAGCAGCGGCGCGGCCTCGGCGTTGAGGAAACCGACGATGCGGCTGCGGGTCGCCATGCCGCCGGCCTTGCGGTACATCTGCTCGTAGTGGGTGCGGGCGGCCCGCAGCATCTCGATGTCGGAGGACGTGACGCGGTGCCGGCCGCCGCGCGAGACGTCGACGTCCTCGGGCGGGTTCTCCCACTCCCACACCGGCATGACGGCGGGCGTGCCGGTGACCGCGGGTGCGCCCAGGATGTGCGGGCGCTGCTGTTCGTCGGAGCGCCACAGGGCGGTGGCGCGCTCGACGAAACCGGACAGGGAGGTGCCGTGCGGTGCGGACGGCTCGCCGGGGACGCCGAGGCCGATGTCGTCGAGGGTGACGGGCCGGTGCAGCCGGGCGGCCAGCACCTCGCAGATGAGGTCGGGCACCTGGCCGCGGGGCCGCTGTCCCTTGAGCCAGCGCGCCACGGCGGTGTGCTCGTACCGGAGCGCGAGTCCGCGCGCCAGGCCCGCGTGATTGACGTGTGCGGCCAGCCCCGCGTGCGAGATCCCGGCCTCGTCCAGGATCGCGTCGAGCAGAGTGTTGGGCTGCATGGATGCCCCCCGGGTGCCTCGGTGCCGACAGAGTAGTGCCAACCCCTTCACACGGGGTGTGAACGGAGTGCCCGGATCCGCAGTGTGTGCACGCTGTCGCGGAGAGTTTCCGGCCGGTTGACTGAACTGCCTCGCAAGAGGCCGGCCGGGCCGCCGGCTCCCCCTCGTACCAGTGCGGCGGCCCGTCTCCACGCCGTCCGCCCAGCTGCCTGCCCGACACTCCGTGGCGGGGCGGACGGCTCGCCGGCGGCGGCTGAGCGGTGCGATCGGCGCCCGCTTCCCCACCGCGTCATCTCAAAGGTGCGCTGTCGGCTGCGGGCTCATCGTGGCCGGTCGCGCAGTTCCCCGCGCCCCCGGAGGGCGACTCCCATGCGGGCCCCTCGAACGCAGGCGGACCAGCTGCCGGCGGCGGAGCGGTGCGATCGGCGCCCGCTTCCCCACCGCGTCATCTCAAAGGTGCGCTGTCGGCTGCGGGTCCGTCGTGGCCGGTCGCGCAGTTCCCCGCGCCCCCGGAGGGCGACTCCCATGCGGGCCCCTCGAACGCGGACGGACCGGCCTCGAAAGGCCGGTC
>NZ_JBFADM010000056.1:0-56881 GCF_040641355.1 Streptomyces sp. NPDC020996
CCACACCCTCAAACCCCCCCGGCGGGGCCCGCACCCCCCCGCCCGGGGGGCGGCGCCCGCCCGGGGGCGCCCCCGCCCCTCGCTTCAAGCGGACGCTCGCCTACTGGTTGTACGGACCGTAGTCGTAGTCCTCCAGCGGGACGGCCTGGCCGGAGCCGGTGCCGAACGGCGAGTAGTCGATGTCGTCGTAGCCGACGGCCGAGTACATCGCGGCCTTGGCCTCCTCGGTCGGCTCGACCCGGATGTTGCGGTAGCGGGACAGGCCCGTACCGGCCGGGATGAGCTTACCGATGATGACGTTCTCCTTGAGGCCGATCAGGGAGTCGGACTTGGCGTTGATCGCCGCGTCCGTGAGGACCCTGGTCGTCTCCTGGAAGGACGCCGCCGACAGCCAGGACTCCGTGGCCAGCGAGGCCTTGGTGATACCCATGAGCTGCGGACGACCGGAGGCCGGGTGACCGCCCTCCTGGACCACACGACGGTTCTCCTGCTCGAACTTCGAGCGCTCGACCAGCTCTCCGGGCAGCAGCTCGGCGTCGCCGGACTCGATGATCGTCACGCGGCGGAGCATCTGCCGGATGATGATCTCGATGTGCTTGTCGTGGATCGACACACCCTGCGAGTTGTACACCCGCTGGACCTCGCCGACCAGGTGGACCTGGACGGCGCGCTGGCCCAGGATGCGCAGCACGTCGTGCGGGTTGGTGGCACCCACGGTGAGCTTCTGGCCCACCTCGACGTGCTCGCCCTCGCTGACCAGGAGACGGGCACGCTTCGAGATCGGGTACGCCGTCTCGTCGCTGCCGTCGTCCGGGGTGATGACGATCTTCTTGGTCTTCTCCGTCTCCTCGATGCGGACGCGGCCGCTCGCCTCGGAGATCGGAGCCACACCCTTCGGGGTACGGGCCTCGAAGAGCTCGACGACACGCGGCAGACCCTGGGTGATGTCGTCACCGGCCACACCACCGGTGTGGAAGGTACGCATCGTCAGCTGGGTGCCGGGCTCACCGATGGACTGGGCGGCGATGATGCCGACCGCCTCACCGATGTCGACCAGCTTGCCGGTGGCCAGCGAACGGCCGTAGCACATCGCGCAGGTGCCGACGGCGGACTCGCAGGTCAGGACCGAGCGGGTCTTGACCGTCTCGACGCCGTGCCGGACGAGCTCGTCGATGAGCACGTCGCCGAGGTCCGTGCCGGCCGGGGCCAGCACCTTGCCGTCGACCACGATGTCCTCGGCGAGGCAGCGCGCGTACACGCTCGTCTCGACGTCGTCCGCCTTGCGCAGCACACCGTCCGCGCCCTGCTCCGCGATCTTGAGCTTCAGGCCGCGGTCGGTGCCGCAGTCCTCCTCGCGGATGATGACGTCCTGCGAGACGTCGACCAGACGACGGGTGAGGTAACCCGAGTCGGCGGTACGCAGGGCGGTGTCCGCCAGACCCTTACGGGCACCGTGCGTGGAGATGAAGTACTCCAGCACGGACAGGCCCTCACGGAAGGACGCCTTGATGGGACGCGGGATCGTCTCGTTCTTGGCGTTGGACACCAGACCGCGCATACCGGCGATCTGACGCATCTGCATCATGTTCCCTCGGGCGCCCGAGTTCACCATCATGAAGATCGGGTTGGTCTTCGGGAAGTTCTCGTTCATCGCCTCGGCGACCTCGTTGGTCGCCTTGGTCCAGATCGCGATGAGCTCCTGCGTGCGCTCGTCCTTGGTGATCAGACCGCGCTCGTACTGCTTCTGGACCTTCTCGTCCTGCGCCTCGTAGCCCTTGACGATCTCCTTCTTCGCCTCGGGAACGACGACGTCGGAGATGGCGACGGTGACGCCGGAACGGGTGGCCCAGTAGAAGCCGGCCGCCTTCAGGTTGTCGAGCGTCGCCGCCACGATGACCTTCGGGTAGCGCTCGGCGAGGTCATTGACGATCTCGGAGAGCTGCTTCTTGCCGACCTCGTAGTCGACGAACGGGTAGTCCTCGGGCAGCAGCTCGTTGAAGAGCGCACGGCCGAGCGTGGTCTTCAGCCGGAAGCTGTCACCCTGCTGCCACTCCGGCTCGCCCTCCTCGCGCGCGGGCGGGGTCCAGCCGCGCGGCGGGATGGTGCCCACCGGGAAGCGGATGTCCACGCGCGACTGCAGCGAGAGCTCGCCGGCGTCGAACGCCATGATCGCCTCGGCCACGGACGCGAAGGAGCGGTCCTCGCCCTTCACGTTCCGCATCTCGCCGTCGGTGGTGAGGAAGAACAGACCGAGGACCATGTCCTGGGTCGGCATCGTCACCGGACGGCCGTCGGCCGGCTTGAGGATGTTGTTCGAGGACAGCATCAGGATGCGGGCCTCGGCCTGCGCCTCCGCGGACAGCGGCAGGTGCACGGCCATCTGGTCACCGTCGAAGTCCGCGTTGAACGCGGTGCACACGAGCGGGTGGATCTGGATGGCCTTGCCCTCGACCAGCTGCGGCTCGAAGGCCTGGATGCCGAGGCGGTGCAGGGTGGGAGCACGGTTCAGCAGCACCGGGTGCTCGGCGATGACCTCTTCGAGGACGTCGTACACGACCGTGCGGCCGCGCTCCACCATGCGCTTGGCGCTCTTGATGTTCTGCGCGTGGTTCAGGTCGACCAGGCGCTTCATCACGAACGGCTTGAACAGCTCCAGCGCCATCGCCTTCGGCAGACCGCACTGGTGCAGCTTCAGCTGCGGACCGACGACGATCACGGAACGCGCCGAGTAGTCGACACGCTTGCCGAGCAGGTTCTGACGGAAGCGGCCCTGCTTGCCCTTGAGCATGTCGGACAGCGACTTCAGCGGACGGTTGCCGGGGCCCGTGACCGGGCGGCCGCGGCGGCCGTTGTCGAAGAGCGCGTCGACGGCCTCCTGGAGCATGCGCTTCTCGTTGTTCACGATGATCTCGGGCGCACCGAGGTCGAGAAGGCGCTTCAGGCGGTTGTTGCGGTTGATCACGCGGCGGTACAGGTCGTTCAGGTCGGAGGTCGCGAAGCGGCCACCGTCCAGCTGCACCATCGGACGCAGGTCCGGCGGGATGACCGGCACGCAGTCGAGCACCATGCCCTTGGGGCTGTTGGACGTCTGCAGGAACGCGGAGACGACCTTCAGGCGCTTGAGCGCGCGGGTCTTCTTCTGGCCCTTGCCGGTGCGGATGATCTCGCGGAGGCGCTCGGCCTCCTCCTCCAGGTCGAAGGACTCCAGGCGCTTCTGCAGCGCCGCGGCGCCCATCGAGCCGTCGAAGTAGGTGCCGAAGCGGTCGCGCAGCTCGCGGTAGAGGAGCTCGTCGCCCTCCAGGTCCTGGACCTTGAGGTTCTTGAACCGGGTCCACACCTCGTCGAGACGGTCGATCTCGCGCTGCGCGCGGTCGCGCAGCTGCTTCATCTCGCGCTCGGCGCCCTCGCGCACCTTGCGGCGCACGTCGGCCTTGGCGCCCTCGGCCTCCAGCTCGGCCAGGTCGGCCTCGAGCTTCTTGGCGCGGGCCTCCAGGTCGGCGTCGCGGCGGTTCTCGATCTGCTGCCGCTCGACGGAGACGTGCGCCTCCAGGGAGGGCAGGTCGCGGGTGCGGCGCTCCTCGTCGACGTACGTGATCATGTACGCCGCGAAGTAGATGACCTTCTCGAGGTCCTTGGGAGCCAGGTCGAGCAGGTAGCCCAGGCGGCTCGGGACACCCTTGAAGTACCAGATGTGCGTGACGGGCGCGGCCAGCTCGATGTGGCCCATCCGCTCACGGCGCACCTTGGCGCGGGTGACCTCGACGCCACAGCGCTCGCAGATGATGCCCTTGAAGCGGACGCGCTTGTACTTGCCGCAGTAGCACTCCCAGTCCCGGGTCGGACCGAAGATCTTCTCGCAGAAGAGTCCGTCCTTTTCGGGCTTGAGGGTGCGGTAGTTGATGGTCTCGGGCTTCTTGACCTCGCCGTGGCTCCACTGACGGATGTCGTCAGCGGTGGCCAGGCCGATCCGGAGCTCGTCGAAGAAGTTGACGTCGAGCACTATGCGTCAATCCCTCTCAGGGTTGTGAGTCTTGGGGTCTGATACGGGGGTCCTGGGGCCGGGAGCCTTCACCGGGAAGGCTCCCGGACTCCCGTCAGACCTCTTCGACGCTGCTCGGCTCGCGCCGGGACAGGTCGATGCCGAGCTCCTCCGCAGCGCGGAAGACATCCTCGTCGGTGTCACGCATCTCGATGGACATACCGTCGCTGGACAGCACCTCCACGTTCAGGCAAAGGGACTGCATCTCCTTGATGAGGACCTTGAAGGACTCGGGGATGCCGGGCTCGGGGATGTTCTCGCCCTTGACGATGGCCTCGTAGACCTTCACGCGGCCGGTGACGTCGTCGGACTTGATGGTCAGCAGCTCCTGGAGGGCGTAGGCGGCGCCGTACGCCTCGAGCGCCCACACCTCCATCTCGCCGAACCGCTGGCCACCGAACTGGGCCTTACCACCCAGCGGCTGCTGGGTGATCATCGAGTACGGACCGGTCGAGCGGGCGTGCAGCTTGTCGTCGACCAGGTGGTGCAGCTTCAGGATGTACATGTAGCCGACCGAGATCGGCTCCGGGAACGGCTCGCCGGAGCGGCCGTCGTACAGCCTGGCCTTGCCGGACGGGAGCACCATGCGCTCGCCGTCCCGGTTCGGGATGGTGTGCTGCAGCAGACCCGCGAGCTCGTCCTCGCGCGCGCCGTCGAAGACGGGGGTCGCGACGTTGGTGCCCGGGTCGACCTGGTCGGCGCCGATCGCCTGGAGGCGCTGCGCCCACTCGTCGCCGAGGCCGGAGACGTCCCAGCCGCGGCTGGCGAGCCAGCCGAGGTGGATCTCCAGGACCTGTCCCGGGTTCATTCGGGACGGCACACCCAGCGGGTTGAGGATGATGTCGACCGGGGTGCCGTCCTCCAGGAACGGCATGTCCTCGATCGGCAGGATCTTGGAGATGACACCCTTGTTGCCGTGCCGGCCGGCGAGCTTGTCACCGTCGGTGATCTTGCGCTTCTGCGCCACGTACACGCGCACCAGCTGGTTCACACCGGGGGGAAGCTCGTCGCCCTCCTCGCGGTCGAAGACGCGCACGCCGATGACCTTGCCGGTCTCGCCGTGCGGCACCTTCAGCGAGGTGTCACGGACCTCACGGGCCTTCTCACCGAAGATCGCGCGCAGCAGGCGCTCCTCCGGCGTCAGCTCGGTCTCGCCCTTCGGGGTGACCTTGCCGACGAGGATGTCACCGGCGATGACCTCGGCGCCGATGCGGATGATGCCGCGCTCGTCGAGGTCGGCGAGGACCTCCTCGGAGACGTTCGGGATGTCCCGGGTGATCTCCTCGGGGCCGAGCTTGGTGTCACGGGCGTCGACCTCGTGCTCCTCGATGTGGATCGAGGAGAGGACGTCGTCCTGCACGAGGCGCTGCGACAGGATGATCGCGTCCTCGTAGTTGTGACCCTCCCACGGCATGAACGCGACCAGCAGGTTCTTGCCGAGCGCCATCTCGCCGTTCTGGGTGGCCGGACCGTCGGCGAGGACCTGGCCCTCGATGATCCGGTCGCCCTCGTTGACGATGACCTTCTGGTTGACCGAGGTGCCCTGGTTGGAGCGGGCGAACTTGGCCAGGCGGTACGTGATGTACGTGCCGTCGTCGTTGGCGGTGGTGATGTAGTCCGCGGAGACCTCCTGGACCACACCGGCCTTCTCGGCCTTGACCACGTCGCCGGCGTCGACGGCGGAGCGGTACTCCATGCCGGTGCCGACGAGCGGGGCCTCGGACTTGATCAGGGGCACGGCCTGGCGCATCATGTTCGCGCCCATCAGGGCACGGTTGGCGTCGTCGTGCTCGAGGAACGGGATCATGGCGGTCGCGACCGACACCATCTGGCGCGGCGAGACGTCCATGTAGTCCACCTCGTCGGGCGCGACGTAGTCGACCTCACCGCCACGGCGGCGGACCAGGACCCGCGCCTCGGTGAACCGCAGGTCGTCGTTGAGCGTGGCGTTGGCCTGCGCGATGACGAAGCGGTCCTCCTCGTCGGCCGTCAGGTAGTCGACCTCGTCGGTGACCTGGCCGTCGATGACCTTGCGGTACGGGGTCTCCACGAAGCCGAACGCGTTGACCCGGCCGTAGGACGCCAGCGAGCCGATCAGACCGATGTTCGGGCCTTCGGGCGTCTCGATCGGGCACATGCGGCCGTAGTGGGACGGGTGCACGTCACGGACCTCGAAGCCGGCCCGCTCACGGGAGAGACCACCCGGACCGAGCGCCGACAGACGGCGCTTGTGGGTGAGACCCGACAGCGGGTTGTTCTGGTCCATGAACTGCGACAGCTGGCTGGTGCCGAAGAACTCCTTGATGGAGGCGACGACCGGCCGGATGTTGATCAGGGTCTGCGGCGTGATCGCCTCGACGTCCTGCGTGGTCATGCGCTCGCGGACGACGCGCTCCATACGCGCCAGACCCGTGCGGACCTGGTTCTGGATGAGCTCGCCGACACTGCGCAGACGACGGTTGCCGAAGTGGTCGATGTCATCGGTCTCGACGACGATCGTCTGACCGCTGTCGCCGACCGTCTCGGTCTCACCGGCGTGCAGCTTCACCAGGTACTTGATCGTCGAGATGATGTCCTCGACGGTCAGGATGCCGGCGTCCAGCGGGGCGTCCGCGCCCAGCTTCTTGTTGACCTTGTAGCGGCCGACCTTGGCGAGGTCGTAGCGCTTGGGGTTGAAGTACAGGTTCTCCAGGAGCGTCTGCGCGGCCTCACGCGTGGGGGGCTCGCCCGGACGCAGCTTGCGGTAGATGTCGAGCAGCGCGTCGTCCTGGCCCTGGGTGTGGTCCTTCTCCAGGGTGGCGCGCATGGACTCGTACTCGCCGAACTCCTCGAGGATCTGCTCGGTCGTCCAGCCGAGCGCCTTCAGGAGGACGGTGACGGACTGCTTGCGCTTGCGGTCGATGCGGACACCGACCATGTCGCGCTTGTCGATCTCCATCTCCAGCCAGGCACCCCGGGACGGGATGATCTTGGCGGAGAAGATGTCCTTGTCGGACGTCTTGTCAATGGAGGAGTCGAAGTAGACACCCGGCGAACGGACCAGCTGCGACACCACGACACGCTCGGTGCCGTTGATGACGAAGGTGCCCTTGTTGGTCATGAGCGGGAAGTCGCCCATGAAGACCGTCTGGGACTTGATCTCGCCGGTCTCGTTGTTCGTGAACTCGGCCGTGACGAAGAGCGGGGCGGCGTACGTGAAGTCGCGCTCCTTGCACTCGTCGATGCTGTTCTTCGGCGGCTCGAAGCGGTGGTCGCGGAACGTCAGCGACATCGACCCGGAGAAGTCCTCGATCGGGGAGATCTCCTCGAAGATCTCCTCGAGACCGGACTTGGTGGGGACGTCCTGACCGGACTCCAGAGCCTCCTCGACCCGACTCTGCCAGGCGGTGTTCCCGAGCAGCCAGTCAAAGCTCTCGGTCTGCAGCGCGAGCAGGTTGGGAACCTCGAGAGGCTCCTTGATCTTTGCAAAAGAGATGCGCAGCGGGGCGGTGCTGGCGCCGTTGTTCGTATTCGCGGTCGAGGCAGTGCGCGAGGCGGCCAAGAGGGGGTCCTTCCGAGGGCTCGGACTCACTACGCGCGTACCGGTCCCTCTCCCGTGCACAGAGACAGAAATCCCAGTTCAGAGATCATCCGGTCATCGGTGCTCGAGCGAGGGCATGCCCCTGGTGACGGGCAGGGGACAGCTAACAGGCAGCGCAAAGGGTCAGTGTAGCCACTTGGCACACTGATGTCCAGCCCCGATTTTTCGTGACCCTCGTCGTCCTCAACGCCCTCGGCATGCTGCCCTCAACGCACGTTGATACTGCCCTCTTCGTCGTCGATCCATGCCTCGGATTCGGATCCTGTGACGACGCGTCCTGAGAATTGCGCGCTGCGTGCGGTTCGTCAAGGCCCCCTGCCCGGACCCTGGGCGGCCGGGAGCACAACGAAGATCACCCTACCTCCCGCGCACGCGGGTTCAAGGCAACCGTGGCCGCGCCCCTCGGAACGCAGAGGAGCGACCACCCGGATGGATGATCGCTCCTCGGTGCGTTCGCGTTACATCCCCAAGGGGGACGCGTTCAGCGGTCGCGACAGTGCGGTACGGGACCGCGGAGGTGTTACTTGACCTCGACGGAGGCGCCGGCGCCCTTGAGGGACTCGGCGGCCTTCTCGGCGGCGTCCTTGGCGACCTTCTCGAGGACGGGCTTCGGGGCGCCGTCCACGAGGTCCTTGGCCTCCTTCAGACCCAGCGAGGTCAGCTCACGCACGACCTTGATGACCTGGATCTTCTTGTCGCCGGCACCGGTGAGGATGACGTCGAACTCGTCCTTCTCCTCGACGGCCTCGGCGGCCGGGGCACCCGGGACACCGGCGGCGGCCACGGCGACCGGGGCGGCGGCGGTGACGTCGAACTTCTCCTCGAACGCCTTCACGAACTCGGAGAGCTCGATGAGGGTCATCTCCTCGAACTGCGCGAGCAGGTCTTCCTGGCTGAGCTTCGCCATGACGGGCGATCCTTCCATTCAATCGGCTGGTGCCGGATGTACATGTCTGGCGGGCGTACGTTGGCCCGCTACGACCCCCGCGTCAGGCGGCGGTCATTTCGCGAGCCGAATTACTCGGCACCGCCCTGCTCGTCCTGCTTGGCGCGAAGCGCGTCCAGGGTGCGGACGAGCTTCGACGGGAGCGCCTGGAAGACAGCGGCAGCCTGGGACTGCTTGCCCTTCATGGCGCCCGCCAGCTTGGCGAGCAGAACCTCGCGGGACTCGAGGTCCGCAAGCTTCTTGATCTCGTCGGCGGACAGCGCCTTGCCGTCAAGGACACCGCCCTTGATGACGAGATTCGGGTTGTCCTTGGCGAAGTCACGAAGACCCTTCGCCGACTCCACCGGGTCACCGGTGACGAAGGCGACCGCCGTCGGACCGTTGAACAGGTCGTCGAGCGTCGAGATGCCGGCCTCGTTGGCCGCAATCTTGGTCAGCGTGTTCTTCACCACGGCGTAGGACGCGTTCTCACCGAGAGAACGGCGCAGCGTCTTGAGCTGCGCCACGGTGAGACCGCGGTACTCGGTCAGCACGGCGGCGCTCGAGTTGCGGAACTTGTCCGTCAGCTCGGCAACCGCGGCAGCCTTGTCGGGCCTCGCCATAGAGCCTCGGCCTCCTTCCGGGTGATTCGGACCGCGCGGACCCGAAGGAGGACTGGGGAAAACGAAACGCCCCGGCGCAGGCGCACGGGGCGGACTCGACCGGTCGTACGAGCGCTGAGCGCACGTACTCCGGGAGCTCTTCCACTGTCACCTGCGCGGGTCGCCCGCATTTTCAGCGGATCCTTCGGCCACCGCGCCCTCGTACGAGCGCACGGCAACGACCAGCGGTCTTTGGCTTCAGTAGGAGGGTAGATACATCGGGCCCGTATAGCAAATCCACCCGGGCCGACCGGGATCAGGAGGTCGTGCCGGTCCTGTCCTGCTGCCGCACGAGCGTCGTGAAGTCCTCGGTGTCGCCGGCCGGGGGCTTGCCGGCGGAGACCCGCACGCCGTAGTCGCTGTAGTACGCGGTCTGGGTGTACTCGCCGACCGACATCCGGCCCTTCTCGACCTTCTTCACCAGCAGGTCCCGGTCGTCGACCCAGATGTGGACGGTCTCGGTGGTGACGCCGGCCTGGGTGAGCTGCCTCTTCAGACCGGCCAGCTGGCCCGCGTCGAGGCCGGAGTTCCCGGCGGCGAGGTCGGCGACGTCCACGGTGCCCGCGTAGTGCGTGGTGTTCTCGCCGCGCACCTTCTCCGTGCCGACCTTCTCGACGTCGCCGGAGGCCAGCAGCAGCTTCACCGACTGGTTGGGCGTGGTGTTCCGCATCTGGTCCCGGAGGAAGGCGCCGGAGCTGCCGCCGAAGTCGGCGAGGTCGGCGTAGCCGTACCGGATCCAGTGCTTGCCGCCCGCCTGCTCGGCGAACTTCTCGCCCATCTTCGCGTAGTAGGCGTCGGGCAGGTAGCGCGCCTCCATGGACGTGGTGCCGAGCCCGCGCATGGAGTCGGCGACCCAGCCGCCGGTGTACGTGATGGTGAGGTTGCCGACGAGGCCGTCCCCCCAGCCCATGGCGCCGTCGGCCTTCATCGACATCATCGAGCCCATGGTCGTGACGGACTCGACCCTTGCGGAGTCGGCCCGGTGGGTGGCCCTCTCGGCGCTGCGCAGGGCCGCGACGGAACGCGCGTGCGTCGCTCTCCCGCCGGACACCCCGTCGTCCTTGCCGGAGCCGCCGGAGGCTCCGGAGGCGCCGAGGGGACCGCAGGCGGCCGCACCCGACAGCACGCTCACCGCCGCGACCGAGAGCGTCATCCGGCGCACCGTCGTGCTCTTCATTCGTCCCACCCCTGTGCGGTCGCGGTGCCGGCACGCCGGCACGGCGCGCTGACGGGCGTGCGGAAAGACCGTACAGGCAAAGGCTGTTCGGAAGAACCGCACGCAAACGGAGACGGGCCCCGCAACCCGAAGGTTGCGGGGCCCGTGCTCGCTGCGACGCGTACCGGACGCGGCTGCCGGGGTGAGCTCGAGGCTCAGACGGCGGCCGGGTCCTCCTCCACGAGGAGGTTGCGAGTGCGGTTGGGGTCGACCGGGATGCCGGGGCCCATGGTGGTGCTGACCGCGGCCTTCTTGATGTAGCGGCCCTTGGCGGCGGACGGCTTCAGACGGAGGATCTCCTCCAGCGCGGCGCCGTAGTTCTCCACCAGCTTGGTGTCGTCGAACGACGTCTTGCCGATGATGAAGTGCAGGTTCGAGTGCTTGTCGACGCGGAACTCGATCTTGCCGCCCTTGATCTCGGTCACTGCCTTGGCGGTGTCCGGGGTCACGGTGCCGGTCTTCGGGTTCGGCATCAGACCACGCGGGCCGAGGACGCGGCCGAGGCGGCCGACCTTGCCCATGAGGTCCGGGGTGGCGACGACGGCGTCGAAGTCCAGACGGCCCTTCGCCACCTCGTCGATCAGCTCGTCGGCACCGACGATGTCGGCGCCCGCGGCACGCGCGGCCTCGGCACGGTCACCGGTCGCGAAGACCAGGACCCGGGCGGTCTTACCGGTGCCGTGCGGAAGGTTCACGGTGCCACGGACCATCTGGTCGGCCTTGCGCGGGTCGACACCCAGACGGAAGGCGACCTCGACGGTGCCGTCGAACTTGGTCGTGGAGGTCTCCTTGGCGAGACGGACGGCCTCGAGCGGGGCGTAGAGCTTCTCCCGGTCGATCTTGGCGTCCGCAGCGCGGAGAGACTTGCTGCGCTTGCTCACTACTGCTCCTGTTGGTTCTTAGGAGTTGTGGTCAGGGCCGAGCAGGCCCTCCCACGACTTCTGCGGGTGGGGAAGGTCAGCCCTCGACGGTGACGCCCATGGAACGCGCGGTGCCGGCGATGATCTTCGCGGCGGCGTCCAGGTCGTTGGCGTTGAGGTCGGGCATCTTGGTCTGGGCGATCTCGCGGACCTGCGCCTCGGTGATCTTGGCGACCTTGGTCTTGTGCGGCTCGCCGGAGCCCTTCTCCACGCCCGCGGCCTTGAGGATCATCTTGGCGGCCGGCGGCGTCTTGGTGACGAAGGTGAAGGAGCGGTCCTCGTAGACCGTGATCTCCACCGGGATGACCCAGCCGCGCTGCGACTCGGTCGCGGCGTTGTAGGCCTTGCAGAACTCCATGATGTTGACGCCGTGCTGACCCAGCGCGGGGCCGACCGGCGGGGCGGGGTTCGCCGCACCGGCGTTGATCTGGAGCTTGATGAGCCCCGTGACCTTCTTCTTCTTGGGAGGCATAGCTCTCCGGGTCCTTTCGATTCGGGTCCTGCCTGCACCGGGTACGCGACCCTGACGCAGGCATACCGCACAACGATAACGGGTATAGATGCGCGGCCAAAAACCGGGCAGGTCAGACGGACGCTCGCGCGTCCGCCTGACCTGCCGGTAAGCGGTTCGTCCGGAACGGACTAGTTCTTCTGGATCTGGTCGAAGCTCAGCTCGACCGGGGTCTCGCGGCCGAAGATCTCGACCAGGCCCTTGACCTTCTTCGAGTCCGGGTTGATCTCGTTGATGGTCGCCTGCAGCGTGGCGAACGGGCCGTCGGTGACGGTGACCGAGTCGCCGACCTCGAAGTCCAGCACCTGGACCTCGACCTTGCGCTGCGGGGCCGGCTTGCCCTCGGCCTCGGCGGCCTCGCGGGCGGCCTTCTCCTCGGCCTCCGGGGCGAGCATCTTGACGATCTCGTCCAGGGTCAGCGGGTACGGGTCGTAGGCGTTGCCCACGAAGCCGGTGACGCCGGGGGTGTTGCGGACGACGCCCCAGGACTCGTTCGTCAGGTCCATGCGCACCAGGACGTAGCCCGGCAGCTTGTTCTGCTTGATCGTCTTGCGGTCGCCGTTCTTGATCTGGACGACCTCTTCCTGCGGCACCTCGGCCTGGAAGATGTAGTCCTCGACGTTCAGCGAGACGGCGCGCTGCTCGAGGTTGGTCTTCACGCGGTTCTCGTAACCCGCGTAGGTGTGGATGACGTACCACTCGCCGGGAAGCGAGCGCAGCTCCTCGCGCAGGGCCTCGACGGGGTCGACCGGCTCGGTCTCCTCCTCGGCGGCCTCGGCCTCGGCTTCGGCGGATTCGTCGGCGGACTCGCCGGACTCGTCCTCGGCGGTCTCGTCCTCGACGTGCAGGGCGGCTTCCTCGGCAGGTTCCCCGGCCTCGGCCTCGGCAGCCTCGAACTCGTCTTCCTCGTCCGCGCCCTCGACGATGTCGAGCTCGTCATCCACCGACTCGTCGGGCTCGATGGCGTCGTTCAGGTTCGGGTCAGACACGGTGGCTGCTTCTTCCTGGATACATAGGGGTGGAACACGCGAAAGGGGCGCCGGTAACCACGGCGCCCTTCGCTCTCGGTTCAGCCGAAGACGTACTTGGCGGCGTGGCTGAGCCCATAGTCAATCACGGTCACCAGGGCGATCATGATGGCGACGAAGAAGATCACGACGGTCGTGTACGACGTCAGCTGGTTGCGCGTCGGCCAGACGACCTTGCGGAGTTCCGCGATGACCTGACGGTAGAAGAGGGCGAGCCGCTTCAGCGGGCCCTTCTTGGCACGCTTGCCGCCCTTGCGGGCCTTCTTCTTCTCCTGCGCCTCGTCCTGGGCATCAGGCGTGTCGATGGAGCCCACGGCGTCCGCCATTCGTCCTCACCTGATTCCGGGTCATGGCCGTGCCGCGCCCGGTCTGAGCCGCACGGCGGTGCATTGCTGTACGTACATGCGCACACCCTGGCGAGTGTGTGTAGCAGGGCCGGAGGGACTTGAACCCCCAACCGCTGGTTTTGGAGACCAGTGCTCTACCAATTGAGCTACGACCCTTTGGTTGTCCCCCAACGTACCGCATCTCGGTGGGTGCTCGATGTGCACCGCCCGTGCGCGGCCCGTGTGAGGCCAACGAGGAGAGAGTGTACGTGCTCCGGGGCCGGTCGTCGAACAGAAAGTGCCTGTAGGGACTTTGATCGCGTGGGATCGCCCGGGCCGGTGGCCGGATCCGGACAGTTGTTCAGTCGCTGTTCAGTCTGTGAAACCCGCGTGCCGGGGGAGTTTCCGGTCTGAAACGATGGACTCATGAGCGCTGCAACCCCTCCCACCGAGCGCCGGGTCTCCGCCCGAGTCGGCGCGATCTCCGAGTCCGCCACCCTCGCCGTGGACGCCAAGGCCAAGGCCCTCAAGGCCGCCGGGCGTCCGGTGATCGGCTTCGGCGCCGGTGAGCCCGACTTCCCGACCCCGGACTACATCGTCGAGGCCGCGATCGAGGCCTGCAAGAACCCGAAGTACCACCGCTACACCCCGGCCGGCGGTCTGCCCGAGCTGAAGTCCGCGATCGCCGCGAAGACGCTGCGCGACTCCGGCTGGGAGCCGGACGTGTCGCAGATCCTGGTCACCAACGGCGGCAAGCAGGCCATCTACGAGGCCTTCGCCGCGATCCTCGACCCGGGCGACGAGGTCATCGTCCCGGCGCCGTACTGGACGACCTACCCCGAGTCGATCCGCCTCGCCGGCGGTGTCCCGGTCGAGGTCGTGGCCGACGAGACCACCGGCTACCGGGTGAGCGTGGAGCAGCTGGAGGCCGCCCGCACGGACCGGACCAAGGTCGTCCTGTTCGTCTCCCCCTCCAACCCGACCGGCGCGGTGTACTCCGAGGCCGAGACCGAGGCGATCGGCCGCTGGGCGCTGGAGCACGGCCTGTGGGTGCTGACGGACGAGATCTACGAGCACCTGGTGTACGGCGACGCGGTCTCCGTGTCCCTGCCGGCGCTGCTGCCCGAGCTGCGCGACAAGTGCGTCGTCGTCAACGGCGTGGCCAAGACGTACGCCATGACGGGCTGGCGCGTGGGCTGGATCGTCGGCCCGAAGGACGTCGTGAAGGCCGCGACGAACCTGCAGTCGCACGCCACGTCCAACGTCTCGAACGTGGCGCAGGTCGCCGCCCTGGCCGCCGTCTCCGGCGACCTCCAGGCCGTGGCGAAGATGCGCGAGGCCTTCGACCGCCGCCGCAAGACCATCGTGCGCATGCTGAACGAGATCGACGGCGTGGTCTGCCCGGAGCCGGAGGGCGCCTTCTACGCGTACCCGTCGGTCAAGGCGCTGATCGGCAAGGAGATCCGCGGCAAGCGTCCGCAGAACACGGTGGAGCTGGCCGCGCTGATCCTGGAGGAGGCCGAGGTCGCGGTCGTGCCGGGCGAGGCCTTCGGCACGCCGGGCTACCTGCGGCTGTCCTACGCGCTCGGTGACGAGGACCTCGTCGAGGGCGTGAGCCGGATCCAGAAGCTGCTGGCTGAGGCGCGGGACTGACGGGACTGAGAGGTCCACGCGCGCGTACGGGCCGCTTCCCCCCGGAGGGGAGGCGGCTCGTTTCTTTGTGCGGGCAACACCCCGTACGGGCAATCCGCTACCGGGACCGCGGGGCGTGCGGCAGGATCTTCGAATGGAGCGTGTACGTGATGTCTCTGAGCTGCCGAAGGCCCATCTGCACCTGCACTTCACCGGGTCGATGCGGCCCAGCACCCTGCTGGAGCTGGCCGACAAGTACGGCGTGCGGCTGCCCGAAGCGCTGACGGAGGCGCTGACCGGCGGGGAGCCGCCGCGCCTGCGGGCGACCGACGAGCGCGGCTGGTTCCGGTTCCAGCGGCTGTACGACGCGGCGCGTTCGTGTCTGCGGGAGCCCGAGGACATCCGGCGCCTGGTGCGGGAGGCCGCGGAGGAGGACCTGAAGGACGGCTCGGGCTGGCTGGAGATCCAGGTGGACCCGACGTCGTACGCGCCGCGGCTGGGCGGTCTGATCCCGGCGCTGGAGATCATCCTGGACGCGGTGGAATCCGCGATGCGGGAGACCGGGCTCGGCATGCGGGTCGTGGTCGCCGCGAACCGGATGAAGCACCCGCTGGACGCCCGTACCCTGGCCCGCCTCGCGGTGCGCTACGCCGACCGGGGCGTGGTCGGCTTCGGCCTGTCGAACGACGAGCGCCGCGGCATGGCGCGGGACTTCGACCGCGCCTTCCACATCGCGCGGGAGGGCGGGCTGCTGTCCGCGCCGCACGGCGGTGAGCTGGCGGGGCCGTCCTCGGTCCGGGACTGCCTGGACGACCTGTACGCGCACCGGATCGGGCACGGCGTGCGGGCGGCGGACGACCCGCGCCTGCTGAAGCGCCTGGCGGACCGGGGTGTGACGTGCGAGGTGTGTCCCGCCTCGAACGTGGCCCTGGGCGTCTACGAGAAGCCGGAGGACGTCCCCCTGCGCACTCTGTTCGACGCGGGCGTCCCGATGGCCCTGGGCGCCGACGACCCACTCCTGTTCGGCTCCCGTCTCGCCGCCCAGTACGAGATCGCCCGCCGCCACCACGACTTCTCGGACGAGGAGCTGGCGGAGCTGGCCCGTCAGTCGGTACGGGCGTCGGTCGCACCGGAGGACGTGAAGGCGAAGCTGCTGTCCGGCGTGGACGACTGGCTGGCCTGACCCGGCCCGGGCCCGGTCGGCCGGCGCGCGGGGTCCGCGCCGGCCGAGCGGCGGAGGCATCCCGAGCGGTGGAGGCGTCGGCCGACCGGCGGAGGCATCGGCCGACCGGCGGAGGCGTAGGCGTCCGGGCCGGTCCGCCCGGGTTCCTGCCCGGCCCGCTGGTTGGGGGCCACGCCGGCGCGCGGGGCCACGGACTGGACGGTCGTCCGGTCGCCGGCCGGGGCCCTACAGGCTGACGCCCACCGTCACCGGCTCGTTGACCAGGGTGATGCCGAAGGTCTCGCGGACGCCGGCGACGACCTCGCGGGCCAGCGCCAGGAGGTCCTCGGTGGTGGCCGCGCCGCGGTTGGTGAGGGCGAGGGTGTGCTTGGTCGAGATGCGGGCGGGTCCGGTGCCGTAGCCCTTGGTGAAGCCCGCCTTGTCGATCAGCCAGGCCGCGGAGGTCTTGGTGCGGCCCTCCCCCGCCGGGTAGGCCGGCGGCTCCACGCCGTCGCCGAGCCGTTCCCGCACGCGCGCGCGGAAGGCGGCGAACTGCCCGTCGGTGAGGATCGGGTTGGTGAAGAAGGAGCCGGCCGACCAGGTGTCGTGGTCCTCGGGGTCCAGGACCATGCCCTTGCCGGCCCGCAGCTTCAGCACGGTCTCGCGGGCGTCCGCCAGCGGCACGCGGTCGCCGGGGCCGACGCCCAGCGCGCGGGCGGTCTCGGCGTACCTGATCGGCGCCGACAGCCCGTCCGCGTCCTCCAGCAGGAAGCGCACGCGCAGCACGACGTACCGCTCGGGGTCGGACTTGAAGCGGCTGTGGCGGTAGGAGAACGCGCAGTCGGCGTTCGGGAGGGTGACCGTCTCGCGCGTGGCGCGGTCGTAGGCGACGACCTCGGTGATCGTGGAGGAGACCTCCTGGCCGTACGCGCCCACGTTCTGGATGGGGGTCGCGCCCGCGGAGCCCGGGATGCCGGCCAGGCACTCGATGCCGGCGAATCCGGCCTCGACGGTGCGGGCGACGGCGTCGGTCCACACCTCGCCGGCGGCCAGCTCCAGCCGGGTGCCGTCCAGCGAGAAGCCCTTGGTGGCGATGACGAGCGCGGTGCCGGCGAAGCCCTTGTCGCCGATGACCAGGTTCGAGCCGCCGCCGATCAACAGCAGCGGCGTCCCGGTGTCGTCGGCCTCGCGGACGGCGGCGATCACCTCGTCGTCGGTGGTCGCGGTGACGAGCCGGTCCGCGGGACCGCCCAGCCGGAAGGTGGTCAGCGGGGCGAGGGGGGCGTCGTGGAGTTCCTGCACGGGCCCAAGACTACGAGACGCCGCCGACAGCCCCTCGCCACCGCCGCACCACCGGCGACAGCGCTTCACCACGCGCGCGCGTGCGGCCCGCCCGGTGGGTGGGACCGCACGCGCGCGTGTGCTCGGCTCAGGCGTCGGCCTCGGACGCGTCCGGCGCGGTGACCGGAGCGTGTCCGGGTCAGCGCAGGGCGGGCTCGGCGACCGCGGCGGGCGCCGGTTCCGTCCGGCCGCCCGGGAACTGTCCGGCGCGCCGCCGGGCGGGGATGAGCAGCGCGGCCACCGCGGCGAGCGCGACCATCGCGGAGCCGGTGACCAGCGCGGGCCGCAGGCCGTCGACGAAGGACTGCCCGGACTCGTAGCCGCCCTGGGCGGAGAAGATCGACGACATGACGGCGATGCCGAGCGCGCCGCCGACCTCGCGCAGCGCGTTGTTGGCGCCGGAGGCGATGCCCTGCTCCCCGGGCCGGACGCTGGACATGACCAGGTTGGCGGCCGGCGCGAAGTACAGGGCCATGCCGATGCCGCTGACGATCAGGCCGGGCAGCTGGACGGCGTAGGAGGCGTCGGCGGTGGCCACGGCGGCCATCCAGCCGAGGCCGGCGGCCTGCAGCAAGAGGCCGGTGGCGACGACGGGACGGCCGCCGACGCGGTCGGAGAGGATGCCGGCGATCGGCGCGACGAGCATCGGCATGCCGGTCCAGGGCAGCATCCGCAGGCCCGCCTCGGTGGGCGAGTAGCCGAGGACACCCTGCATGTACTGGCTGAGCAGGAAGATCGAGCCGAACATGCCGAGGAACATCAGCAGGCTCGCCGCGTTGATCCCGGAGAAGGCGCGGGAGCGGAAGAGACGCATCGGGAGCATGGGGTTCGCGGCGCGGGTGCTGTAGAGGACGAAGCCGACGACCAGCGCGGCGCCGGCGGACAGCCCGGTGAGCACCAGCGGGCCGGTCCAGCCGTCGGCAGGCCCGCGGACCAGGCCGTAGACGATCCCGAAGAGGCCGCCGCTGGCGAGCAGGGTGCCGGGGACGTCGAGCGGGGCGCCGGTGCCGTGGGACTCGGCGAGGCGCAGCCGGGCGAGCGGCAGCAGGGCGAGGCCGAGCGGGACGTTCAGCCAGAAGATCCAGTGCCAGGAGACGTGCTCGGTGAGGCTGCCGCCGATCAGCGGTCCGGAGGCCACCGCGAGCCCGTTGACGGCGCCCCAGATGCCGTACGCCGTCCCGCGCTTGGCGGCGGGCACGGCCGCGGTCAGCAGGGTCAGTGTGAGCGGCATCATGATCGCCGCTCCGACGCCCTGGACGGCGCGGGCGATGATGAGGGCGTCGATGCCGGAGGCCATGGCCGCGGCGGCGGACGCGCCGGTGAAGACGGTCAGACCGGCGAGGAAGAGGCGGCGCCGGCCGAAGCGGTCGCCGAGCGCGGCTCCGAACATCAGCAGGACGGCGAAGGTGAGCGTGTAGGCGCTCACGGTCCACTCCAGGTCGTCCAGCGCGCCGCCGAGGTCCTCGCGGACGGAGGGCAGGGCGGTGGTGACGACGAGGTTGTCGAGGGCCGCCATGAATCCGGCGACGCTGGTGATGACGAGGGCCCAGACTGCTCCCCCGCGACGTGCGGTCTGCTCTGACATCGCTCCCCCTGAGGGTTTTCGGCTTCCGTGGCCGGCCGCCGATGATTAGTTATTGATTACTAACTTTTGCGCTCATGAAGAGGCACCCACGGCACCCTTACGGCTCACCGCCGCTCGCCGCTACTTCTCCAGCCGGCCCTTGATCAGCGCCGATGGATACAGCCCTTCCCAGACCCGGTGGCCGGGAGGGAAGCCCATGGCGACCAGGCAGTTGATGAGCATCCCGTACGCCATGAAGGTGGTGGTCTCCTCGGCGTCGGCGCCGAGCGGCAGGTGCACCGTGTCCCACAGCCGCATCCAGCCCGCCCGGACCTCCTCGCCGAGCTCACGGTCGCCGGCCTGCTCGGCGGCGGCCACGGCGACGTACATCTGCATCTGCATCAGCAGCTGCTCCGGCTGCTCCGCGATGGCCTCGGTGTACGCGTTGGCCATGGCGTGCAGCGCCTCTTCGCCCTCCAGCCCCTCGGCGGCCTGCCGGAAGGTGCGGACCGTGTCCTCCATGCAGCGCTGGGCCACCGCGAGGAACAGGGCCTTCTTGCCCGGGAAGAGCCGGAAGAGGTACGGCTGCGAGACGCCGACGCGCTTGGCGATCGCCTCGGTCGACGTGCCGTAGTAGCCGCCGCGGGCGAACTCGGCCGTCGCCGCGCGGATGACGCTCTCGCGCCTCTCCTCTGCGCTCATCCTGACCATGCGAGAAAGTTAGTACTCAATCACTAACTACGTCAAGGCGGTCGCGTCAGGGGAATCCATCGAGGTCCGCGAACCCGGACACGGCAAGGGGCGCCCGGCTGCGGCAAGGAGCGCCCCGCTGTGGAGTGCGCCCCTTACCTCGCGCGGTTCGGCGTCACGCGCGCGCCCGCGCGTGCGCCTGGGCGCCTCAGGCCAGTCGTACGACCGCCCGTGACATGCCGAGCACCTTCTGGCCGGCGCTGGTCGCCGTGAGGTCCACGCGGACCGTGTTGTCGTCGAGCTTGGCCGCGACCTTGGCGCCGACCTCGATCACGGCTCCCTCGTCGTCGTTCGGGACGACGACGGGCTTGGTGAAGCGGACGCCGTACTCGACGACCGCGCCCGGGTCGCCGAGCCAGTCGGTGACCACGCGGATGGCCTCCGCCATAGTGAACATGCCGTGCGCGATGACGTCCGGCAGCCCGACCTCCTTGGCGAACTTCTCGTTCCAGTGGATCGGGTTGAAGTCCCCGGAGGCGCCCGCGTAGCGCACGAGCGTGGCACGGGTCACCGGGAAGGTCTGGGCGGGCAGCTCGGTGCCGACCTCGACGTCGTCGTAAGCGATCTTCGCCGTCATCGGTTCCTCACGCCTCCTCTGCCGCACGGGCGACCAGCTTGGTCCAGGCGGTCACGACGTGCTCGCCGGCCTCGTCGTGGACCTCGCCGCGGATGTCCAGGATGTCGTTGCCGGCCAGCGACTTGATCGCCTCGATGGTCGAGGTGACGGTGAGCCGGTCACCGGCGCGCACCGGGCGGGTGTAGGCGAACTTCTGGTCGCCGTGCACCACACGGTTGTAGTCCAGGCCCAGCTGGGGGTCCTGGATGACCTGCCCTGCGGCCTTGAAGGTGATCGCGAAGACGAAGGTCGGCGGGGCGATCACCTCGGGGTGGCCGAGCGCCTTGGCGGCCTCCGGGTCCGTGTACGCCGGGTTGGCGTCCCCCACCGCTTCCGCGAACTCCCGGATCTTCTCCCGGCCCACCTCGTAGGGCTCGGTGGGCGGGTAGCTCCGCCCCACGAAGGACTGGTCGAGCGCCATGGGCTCGGCACCTCCTGGTGTCTGCTGTGGTTGACCTGGTGGCCCGCCCCGCGGGGACCTGCCCCTGAGGGCCCGTCCCGCCTGGGGACCCGTCCCCGCGGTCACCGGCGGAACCGGCCGGTAACCGGGGCCGAAACGACACGAGGCCGCCCCCGACTGCGGGGGCGGCCTCATGTACGAGCCTTGTTTATCGCGTTTCGCGGTGCGCGGTGTGCGCGTTGCAACGCGGGCAGTGCTTCTTCATCTCCAGTCGGTCCGGGTTGTTACGCCGGTTCTTCTTGGTGATGTAGTTCCGCTCCTTGCACTCCACGCAGGCCAGCGTGATCTTCGGGCGGACGTCGGTGGCAGCCACGTGAGTGCTCCTAAGACGAACAGATGGACTGATTTAACGCAAGAAAGAGTAGCCGATCGAAGGACCGACCCCACAATCGGCTACTGTGAGTAGCGGTGACCGGACTTGAACCGGTGACACAGCGATTATGAGCCGCTTGCTCTACCGACTGAGCTACACCGCTTCGGTGGGATCGGACCCCGCCTGACGGCGGGAACCTCTCTCACCAGAGCCCCAATACGGAATCGAACCGTAGACCTTCTCCTTACCATGGAGACGCTCTGCCGACTGAGCTATTGGGGCGAGCGATGAAGACATTACACGGTCCGCAGCCGTTCGCCCAAATCCGTTTCGCGGCCCCCGTCCGGGAGCGTCCCCCGGCCCTCCCGTGAGCCGCCGCGGCCGCTCCTGCACCACGCCGGACCACGCCGGATCACAGCGGACCACGCCGGTACGACTATTGCGCTCCTCCCCGCCGGGGACAGGTCACCGCCCTAGGCTCGACTCACTCTGCGTGATCTTGTGCCCCTGCGCAGTCCCCGGGCTTGCGCAACCCCGCCCGAGCCTCTGGAGCGCGATGCCCGACAGCCAGCCGCAGCCGCCCCACCCGTCCGCCCTGCTGTTGTCCGGGGCGCGGCTGACCGACGGCCGGACGGTGGACGTGCGGCTGGACGGAGGACGGATCGAGGCGGTCGGCACGGCGGGCAGCCTGACGGCGGGCGGGGTGCGGGGCGGCGGCACCCGCGTGGACCTCAGCGGCTATCTGCTCGTGCCGGCCCCGGCCGAACCGCACGCCCACGGTGACACCGCCCTGTCGGCCGCCGACGACGGCCCGGCGTCGTACGACCCCCACGACGTCCAGCGCCGGGTCACCGAGGCGGCGCTGCTGCAGCTGGGGCACGGGGCTACCGCGTTGCGGGCACACGTGCACGTGGGCGACGTGCGGGGGCTGGGCTCGCTGGTGGCGGTGGAGCGGGCGCGGCGTTCGCTGCGCGGGCTGACGGAGCTGACCGCGGTGGCGATGCCGCGGCTGCTGACGGGCACGGCGGGAGCGGACGGGCTCGCGATGCTGCGGGACGCGGTGAAAATGGGCGCCGACGTGGTGGGCGGCTGCCCGGACCTGGACCCGGACCCCATCGGGTACGTGGAGGCGGTGCTCGAGGTCGCCTCCGAGCACGGCTGCCCCGTCGACCTGCACACCGACGCCGTCGACCCCGCCCGGCTGGCCCGCCTCGCCGCGATGGCGGGCGGGCTGCGCCCCGGCGTCACCCTCGGCCCGTGCGGCGGGCTCAGCCGGCTTCCGGCCGACGCGATCTCGCGCACGGCCGATCAGCTCGCGGCGGCCGGGGTGACGGTGGTGTGCCTGCCCCAGGGCGGCTGCGGCGGCGCCGAGCGCCTGGGCACGGCCCCGGTACGGCTGCTGCGGGCGGCCGGCGTGCGGGTGGCGGCGGGCAGCGGCGCGCTGCGGGACGTCTCGAACCCGGTGGGCCGCGGGGACCCTCTGGAGGCCGCCTATCTGCTGGCCTCCCGCCACGCGCTTCGTCCCGAGGACGCCTACGACGCGGTGAGCTCAGCGGCACGGGCCGCTCTGGGCCTGTCCGAGGTACGGGTGGAGGCCGGCTTTCCGGCCGAGCTGCTGGCGGTGCGCGGCGACCGCCTCACGGAGGCGCTGTCGCTCGCGTACAGCCGGATCGTCGTGCACCGGGGGCGGGTGGTCGCGCGGACGAGCGCGGTACGGGAGTACTGCAGCTCGGCCGCGGCGGAGCTGGGGCTGCCCCGGCAGGGGCGAGGGGAGCTGTCGTGAAGGGGCGCGGAGCTGTCGTGAGGGGGCGCGGGGAACTGTCGTGAGGGCGCGGGACGGGCGCGCCCGGCGCGCTCAGGACGGTCCGGCGCGTGTATGGGTGCGCACGCCCGGCGTGCGGGAGGAGCACTCGCGCCCCGCTTGCGGGAGGAGCACGCACGCCGCTTGCGGGAGGAGCACGCACGCCGCTTGCGGGAGTAGCACGCGCACCCGGCTCGCGGTGCGAGTGCGCAAGCTCGGCGTGTGGCGTAGGCGTGCGCGCCCGGTGCGTGGATCTCGGTTCACCACCTGGTCGGAGACCCGGGCACCTGGGGGAGCCAGGGGTTGTGCGACGGAGGCACACGCGCTCGGCGCGAAACCGCACGGCGTGCGCGCCGGGAGCAGGCGCCCGGCGTGCAGGAGGCAGGCGCCGAGCGTGCAGGAGGCAGGCGCACGCGCCCAGCGCGTGCGCTGGGCGTCCGGGGGAGCGCGGGCGCCCCCTGGGGCGCGGGCTCAAGTCGTGCGGCGGATACGGCCGTCCGGGCGTACGGTCGGAGACATGCGCATTGTCATCGCTGGTGGTCATGGTCAGATCGCGCTGCGGCTGGAGCGGCTGCTCGCCGCGCGCGGTGATGAGGTCGCGGGGATCATCCGCCACGCCGAGCAGGGCGACGACCTTCGGGAAGCCGGCGCAGAACCGGTTCTTCTGGATCTGGAGTCGGTCTCCGTCGAGGAGGTCGCGGCCCATCTGCAGGGCGCGGACGCGGCGGTGTTCGCGGCGGGCGCGGGTCCGGGCAGCGGGGTGGCCCGCAAGGACACGGTGGACAAGGGGGCGGCCATCCTGTTCGCGGACGCCGCGGTCCGGGCGGGCGTGCGCCGGCACGTCGTCGTGTCGTCGATGGGCGCGGATCCGGCGCACCAGGGGGACGACGTCTTCGACGCCTACCTGCGCGCGAAGGGCGCGGCCGACGCCCATGTGCGGAGTCTGGACGCCCTGGACTGGACGATCCTGCGCCCCGGCAGCCTGACGAACGACCCCGGCACCGGTCTCGTACGGCTGGAGGCCCACACCGGTCGTGGCGCGGTCCCCCGCGACGACGTCGCCACCGTCCTCGCGGAGCTGGTGGACACTCCGGCGACGGCGGGCCTGGTCCTGGAGCTGGTGAGCGGGTCCACGCCGGTGTCGGTGGCGGTGAAGTCGGTGGCCGGGCCCTGAGCCGCCCCGCCGCTCCGAAGCGTTCGCGCTCGGTCACGCACGCTCAGAAGAGGGGCAGTTGCCCGGGGAACTCGGGCACGACGTAGCCGTCGAGCGTGGGCTGGGCCGCGTCGGTTTCGGCTTGGCGGCGCGAGCCGGCGCAGGAGACGAGCATCCCGTTCTCGCGCGCCCCCGGCGGGTCGTGCCGGGCGAACCGGCCGGCCACGACGGCGATCTCGCGCCGGCATTCGGGGCAGCGTCTGCGACGAGTGGACATACGGTCAGTGTGCCCCGGACGGAGGCGCGTTGGGGTGGCGGGGCGGCCGCGCCCGCCTGACGCCGGCACCCCGTGTCCGCGGTCGTCAGCCGATGTGGGGGGCGGTCCGCTTCGGGTCCAGGGCGTGGTCGATCCGCAGGCGCATGGTGGGGTGGATGTCCAGTCCGGCCAGGTCGGCCGGATCGACCCAGCGGACCTGGGTGGTCTCGTCGCTGGTGCGCAGTTCGCCGCCCGTGGGGCGTGCCCGGAAGCAGATGCTGAACTGCTGGCGGACCTCCCCGTCGTCGTACCGGATCACGTGGCCGGGGTCGGTGTAGATGCCGGTCAGGCCGACGACCTCCACCTCGATCCCGGTCTCCTCGCGGACCTCGCGCACCACCGTGTCGCTGATGGACTCCCCCACGTCGTGACCGCCTCCGGGCAGGGCCCAGCGTCCGTTGTCGGACCGCTGCACCATCAGCACCCGCCCCGTGCCGTCTCGCACGAGGGCCACGACGGCGGGCACGACGGAGCCGGCGCGCGGAGCGTCGGGGTCGTGCAGGTAGTCGATCCGTCCCATGCCGACGTGCCTACCACACAGCCCTGCCCCACGGCCTCCGCACGTGATCAGTGGGCGGCGAACTGCACGCGGGTGGGCTGCACGGCGTCCGGCCGGAGCGCGATGCCGTCGACGACCAGTCGTTCGCCGTAGATGTCGGTGATCCTCAGCCCGCCGCCGCACCCGCTGCCGTGCTCGGAGAGGAAGTAGTTGAAGTCGGTGCGGGGCAGCGGACTCCAGCCGCCGCCGGTGCGGACCTCCAGCCGCGCCACCGGATTGCGGTGGCCGATCACCTGCACGGCGCACCAGTAACGGCTGGACCCGGTCTTGTAACGGAGCGAGACCGGGTCGGTGGTGCTGGGGCTCAGCAGGCTCCAGGTGATCGAGATGCGACCGCGCGAGGGGGCGGCGAGCTTGGCGAAGGCCTGGACGCTGAGGTCGAGTTGGCCGGGAGCGCAGGGCAGTGGGCATTCGTTGGTGACACGGACCGTGACGGATGCGCCGTCGGCCGTGCGGACGCGCACGTACGCTCCGCACGCCTTGGCGGACTCGTAGTCGGCGTGGTTCATCGCGGCGATCATGAGGTCGTCGGTCGGGCCGTACAGACAGGCGCCGTCCCCGTCACCGGCGTCGTAGTGGGTGGCGACTCCTCGGTAGGTGACCGCGGGCCGGATCCGTCCCGCCAGCGGCGCCGCGCCGGAGCCCGTCCGGGGGACGGCGGCCGTGGCCGACGGCTGCCGGGAGGAGGCCGCAGCGGTCCGGTGGGGCGCCGGGGTGGACGTGGCGGCGGACGAGGACGGGGACGGGGACCCGGATCGGGACTCCGACCGGGACTGGGACGTCTCGGACCGGGTCCGCCGCGGAGACGACGGGTCGCTCGCCTGATCGCCGGTGAGGGACGTGGCCCGGGCGTGCCCGGCATCGTCCGCCCGGTGACCGGGCTGTAACGCGACGACCAGCAGGACGACGAGCCCGGCGGCCAGCACGGCGATGCCGGGGACGAGCGCGGCGCGGCGCTTGCGGGGCGGGCGGCGGCGGTGCGAGGGGAACGCCACGGATGAGTCCTTACCTGACCGGGTTCGGGGGAACGCGTGGTTGCCGTGAGGTACGGGTGGAGAGGGTCTCCGACTCATCAGTGGCCGCGGGTCGCGGAAAGGTTGCCGGAACGGCCCGACGGTGTTGCAGGAGCGGCCCGACGGTGTTGCGGAAGCGGCCCGACGTTCCTCTCCGGCGGAATCGCGGTGCCGGGAGGACGAGGACTGTGACCTTCGTCGCCGCAGGGGGTCCCGGGGTTGTTCCGCGCCCTCCCGGGCATCGGTGGCGCCGGTGGCCGTACGTCCGGCTTCGCGGGAGGTCAGGGCTGCGCGACCGCCCGGCCGCCGCCAGGAAACACCGCGACCGGCGAGTCAATATCTGTGTTCGCGAAGTGAGAATTAGACACGGCGCGCACCGAGTATTCCCGACCACCGGACCAGGTGGAAATCATCGACAGTGCAGGGCCGGTCGCGCCATGCTACTGTCGATCTCAGTTGCAGGTGTGATTGCCAGAAGGTTCATTTCTTCCTACGGCGTCATCATCACGGCGACACGGAACCCGCACAGGGCGGATTCCCGACACCGCCTCCGAAGGAGAAATGAAATGGCTACTGGCACCGTGAAGTGGTTCAACGCGGAAAAGGGCTTCGGCTTCATCGAGCAGGACGGCGGCGGCGCCGACGTCTTCGCCCACTACTCGAACATCGCCGCCCAGGGCTTCCGCGAGCTGCTGGAAGGCCAGAAGGTGTCCTTCGACATCGCTCAGGGCCAGAAGGGCCTGACGGCCGAGAACATCGTTCCCGCCTGACATACGCACCGTCACACACTTCGCAGTTGGGGCCCGCGCCTAGGGGTGCGGGCCCCGACTCGCTGTATTCAGGGGCCGCCCGACCGCAGGCCCCTCCGCATCACCCGCGGTGGCGCGTTTTCTCGTCGCTCCGACCGCCCTTCGACGACTTTGGCTCGTTCTCGCAATTCTCTGCGCCGCTCATTCGCTGCGGGAATTCCTTGCACGTGCCGCATCAATGCCATGTGCCGCGACAAGGAAGGTCCGCATGAATCGCGCCCGCACGTCCCGCTCCTACGACCGCTCCCGAGGGGGCGCCGGCGCCCACCGCTCCGGCTCCCCGCGCCGCTCGCGGGGAGCCGGAAACCGACCGTCCGCGCCCGCCGAGTTCGCGCTGCCGGAGACGGTCACTCCTCCGCTGCCCGCCGTCGAGTCGTTCGCCGAACTCGCCCTGCCGGCGCGGCTGCTGGCCGCGCTCGGTCACGAAGGGGTGACCGTACCGTTCCCGATCCAGGCGGCGACCCTGCCGAACTCGCTGGCCGGGCGGGACGTGCTCGGCCGCGGTCGCACCGGGTCGGGCAAGACGCTCGCCTTCGGTCTCGCCCTCCTGGCCCGGACCGCGGGACGACGCGCGGAGCCCCGCCAGCCCCTCGCCCTCGTCCTCGTCCCCACCCGCGAGCTCGCCCAGCAGGTCACCGACGCGCTCACCCCGTACGCCCGTCCCCTCGGGCTGCGGCTGGCCACCGTCGTCGGCGGGACGTCGATCGGCAGGCAGGCGGGCGCGCTGCGGAGCGGGGCGGAGGTCGTCGTCGCGACGCCCGGGCGGCTGAAGGACCTGATCGGCCGTGGCGACTGCCGGCTGGACGACGTCGACATCACCGTCCTGGACGAGGCCGACCAGATGGCCGACATGGGCTTCATGCCCCAGGTCACCGCCCTGCTCGACCAGGTGCGTCCGGAAGGTCAGCGGATGCTCTTCTCGGCCACCCTGGACCGCAACGTCGACCTGCTGGTCCGCCGCTACCTCAGCGACCCGGTGGTCCACTCCGTCGACCCGTCGGCGGGCGCGGTCACCACGATGGAGCACCACGTGCTGCACGTGCACGACGCGGACAAGCACCGGACGACCACCGACATCGCGGCGCGCGACGGTCGCGTGATCATGTTCCTGGACACCAAGCACGCGGTGGACCGGCTGACCAAGCACCTGCTGAGCAGCGGCATCCGCGCCGCGGCCCTGCACGGCGGCAAGTCGCAGCCGCAGCGCACGCGCACCCTCACGCAGTTCAAGACCGGGCACGTGACCGTCCTGGTGGCCACCAACGTCGCCGCGCGCGGCATCCACGTCGACAACCTCGACCTGGTCGTCAACGTCGATCCCCCCAGCGACCACAAGGACTACCTGCACCGCGGCGGCCGTACGGCGCGCGCCGGCGAGTCCGGCAGCGTCGTCACACTGGTGACGCCCGATCAGCGCCGCGACATGAGCCGCCTGATGGCCTCGGCAGGCATCACCCCGCGGATCACGCAGGTGCGCCCGGGCGACGAGGAACTGAACCGCATCACGGGGGCCCAGACCCCCTCCGGCGTCCCGGTCGTCATCGCGGCGCCGGAGACGGAAAGCTCCCGCCGCGCGTCCTCCTCGTCGCGCAGTCGCGGGGGGCGTGGCGGCCGTGGCGGACGTGGCACAGGCGGCGGTGGTGACCGTCGTGAGGCTCGTGGCGCCCGTGACGGTGGCGGAAACGCCGGAAACAGTGGGAACGGCGGAACCGGTGGGAGTGGCGGAACCGGTCGTGGGCAGCGCGCTGTCGAGGGCCGCCCGGCCGGTGAAGCGGCCCGGCGCAGGCCGCGGCGGCAGCGTGCCTACGGATCGGCTGCGTGACTGCCGTGCGGCGCCAGGCGCCTGCCGCGTTCGTACCTTTCACCCCGCCGGTTGTCCCGCCGGTCCAGCCGGTCCGGCCCGGACGACCCGTCCGGCCCGTCCGGCCTATCCGGTCCGTCCGGGTCAGCGCATCAGGAGGCACCTTGACGCAGGACCAGATTCAGGACCGTGGGCCGGCTTCCGGTCCCGGGAGCCCGGCAGAGGTGGACACATGCGGACCGCGGGTCCGTGACGACATGACCGTCGAGGTCGCTCTGGCCGTCATGGCCGCCGCCCGGGTCGAGCACCTGACCCTGTGCGACAGGGACGACCAGAGCACGGGCCGGATCACCCTGGCCCGCCTCGTGGTCCTCCGCGAGAGTGCCACGTACACGGACCGGATTCGGCTACGGGACGTCCTCGACGGACCGTTCGCCGCAGCCTAGACCGCACGCGTCGCACGAGCCGCACGCGTTGTGGACACCGTCCACCGACCCATCTGACCAGGGCCCCCTCCGTTCCCCCTTCCCTCTGTGAGGCATCATGCGCTGCATCATCGCCCGCTACCCGTTCGAGCTGACCAAGGCCGGAGTGCTGGAGTCGATGAAGGGCGTCACGCCCGAACTCGTCACGGGAGAGTCCGTCACCATCGGCCGCCGCCGCTACCCCGTCAAACAGGTGGGCCAGATCATCACCCGGCAGGACCGCCGCGACTTCACCAGCGGTGAGGTCACCCGCGCCATGACCCGCCTCGGCTTCACCTGCCATGCGGCCCCCTCCGCCGAGCCGGCGCAGGACCTCACTCCCCTCCAGGCAGCGGCGGCAATGCTGGGCGACAGCGGCCCGCTGGGTGCGTGAACCGGCGAATCCGCCGCCGGTAAGAACAGTTGTGGGGGGGGGGGGGGGGGGGGGGGGGGGGGGGGGCGGGGGCGGAGACCGCCCCCCCCAGCGCGCCCGCCACGCCCCGGGGCGGCCGCCCCCCCACCGCCCCACGCCTTAATCTGCTGGGGGGCCCCGCGCGGCGGGGCCCCCCCCCCCCCCACAACTGTCTCTCCAGGCCCTCCATCGTCCAGCGGGACCCTCCGTGGTCCGCCCAGGACCCTCCGAGCCCAAAATCTACCTTTGTCAGAGTAGACATTCGCTTCCCGCAGGCTTACGCTTTTTCTTGCAGACAGTAAGAGACGAAACAGGAACGGAGGAGCAGACGCCATCAGGATCGCCCGGCCCGAACGCCCTCGGACCGGGTACCGCGAGGACCCGGATGGGATGGTGGTCCACCGTCACGGAGCTGCGATCCCCGCACCCGGCCCGTAACGAGCCGGACAGCGGAAAGACGAGGTCGGCGCATCGATAGCGCCGACAGATGGTGTTCAATTTCCTCGGGGCCCCGGTGCCGCACGGCACCAGGGGCCCCTCGACGCGTGCGCAACGAGGTGAAATGACAGCAGACAGCCCCCTCAACGACCGTCTGGAAGACGACGATTACCCCGCATACACGATGGGCCGGGCCGCCGAGATGCTCGGCACGACCCCGGGCTTCCTCCGAGCCATCGGCGAAGCCCGCCTGATCACGCCGCTCCGCTCCGAGGGCGGGCACCGCCGGTACTCCCGCTACCAGCTGCGGATCGCAGCGCGCGCCCGCGAACTCGTCGACCGAGGGACGCCGATCGAGGCTGCCTGCCGCATCGTCATCCTCGAGGACCAGCTCGAAGAGGCTCAGCGCATCAACGCCGAGTACCGCCGCGCCGCGCAGGAGGCGTCCAGCGGTTCCGCGTCCGAATCCGCCTGACCGCGCTGGACCGCCTCCCGGCCGTCAGATCGTGGAGCGGGCTCCGGGGAGCGCCTTGCCGAACTCGATCTCCGAGTACCGGCGCCCGAGTCCGACCCCGGTTCCGCTGATCGTCGTAGAACCGGTGGTCGTGGGGCCGGCCATGGATCCGCGGGCCGTCCACAGCAGACCGTCGAGGTTCTCGCCGGGGACGCCGACCGCCAGGTCCGCCCTGCCGTCCTTGGTGACGTCGACGAGGTGCGTCGCCGCGCCGAACTGGTCCCCGGTCTCCGCGGTTCCGGCCACGCCGGCCGTGTTCTGGGTGTAGGCGCGGGAGCCGGTCGCGGTGAGACCGGCGGCCGATCCGCGCAGCAGCGTCGCCTGTCCCGCGGCCTTGGCGGATCCCAGCGCCTCGCCCGGAGCGCCGACGACGACGTCGGCGTACTTGTCGCCGTTGGTGTCGCCGACGCTGAGCGACGCACCGAACTGGTCGCCGTCCTCGCCCGCACCGGGCACCCCGGCGGTGTCCTGGTGGATGACCTGCGGCTTCTGGTCCGGCGTGATGCCCTGGGGGCCGCCGTAGAGGACCTGGATCTCGCCGCCGCGGTGGGCCGGGGTGGCACCGGACGTCAGGGACGCGTCGTAGGGCACCCCGGTGACCAGGTCGCCGTAGCCGTCGCCGTCGATGTCGCCGATCTGGCCGGACAGGCCGTCGGCGAGAGGCAGTTCGGTGTACCGGCCGTCGTGCCCCTCGGCGAAGACGGGCCCGCTGACGTCTCCGTCGGTGGGACCGGGCAGCCAGAAGCGCTCGGCCCTTCCGTCACCGTCGACGTCTCCCATGACGACACCGCGGTTGGTGCCGAGGTCGTTCACGAAGGCCCGCCGGGCCGGCGCACCGGTGCGGGTGAACGGCCCGTTGTACGTGGTGGCGCCGCAGTTGCCGGTGACCGCGACGTCGGGGGCTCCGTCGCCCGTGACGTCGCCCACCGCGACGCCGGCGGCGAAGCCGCAGCCCTCGTCCAGGCCGGTCGGCGGCGAGACGGCCGCTCCGCCCTTGAGGCCGCCGGCGCCTCCCCACACCACGGTGAGCGAGCCGATGCCCCACATGGTGCCCGCGGACTCGTCCGGGGTGCCGATCAGCAGGTCGGCGTATCCGTCACGGTCCAGGTCCGCGGAGGCGACCGCGCTGCCGAACTCGTCCCATTCCTCCGGCGCGCCGGGAATGCCGGCGGTGGCCTGCGTGATGACCGTGCGGCGGGAGGCCGAGACCCCGCCGGCCGAGCCGTACAGCACGACGACCGCGCCCGCGGCGTCGACCGTGCCGTTGGCGGCGCCGGGCGCGCCGACGGCCAGGTCGCGGTAGCCGTCGCCGTTGAAGTCGTCCTGCACGGCCGTTGTGTTGGCGCCCTTGTAGGGCGCACCGGCCGCCGCCGCGGGACCGGCCGGCAGCGCGACGACGGTCAGTGTGGCGGCCGCGCAGACGGCGATGGCGGAGGCGACGAACCGCGAGGCGAAGGCGCGAGCCGGGACGCGGGGGGAGGTGACGGGGGCGCGGGAGGACATGACGACTCCGGGCTCGGGGGCGGACGGGACGGGCCGGACGGACTGGACGGGGTGGACGGACTGGACGGGGTGGACGGACTGGACGGGGTGAACAAACCGGACAGAGCGGACGGGGTGGACGGGGTGGACGGGCCGGGGGCGCGTCACCGGCTGGTCACCACGCTTCCGAAGCGGCCGGCGCCGGCCGAACCGAGGCCCACGCCGCCGGTGCTGACACTGGTCGCGGCGGCCGCGGTGACGGAGGCCGCCGAGCCCCGCAGCGACCACAGGGCGCCCGCGCCGCCGTTCTCGCCGGGAGCGCCGACGACGAGGTCCGCGTAGCCGTCCTTGTCGGTGTCCACGACGCGCACGGCCGCACCGAACGCGTCGCCCGTCTCCGAACTGCCCGGAACGCCGGAGCTGTTCTGCGTCCAGGTGCGGGCGTGCGCGGTGTCCAGTTCCGTGCTGGTGCCGCGTACGACGGTGACGGCGCCGCTGCCGCCGTTCTCGCCCGGGGCGCCGATCACGAGATCCGCCCGGCCGTCCTTGTCGGTGTCACCGATGGCGACCGAGGCGCCGAAACGGTCCTTGGCCTCGCCGGAACCGGCCACCCCCGGCGTGTCCTGCGTGATCGTCTGGATCCGGCTCGGGGAGCCCGAGTACCCGGCGTCGTAGTAGACGGTGACCCGGCCGCCGAGTGAGGTGTCCGGGCTCTGCGACGGGTCCTCGGGGTTGCCGATGACGAGGTCGGGAGCGCCGTTGCCGTTCAGGTCGCCGACGGCCGACACGGTGCCGGCGGGCAGGTCGGCGCCCTGGAACCCGGCCGGGTCGGCGAGGTGCGTACGGGGGTCGTCGCCGGTGCCGTCGTAGCCCCAGCCGCCGTCCCAGTCGCCCCGGCCGTGGACGATCAGGCGGTCGTCGTCGGTGTCGGGCAGGTCGATCGCGGTCATCGCGACGATGCCGTACGCCGGGTTGAACGCGAAACCGTTGCCGGAGGTGCCGGACTGCGCCGAGAGGTCCGCCGGCATGAAGGTCACCTCGGCGTCGTTGGCGCCGACGGCGATCGACAGCTTGCCGTCGTTGACCGGGTTCAGCCCGTTGTAGACGCCGACGGCGAGGGTACGGCCGTAGGCGTCGTGCGAGTTCGGCCGCGGGTCGTCGACCGTCTTGCCCTTGGTCAGGCCGGACGCGGTGCCGTAGACGACCGTGACCGAGCCGCCGCCGTCGTCGCCGGCGACGTCCTCGCCGGGGGCGCCCACGACCAGGTCGCTGTAGCCGTCGCGGTTGAGGTCGTACACGACGACGGCGGCGCCGAACCGGTCACCGGCCTCGGCGGTCCCGGGAACCCCGGTGGAGTTCTGGGTCAGCAGGGTGCGCTTGGAGGAGTCGATGCCGTGCGAGGTGCCGTACATCACGACCACGGCACCGGCCTTGGCGTGACCCGCCACCTTGGCGTCGGGCGCGGAGACGACGACATCGCGGTAGCCGTCCCTGTTCAGGTCACCCGGCGCGCCGGCGGCGGCACCGGCACTCGCCGCGACGAGCGGGGTGAGTCCCGAGGCCAGCAGTGTCGCGGACATCAGCAGAGTGCGTTTACGCACGGGCTCCTCCAGAGACGGCATCCGGAACGACGATCGACGCGCCGACCGGCTCCGCCCCGACGCGCGACCACGGCAGACCCGACGTGGCACGGCAGGGCATGCCATGGGGTGGCCTGAGGTGGCATGACAGCGTCAAGGCCGGCGAAGAGAAGACCGTCGGAGGGGCCGGAGGGTTGTACGTGAAAGCCGTTGACACGGGATGCGTTGTTCGCCCGTAGCGGAACGGCGCGGACACCGCAGCACAAGCGGGGCGGCGGTGGGGTGGCGCCCTGCCTTCACCGGACGGACAGCCCTCCCTGACCTACCGCACCACTGCAGCACGCCGTCCCGGCCACAGAATCAACAGCTTGGATAGAATCGAACGTGTGAACGACTCCAGCCCCTCGCGACTCACCCTGCTCCGCTTCCTGGAGCGCGTGCAGGTGCGGGACCTGGAGCGCACCCGCCGGTGGATCGCCGACGAGGAACGCCGCGAAGCCGAGCGGCAGCGCGGCGCCAAGGCCCGCCCTCCCGTCCCGGACTGGCTGATCGAACCGGGCCTGAACCGCGGGACCGCGGTGTACGTCCATGTCGGCGGCTGCTGGAACGCGGCCAGGCGCAGCCGCGCCGCGAGCCGGGAGCAGGCATTGCGCGCACTCACCGAGGGCGTCAAACCCTGCCCGCAGTGCCGCCCGGACAACGCACTGGGCTTCCTGGACGGGTGAGCCGACCGCTCGGATGAGGTGGGAGTCCGCACACCACTTCTCACCAGGCACCCCCTGTCCCCCCCTCCGCCCAGCCCCTTGCCGCATACCCCCTGCCTTCAAAGCCGCCGCGGCCCGCCACTAATGTTTCGCCGCTGCCGTGCGGACGATCACGACGCCGTCCGTTCACCTTGGGGGAGAGTGCACGGCAGCCGTCCATTCACTCGTGGGGGCACCTTGAACATGCGTATACGCCGCATACTTGCGGCGCTCACCGGCGCCGCCGCGCTCGCGGCGGGCCTCGTAGCCGCGCTTCCGGGACCGGCGGCAGCCGTCACCGGCAACTGGCCCGCCACCGACGGGAAGCTGCTGTACACGGACGGCGGCGGCTGGATGCACTTCATCAACACCGACGGGTCCTGGCACTCCCAGTTCGGCACGTCCGGAAACCAGGGCGCCTGGTCCGCCGACGGCAGTCAGGTCGCCTTCGTGAACGGCGACCGCATCGGCACGGCATGGGCCGATTCCGAGGACACCGGCATCAGCATCGCCATGCCGTCGGGCAGCGGCTGGCATCCGCAGGATCCGACCTTCTGGTACGGCGGCGGCGACATCGTCTTCACGGCCGGTGGCCGGCTGCGCCTGACCGCGGCCGACGGCACGCGTACGCCCAAGGCCCTGTTCGGCACCGATGTCGACGGCTGCGACTCCCAGCCGAGCGGCGCGGTGAACGGCATGCTCGCCTTCGTACGGACGGGGACGAGTTGCGCCACGGCCGGCGCCCCGGCCGTCTGGGTCTACAACGGCCGTTCCGGCGCGTTCACCAAGGTGGCCGCCGACGCCAACGAGCCGAGCATCTCCCCCGACGGCCAGTCGGTGGCCTTCACCCGGCCGGTCGACGGGCACGAGCAGATCTTCACGGTCAGGACCGACGGCACCGGTCTCACCCAGCTCACCACGGACGCGACCGACCACTACCGTCCCGCCTGGTCGCCACAGGGCGGCCGGATCGCGTACGACATCTACGTCTCGGGAAATCCGGACGTCGCCCAGGGCCCGCAGGTCTGGATCCACGACCTCGGCACGGGTACGCAGACCCAGGTGCCCATGGCCGACGGCACCAACGTCGCCTGGCAGCCGCTCCGTGACAACGCGATCTCCCGTGTCTGGGGTTCCGACAACTACGGCACGAACATCGCCGCGTCCAAGTGGACCTGGAACACCGTCGGTACGAGCACTCCCGGGTTGAAGAACGCCAACGCGGCCGTGCTCATCAGCAAGTCCGACGCGGCGTACGCCACGACCGCGACATCGCTGGCCGGCAAGAAGCGGGGGCCGGTGCTGATGACCTCCCGCACGGTCCTGGACTCCTCGGTGCAGACGGAACTCAAGCGCATGCTGCCGAAGGGCAAGACGGTCTACCTGATCGGCGGGAGCACGATCCTCAACAGCACGGTGGCGTCCAAGGTGACGTCGCTCGGATACGTGGCCAAGCGGCTGTCCGGCACCTCGCGCTACTCCACCTCGGTGGCCGTGGCGAAGACCGTCACCAGCACGCCGAAGTACATCTTCCTGGCAACCGGCACCGACTACCACAACGCCCTGGCAGCGAGCTCCGCCGCCGGTTCCATGGGCGGTTCCGGAACCGCGAGCGTCCTGCTGACCGACGGCACGACCATGACGTCGTCGGTCTACGGGTACCTCAACAAGTACAGCCCGAGCACGACGAAAATCATCACGGTGGGGACCGACGCCGAGTCGGCGCTGGCCAAGGCGTACAACGCCGGCAAGATGCCGAGCTGGCCAAGCAAGTACAGCTATTACCGGGTCGCCGGCGCCACTCCGCAGTCGAACGCCATGCGGCTCGCCGACCTGTGGTGGTCGCTGCCTTCGAACGCCGCGGTGGCCTCCGTGGGCAGCTGGCGCGACGGTGTCTCCGCGTCGTCGGCGATGACCACGTACGGTCCGCTGCTGTGGACCGACCCCACCTCGCTGCCGTACGACACCAAGCGGTACCTGATGCGCATGTCGTCGAGCATGTACCACGTGGCCGTCTTCGGCGGCGGGGCGTCGGTCGACGCGTCCGTCGTCCCCAAGATCGGTGCGGCCATCGGAGTGGGCACCCACTACGTCTACACGCCGTACTACAAGGGCGTGGTGTCACAGACCACGGCTGCTCAGCCGCTGTCCGCCGGCAGCAACGAGCCCGCCCCGAGCCCGGACCTGGCCTCTCTCCGGGTGACGATCACGAGGTAACTGCCACGCCCTGGGCCGCCTACGGCGACGGCGACGGCCCAGGGCGCCGGCGCGCGAAAGATCACCCTGAAACATGAAGAGACCCCCTCCGCTCTGCTTTGTCGCAGTTCGGAGGGGGTCTTCCCCAGTGTGGCGGCGCCAGGATTCGAACCTGGGAAGGCTGAGCCGGCAGATTTACAGTCTGCTCCCTTTGGCCGCTCGGGCACACCGCCGGGGTTGATGCCGGGTGAACCGCTTTTCGGCGGTGCTCCCTGGCAACGACGTAAACAATACCCGATGCACAGGGGTGCTTCGCCACCCGATTGATCTGCTCCCGGAGGGCGGCAGGTGACTAGGCTTGTCCGGATGCGGCCCGGATCACGCCGGGCTCGGCGGTCGCCCCCACGTACGCCGTCACGCACCCGATACGCACTCTGATACAAGGAGCCACAGGACATGGCCGACTCCAGTTTCGACATCGTCTCGAAGGTCGAGCGGCAGGAGGTCGACAACGCCCTCAACCAGGCCGCCAAGGAGATCTCACAGCGCTACGACTTCAAGGGCGTGGGTGCCTCGATCTCGTGGTCCGGCGAGAAGATCCTGATGGAGGCGAACTCGGAGGACCGCGTCAAGGCCGTCCTCGACGTCTTCCAGTCCAAGCTGATCAAGCGCGGCATCTCGCTGAAGGCCCTGGAGGCGGGCGAGCCCCAGCTCTCCGGCAAGGAGTACAAGATCTTCGCGTCGATCCAGGAGGGCATCTCCCAGGAGAACGCGAAGAAGGTCGCGAAGATCATCCGCGATGAGGGCCCCAAGGGCGTCAAGGCCCAGGTGCAGGGCGAGGAACTGCGGGTCAGCTCCAAGAGCCGGGACGACCTGCAGGCCGTGATCGCCCTCCTGAAGGGCAAGGACTTCGACTTCGCGATGCAGTTCGTCAACTATCGGTGAGCGAGTCACCGGCCGGTGCCCCCGGCACGGAGAGGGCGTGAGCCGGGCCGAGGTGCCCGTCTCGCGCCCTCTCCGCGTCCGCCGTCGGCAACTGCGCGGCGGATGCCGGAGGTTGGGACCGGGGAGGCTTGCGTGCCGACGGCAGGGGAGGGCGTATGCCCGACAGGGGCCCGTCCTTCCCCGCTGCCGGCCGCGGTTCAGGGCGCGCTCAGTCGCGCGAGTTGCCGAACAGGATCCGGTAGACGATCAGCAGGACCAGTGAACCGCCTATCGCCGCGGCCCAGGTCGCACCGTCGTAGAAGTCCTTGGTGATCGGGTGGTCCAGCCAACGGGCCGATATCCAGCCGCCGACGAACGCGCCCGCGATGCCGATGAGCGTCGTGCCGATGAAGCCGCCCGGGTCGCGGCCCGGCAGCAGGAACTTGGCGATGGCCCCGGCCAACAGCCCCAGGAGGATCCAGCTGATGATGGTCATGCCGTGAACCTGCCCTTCTTTGCTGTGCCCGCACCGTCCCGGTCCTGTGACTGCGGTCCGGGCCCGCTGTGCGTCGTGCCGCGCCTGTGTTCGCGCTGCGTTGTCGAGGAGGACGTCACCGCGGCATCCCCCGGTTGCGCTGATCAGTAGGGTGCGAGAAATGACACAGTCCGGTTCGGCCGCCGAAACTCCCGAACTACGGCGCACTCTCGGCGTGGCGGACGCCGTCGTGATCGGGCTCGGCTCGATGGTCGGGGCGGGGATCTTCGCCGCACTGGGGCCCGCGGCACGCGCGGCCGGGTCCGGGCTGCTGCTCGGGCTCGCGGTGGCCGCCGTGGTCGCCTACTGCAACGCCACGGCGTCGGCACGGCTGGCCGCCGTTTACCCGGCGTCGGGCGGCACCTACGTGTACGGGCGCGAGCGGCTCGGGGAGTTCTGGGGTTATCTCGCGGGCTGGTCGTTCGTGGTCGGGAAGACGGCCTCCTGTGCGGCGATGGCACTCACCGTGGGGACGTACGTGTGGCCCGCGCAGGCGCACGCCGTCGCCGTCGCGGCCGTGGTGGCGCTGACCGCGGTGAACTACGGCGGCATCCAGAAGTCCGCCTGGCTGACACGGGCGATCGTGGCGGTGGTCCTGGCTGTCCTCGCTTCCGTGGTGGTCGTGTGTCTGGGCTCCGGCGCGTCCGACGCCGGACGGCTGGACGTCGGGGCGTCCGGCGGCGCGGGCGGGGTGCTGCAGGCGGCCGGTCTGCTGTTCTTCGCGTTCGCCGGGTACGCGCGCATCGCCACGCTCGGCGAGGAAGTGCGGGATCCGGCGCGCACCATCCCGCGGGCGATCCCGCTGGCCCTGGGCATCGCGCTCGTCGTGTACGCGAGCGTGGCGGTGGCCGTCCTTTCCGTGCTGGGTGCCGACCGGCTCGGGCACGCGGCCGCTCCGCTGGCCGACGCGGTGCGGGCGGCCGGGGTGCCGGGGCTGGCGCCGGTGGTGCGGGTCGGCGCCGCCGTGGCCGCGCTGGGTTCGCTGCTCGCCCTGATCCTGGGCGTCTCGCGGACCACGCTGGCCATGGCCAGGGACCGGCACCTGCCCGGCGCGCTGTCGGCCGTGCATCCCCGTTTCCAGGTGCCCCACCGGGCCGAACTGGCCGTGGGCGCGCTGGTGGCCGTGCTCGCCGCCACGGTGGACGTGCGGGGCGCCATCGGCTTCTCCTCCTTCGGTGTGCTGGCGTACTACGCGGTGGCCAACGCCTCGGCCTGGACCCTCGACCGGGCTGCGACGGCGCGGGCGCTGCCGGCGCTCGGCCTCTTCGGCTGCGTGGTCCTGGCTTTCTCGCTGCCGGCCGTGTCGGTGGTCGTGGGCGCTGGTGTGCTGGTGGTGGGTGTGGTCGCGTTCTGGGCGCGACGGTGGATGACCGCCCGGTAGCGCGCCGGGGCAAGGGGCGGGCGCGGGATGGGGGGTCACGGCTGTGGGACGTGCCGAGGGCGCGGGGAGGGGCAGGGGGCGACACCTGACGGACCGGGCCGGCGGTCGACGATGTGGGCGCACCGCCGGGCGCACTGCCGCGGGCACCGCCGCGCGTGCGCGGTCGTCCTGTGCTGCCGTCCTGTGCCGCCTCGGGCCCGCGTCAGGCTCCCGTCCGTGTCGTGCGTATGCGGACGTCGGTCCAGGGCGCCAGGTCCATGTCCTCGTTCGTCTCCTCGTACCAGCCCGTGCCGTCGACCCAGGCGCGCAGCCATTCCGTGAGGCTCGGAGCGTCGATGAACCAGGCGTGGTCGGCGTCGTCCGCGTTCGGCTCGAAGAGCAGGACCGGCGCCTGAGGGCTGTGGCAGTCCACGCACGCGTACATGGCGCAGCCCCAGTGGGATATCGGCAGGACGCCCTCGGGCCAGGGCCAGTCGGGGTTCTTGCGGGCGTCGGCGCGGTTGGCGAGGTACTGCACGACGGCGGCGGGCTCGCCGGCGGGCGGGCCGTCGAGCAGGGGCAACAGGCCGTACTCCGGACCGAATCCGCCGTCTCTTATCCGCAGGTAGAGGTCGGCGAGCAGCGGGGGCAGGGGGAAGCCCAGGGCTGCCTCGGCGCGGGTCAGGGTGGCCGCGTCGACGGGGGCAGGGAGCGAAGTCCAGCCCCAGGGACGGGTGTTCCGCGCCTTCTCGGCCACTCGTGCCGGCAACTGCCCGTTCTCGGTCATGGGTTCATGATGCAGCGCGGCACTGACAACCGGGCCGGCCTGTGGACAGCCGTCGGGCTGTGGAAAACCTGGTCACCCGGACGGGGGCGGACGGGCCGCCCCTGACGGCATCGCCCCTGCTCAGCGCGATGCGAAGGCTTGGTCCGTCCGCACGATCTCGCGCCCGAGCGGCATCAGCGAGACCGGGATCAGCTTGAAGTTGGCGATACCGAACGGGATCCCGATGATGGTGACGCACAACGCGAGGCCCGTGACGATGTGCGCGATCGCCAGCCACCAGCCCGCGAGGACCAGCCAGAGGACGTTGCCGAGGCAGGAGGGCGCACCGGCGTCGCGCCGCTCGACCGTCGTGTACCCGAAGGGCCACAGGGCGTAGACGCCGATGCGGAAGGCCGCGACGCCGAACGGTATGCCGATGATGGTGACGCACAGGAGGATGCCCGCCGCCAGGTATCCGAGGAACAGCCAGAAGCCGCTCAGGACGAGCCATATGACGTTCAGGATGGTTTTCACTGGAGACGACCTGCCATCTTCTCGAGCCGGGCGATACGTTCCGCCATCGGCGGGTGCGTCGAGAACATCTTGGAGAGCCCCTGGCCGGGGCGGAAGGGGTTCGCGATCATCATGTGGCTCGCGGTCTCGATGCGCGGCTCGGGCGGCAGCGGCAGCTGCTTGGTGCCCGTCTCCAGCTTGCGCAGGGCGCCGGCGAGTGCGAGGGGGTCGCCGGTGAGCTGGGCGCCGGACGCGTCGGCCTCGTACTCCCGGGAGCGGCTGATGGCCAGCTGGATCAGGCTCGCCGCGAGCGGGCCCAGGATCATGATCAGCAGCATGCCGAGGAGGCCGGGGCCGTCGTCGTCGTCCGAGCGGCCGATCGGGATGAGCCAGGCGAAGTTGACCAGGAACATGATCACGGAGGCGAGGGCGCCGGCGACCGACGAGATCAGGATGTCGCGGTTGTAGACGTGGCTGAGCTCGTGGCCGATGACACCGCGCAGCTCGCGTTCGTCGAGGATGCGCAGGATGCCTTCGGTGCAGCACACGGCGGCGTTGCGCGGGTTGCGGCCGGTCGCGAAGGCGTTGGGGGCCTCCGTAGGGGAGATGTACAGGCGCGGCATGGGCTGACGGGCCTGGGTGGAGAGCTCTCGGACCATGCGGTAGAGCGCCGGGGCCTCGAACTCGCTCACCGGGCGGGCGCGCATCGCGCGTAGCGCCAGCTTGTCGCTGTTCCAGTACGCGTACGCGTTCGTGCCCAGCGCGACCAGGACCGCGACGACCAGCCCCGTGCGGCCGAAGAAGCTGCCGATGACGATGATGAGGGCGGACAGTCCCCCGAGGAGTACTGCGGTCCTCAGTCCGTTGTGCCGGCGGTGCACGGTACGCCCTCCATGTGGTGCAGCAGGGGAACCCATTGCTTGCGGATCTTGCTCGCTGTCTCCGAGCCACCGGTGCCGTGGTGTCACGTCCAGTGGACCCTCCCGCTCTGGTCAACGCCAGGCGAGGGTCGCTAGTTCCCTTGTGCGCGCGGGCTGCCCGTTGAGCCGTCCGGGTGAGGTGAGGGGCGCGGTCGGACGGCCGGGAGCGCCGGAGGCTCAGAAGAGCGTCGTGTCGGCGAACCGCAGGACGAGTTGGGGGGCTCCGGACAGGGCGACGCCGACGACGCCGGTGAGGGTGACGGCGGCGGTGAGCGGCGCCGGGAGGCGGTGGCTGACGGGCTCGCCTTCGGGGGTCCGGAACAGCAGGGCGGTCCACTGGAGGTAGTAGAAGAGCGCGATCACGACGTTGACCGCCATCACCACGGCCAGCCAGCCGAGTCCCGCGTCGACGGCCGCGGAGAACACGGTGACCTTGGCGAACAGGCCGATGACGCCGGGCGGCAGGCCGGCCAGGCAGAGCAGGAAGAAGGCCAGCAGGAGGGCGGCGAGCGGGTTGCTCGCGTAGAGGCCGCGGTAGTCCGTGATGCGGTTGGCGGACCGGGTGCGGCCCACCAGGGCGGCCACCGCGAAGGCGCCGAGGTTGACGGCGGCGTACATGAGGGCGTACGCGAGCGTGGAGCCGACCGAGCGCTCGGCGTCGTCGGAGTAGGCGGCCGCGGCGATCGGCACCAGGAGGTAGCCGGCCTGGCCCACGGACGACCAGGCGAGGAGGCGTACGGCGCTGTACGCGCGCGTGGCCTGCTGGCGCAGGGCGCCGACGTTGCCGACGGTCATGGTGAGCGCGGCCAGGGCGGCGAGGGCGGGACCCCAGACGTCGGCGTACGACGGGAAGGCGACGACGGTGACGAGGATCAGGCCGGAGAAGCCGACCGCCTTGCCGACGACCGACAGGTAGGCGGCGATCGGCAGGGGCGCTCCCACGTAGGTGTCCGGCACCCAGAAGTGGAAGGGCACCGCGGCGGTCTTGAAGGCGAAGCCGACGAGGGTGAGGACGACGCCGGTCTGGGCGAGGGTGTGCAGCTGTCCGTCGACGTGCTGGATCCGGCCGGCGACCTGGGTGAGGTAGAGGGTGCCGGTGGAGGCGTAGACGAAGCTGATGCCGAGGAGGCTGACGGCGGTGGCGGTGACCGACGACAGGAAGAACTTCAGGGCCGCCTCGGAGGACTTCTTGTCGCCGTGCCGGATGCCGACCAGGGCGAAGGCGGGCAGGGAGGCGACCTCCAGGGCGACGACGAGGGTGGCGAGGTCACGGGAGGCGGGCAGGAGGGCCGCGCCGGCCGCCGAGGACAGCAGCAGGAACCAGTACTCCCCTTCGGGGAGCCGCCGGTCGGCGTCCTTCAGGGCGGTGACCGACAGCAGGGCGGAGAGGAGGGCGCCGCCGAGAACGAGGAACTGGATGACGAGGGTGAAGCGGTCCGCGGTGTAGCTGCAGGCGCCGGCGCCGTCCTTCAGACAGAAGGTGGAGCGGTCGCCGTCGAGGAGGGGCAGCAGCAGGGCCGCGGAGGCGGCGAGTCCGGCGACGGAGACCCAGCCGAGCAGCGGTTTCCTGGCCTCGCCGACGAACAGGTCGGCGACCAGGACGACGAGGGCGACGACCGCGGCGAGGGTGGGCGGCGCGATGGCGAGCCAGTCGACGGACTGGACGAGGTTCGCGGCCGCCGGCTGGGCGAGGTGGCTCATCGGGTGCCTCCTGCGAGGAGCTGCTGCACGGCCGGGTCGGTGAGACCGAGGAGAACCTTGGGCCACAGTCCGGCGACGACGGTGAGGGCGACGAGCGGCGTCCACGCCGCGAACTCGTAGGCGTGGACGTCGGCGAGGGCCGGCGCCTGCTGCGGTACGGCGCCCATGCAGACGCGGCGGACCACGACGAGCATGTACGCCGCCGTCAGCAGCGTGCCGAACGCGCCGATGGCCATGAAGGTGAGGAAGGCGGGGCGGCTGAGGTCCGCGGCGGGTTCGAAGGCGCCGAACAGGGCGAGCATCTCGCCCCAGAAGCCGGCGAGGCCGGGCAGGCCGAGCGAGGCGACGGCGCCGAACGCCAGCAGGCCGCCGAGGCGCGGGGCCTTGCCGTAGAGGCCGGCGCCGGTCCGGAATTCATTCGGCGCGGCGGAGCCGCTCGTTGAGGGGCGGTGGTCGGGCGACGGGAGGGCCAGGGTGTCGAGGTCGGTGGTGCCGGTGCGGTCCTTGAGCGCGCCGACCAGGAAGAACAGCAGGCCGGTGATGAGGCCGTGGGCGATGTTGGCGAACAGGGCGCCGTTCACGCCGGTCGGGGACATGGTGGCGATGCCGAGCAGGACGAAGCCCATGTGGCCGACGGAGGAGTAGGCGATGAGGCGCTTGAGGTCGCCCTTCGCGCCCTGTTTGGCGAGGGCCAGACAGGCCAGCGATCCGTAGATGATCCCGACGACGGCGAAGGCGGCGAGGTAGGGCGCGAAGGTGTGGAAGCCGTCCGGGGCCACCGGAAGGAGGATGCGGACGAAACCGTACGTACCCATCTTCAGCAGGACGCCGGCGAGCAGGACCGAGCCGACGGTCGGCGCGGCGGTGTGCGCGTCGGGCAGCCAGCTGTGCAGCGGCCACATCGGCGTCTTGACGGCGAGCCCGATCCCGATCGCCAGAACGGCGATGACCTGCACGGATGTGGTCAGCGACCGGCCGTTGTCAGTGGCGAGTGCCATCATGTCGAACGTGCCCGCCTTGATTCCGATCAGGAGCAGGCCGAGCAGCATGACGACCGAGCCGAGCAGTGTGTAGAGGATGAAGCGCCAGGCGGCGGCCTGGCGTCCCTCGCCGCCCCAGCGGGCGATGAGGAAGTACATCGGGATGAGCACCGTCTCGAACGCGAGGAAGAACAGCAGCAGATCGAGGACGGCGAAGGTCGCGAGGGTGCCGGACTCGAGGACGAGCAGCAGTGCGACGAACGCCTTCGGGGTCGGGCCCGCGGGCATCTTGAAGTAGGAGTACAGCGCGCAGAGGAAGGTCAGCAGCGCGGTCAGGACCAGAAGGGGGAGGGAGATGCCGTCGATGCCGAGGTGGATCCGCACGTGGAGTGCGGGGATCCAGCTGATGTCGGTCGTGGCCTGCATCTTCGACGGATGGTCGTGGTCGAAGCCGAGCGCGAGGACGATCGCGGCGACGAGGACCACGCCGGTCACGGTCACGCCGTGCCGCAGCACGGCCTGCTCGGGCGACTTCCCCTTCAGCCCGGGCGGGGCCGGCAGGAGAGCGGCGGCCGCGCCGAGCAGCGGGCCGACGACGACGAACGCCAGAAGGAACTGCATCACGGACTCGCTGATATCGATCACGCCTGCTCACGCTCCCGTGGCGACGAGGACGGCGGCGACCACCAGGACGACGGTGCCGGCGAGCAGCGCGCTCACATAGGTCTGCACATTGCCGGTCTGGGCGCGCCGTACGGCAGCGCCCAGCAGACGGGGTAGGGCGCCCGCACCGCGTACGTAGGTCTCGACGACCTCGCGGTCGAGGAACCGGACGAGATCCGCCGCGGCTTGGACCGGGCGGACGAAGAGGGCCGCGTACACGGCGTCGAGGCGGAAGCCGACGGCCGCGTGCCGGTGCAGCGGGCCGAGCAGCAACCGTCCGGGGTCGGCCGGGTCGGGTGCGTGGGCGACGCCTCCGTACGCGGGTGCGTGGGCGGCGATGGCTGCGGCCTCGACGTGCCCGGCGTCGCCCTCGGGGTGGGCGGCGACCGCGCCGAGCGGTTCGCGTGCCGCGAGCGCCGTGGTGTGCCGCCAGGCGGCGTAGGTGACGATGCCGCCGACGAGGGCCACGCCCGTGCCGAGGACGGAGGTGGTCAGGGTCGGGGCGAGGTCACGGCCGTCGAACCAGTCGGGCAGGACCCGGAAGGCGAACCCGCCGAAGGCGAGGGACGGGACGGCGAGCACCCAGAGCACGACGGTCATGGTGAGGGGCTGGCGGCCGTGGTCCGGGGCCTCCGCGCCGTGTCCGCGGAAGGCCAGCAGCCACAGGCGCGTCGCGTACGCAGCGGTGAGCAGCGCGGTGAGCAGTCCGGCGACGAGGACGGTCCAGCCCGCCGCTCCGGGTGCGTGCTCGGTGTGGCCGGTGGCGACGTGCTCGGCGGCGCCGAGGACGGACTCCTTGGAGAAGAAGCCGCTGAACGGCGGGATCGCGGCGAGCGCGAGGAGCGCCACGGTCATCGTCCAGTAGGCGTCGGGGACGCGGTCGCGCAGGTGGCGCATGCGGGACATGGCGGCCAGCGAGTTGGTGCCGGCGGCGTGGATGATCACGCCTGCCGCGAGGAACAGCAGCGCTTTGAAGGCGCCGTGGGACAGGAGGTGGAAGACGGCGGCCGACCGGTCGCCGACGGCGAGGGCGCCGGTCATGTAGCCGAGCTGGCCGATCGTCGAGTAGGCGAGGACCCGCTTGATGTCGTCCTGGGCGAGGGCGGCGAGACCGGAGCCGAGCATCGTGACGGCGGCCATGACGGCGAGGACGACCATCGCGGCCGAGGAGGCCTGGAAGACGGGGAGGAGACGGGCGATGAAGTAGACACCGGCGGCGACCATGGTCGCGGCGTGGATCAGCGCGGAGACGGGCGTGGGGCCCGCCATGGCGTCGGGGAGCCAGGTGTGCAGCGGGAACTGGGCCGACTTGCCCGCCACGCCGGCCAGGAGCAGCAGGGCGATCAGCGTCGGGTGGTCGAGTCCGCCGCTCGCGACGGTGCCGAGGATCCTCGTGATGCGGAAGGAACCGGCTTCGGTGGCGAGCGCGAAAAGACCGATCAGGAAGGGGACGTCACCGAGCTTGGTCACCAGGAAGGCCTTGATGGAGGCGGCGCGGGCCTCCGGGGTCTCCCAGTAGTGGCCGACGAGGAAGTACGAGCAGATGCCCATGATCTCCCAGCCGACCAGCAGCACGATCAGGTCGCCGGAGTAGACGACGAGCAGCATCGCGGAGGTGAACAGGGAGACGAGGGCCGCGTACGACGGGTAGCGCGGGTCGTCCCGCAGGTAGCCCGTGGAGTAGATCTGCACGCACGAGGCGACGACGCCGACCAGGACGGCGACGAGGGCGGCGAAGCCGTCGATGTGGAAGGCGAGTTCGACCGGGACCGAGCCGGTGGGAGTGAGCTCGGAGACGGCGTCGACGGCGCGGCCGCCGCCCTGACGCGCGGCGACCAGTACGGCCAGCACGAGGGAGGTGAGGGGCGGCAGGACGGCGAGGGGGCGTACGAACCCGGGCGCCGATCGGCCCAGGAGCAGGCCCGCGGCCGCTCCCAGGAACGGCAGGAGGGGGACGAGGACGGCGAGGGTGGTCGTGGTCACGCGGAGGCCTCAGCCTTCTCGGCCTGCTCGGTCGGTCCGGCCTGTCCGGCCTGGTCGGACGCGGCGGCGTCGCTGTCGGGGTCGTCGGGCCCGTGGCCCTCGGCGCTGTCGCGGAGCTTGTCGATGTCCGCGCTGCCGCGATTGCGGTGGACGGCGAGGACGATCGCCAGGCCGATGCCGATCTCGGCGGCGGCGATGGCGATGGTGAAGAGGGTCAGCGCCTGGCCGGAGTGCAGGGTCTCCTCGACGGTCCTGCTGAGCCAGACGTCGAAGGCGACCAGGTTGAGATTGACGGCGTTGAGCATCAGCTCGACCGACATCAGCACGAGGATCGCGTTGCGGCGGGCGAGGACGCCGTACAGGCCCGTGCAGAACAGGAGGGCGGAGAGGACGGCGGGATAGGCGAGGTGCATCAGCGGACACCACCCTTGGCGGTCTGTTCGGCGCCTTCGGCCTTGGCCTTGCGGGACAGGACGATCGCGCCGACCAGCGCGGCGAGGAGGAGCACGGAGAGGGCCTCGAAGGGGAGGACCCAGTTCTGGAAGAGGCTCGCTCCGGTGGCCTCGGTGGAGCCGGCGGCCGGGCCGTCCAGGTCGATCCAGGTGGTGCGGAACGCGTCGACGACGACCCAGACCAGGGCGGCCGCGGCGGCGACCGCGACCGTGAGGGCGGCCCAGCGGTTGCCGGAGTCGGCGTCCGGGGAGCGGCCGATGGGGGCCTTGGTGAGCATCAGCCCGAACAGCAGGAGGACGACGACGGAACCGACGTAGATGAGGACCTGCACCCAGGCGATGAACTCGGCGGTGAGCAGCAGGTACTCGACGGCCAGGCCGCCGAGGGCCACGACCAGCCACAGGGCGGCGTGCACGAGCTGCCGGGTGGTGACGGTGACGAGGGCGGCGCCGAGGGTGACCAGGCCGACGAGGACGAAGGCGATCTCGACGCCCGTCGGGGAGAGGAAACCGCGGGTTGCGGCCGTCGTGGTCGTGGTGTGGGCGGCCGTCGCGGTGGCCGCCACGGCGGAGACGAAGGTCACGGCTGTCCCTCCTGCCCCGGCCGGTCGGTCTGCTGCGCGGAGTCGCCCACCGCGCGGCCGGGCTGCTCGGCGGCGCGGGCCTGCTCGTCCGCCTGCGGTGCGGTGTCCGGCGGGGCCTGCTCGACCTGCTGGGCCTGCTGCGCCTGCTCGGCCTGCTGGGCCGCGAGCTTTTCGGCGGTCTTGCGGGCGGCGGCGATCTCCTTCGGTTCCTCCGCGCCGGGGTCGAGGGCGGGCGGGGCGGGAACCGTCCACATCCACTCGCGGAGTTTGTCGCGCTCGTGGGTGAGGTCGCGGATGTCGGTCTCGGCGTACTCGAACTCCGGGGACCAGAACAGGGCGTCGAAAGGACAGACCTCGATGCAGATACCGCAGTACATGCACAGGGAGAAGTCGATGGCGAAGCGGTCGAGGACGTTGCGGCTGCGTTCGCGGCCGCCGGGGGTCGTCGCCGGGATCGTCTCCTTGTGGGAGTCGATGTAGATGCACCAGTCCGGGCACTCGCGGGCGCAGAGCATGCAGACCGTGCAGTTCTCCTCGAACAGGCCGATCACGCCGCGGGTGCGGGGCGGGAGGTCGGGCTGGACGTCGGGGTACTGCGCGGTGACGGTCTTCCTCGTCATCGTGCGGAGGGTGACGGCCAGACCCTTGGCCAGGCCGCTGCCGGGGATGGGGGCCATAGCTACTGGATCACCACCTTGACGATGCCGGTGAGGGCGATCTGGGCGAGGGAGAGGGGGACGAGGAGGGTCCAGGAGAGCTTCTGGAGCTGGTCCTCGCGCAGGCGGGGGTAGGTCACGCGGAGCCAGATGACGACGAAGGCGAGCACGGCGGTCTTCAGCAGCGTCCAGACCCAGCCGAGGCCGTCGGCACCCCAGGGACCGTGCCAGCCGCCCAGGAAGAGGACGGTGGTCAGGCCGCACAGGACGACGATCCCGGCGTACTCGGCGAGGAGGAACAGCGCGAAGCGGAGACCGGTGTACTCGGTGTAGGCGCCGAAGATGATCTCGGAGTCGGCGACCGGCATGTCGAACGGCGGTCGCTGGAGTTCGGCGAGCCCGGCGACGAAGAAGACGATCGCGCCGATGATCTGCCAGGGCAGCCACCACCAGTGGAACGCGTCGAGGATGCCCGGGAGCGAGACCGTGCCGGCGGCCATGGCCACCGAGGCGGCGGCGAGCAGCATCGGAAGTTCGTAGGCGAGGAGCTGGGCGGCGGTGCGCAGGCCACCGAGGAGGGAGAACTTGTTGGCGCTGGCCCAGCCGGCCATGAGTGCGCCGAGGACGCCCACGCCCATCACCGCGAGCACGAAGAACACGCCCGCGTCCAGGACCTGGCCGACGGCGCCCTCGCCCGGCCCGATGGGGATGGCGAGGAGGACCAGGAGGTACGGCAGGAGGGCCACGGCGGGGGCGAGCTGGAAGATGCGGCGGTCCGCTCCCGCGGGGACCACGTCCTCCTTCTGCGCGAACTTCACTCCGTCCGCGACGAGCTGGGCCCAGCCGTGGAAGCCTCCGGCGTACATCGGTCCGAGGCGGCCCTGCATGTGGGCCATCACCTTGTGCTCGGTCTGGCCGATGATCAGCGGGAAGGTGAGGAAGACGACGAAGACGATCAGGAGTCGCAGGGCGACGTCGAGAGCGTCGTTCACTGCGGGCCTCCTGCGGGGTGGTCGTCGGGGGTGGGGGTGTCGCGGTCTTCGGGGGCTTGAGCCTCTTCGGGGGCCCGAGCCTCTTCGGGGGCCCGAGCCTCTTCGGCAGGTTCGGAGCCCGCCGAGGCATCGGAGTCCACGGGGGCACCGGAGCCCTTGCCATCGGAGCCCTGCACCTCGGAGCCATCGCCAGCGGAACCCTCGGCTTCGGGGGCGCCGGGGGCCCGGGCCTCAGGGGTGGGGGTCTCCGGCTCGTCGAAGGCCGGGCGGGCGTGGTGCCAAGGGGCGTCCGGACTGCGCGGGGCGTTCGGCGCCGTGGTCGGCGGAGGCGCCTTGGGCGGGGTCGTGTCCCCGGTGCCCGGGGCCTGCGCATCCTCGGCTCCCTCGCCACCGGCCGTCTTCCCGCCCGACGCGGCCCGCTGGCTCGCGGAACCCTCCGAGGCGCTGCGCGCCCGGCGAGGACCGGCCGGGGCAGCACCCGCTCCCGCACGCTGCGACGCCGACCCCTCGCTCACGCTCCGCGCGCGCCGCGGGGCGGCGGGCGCTCCGGCCTCCGCAGCCCTGTCACCGGCACCGGCGTTCGGGGACGCGCCGGCCCGAGGTGTCGCAGGAGATGCCGTCGGGGATGTCGTCGGGGATGTCGTGGGAGATGTCGCACCCTCGCCTGCGGACTCCGTCCCGGCGCCCGCCTGGCTGACGGACCCTTCCGCCGCCGAACGCGTACGCCGGACCGGCCGCTCCCCCGCGGCTCGGGCCGGCCGTTCCCCGGTCGCCGCGCGCACCGGCCGCTCGCCCGCGGCTCGGCCTGCCGCACGGGCCGGGCGGGCCGGGGCAGGGGGAAGCTGGCCCTTGAGGGGGCCCCATTCGTTCGGGTCGGGGACGCCCGGCGGCAGCATCTGGCGGCGCTTGGGGCCGCCGTGCTCCGACTCGCCGGGTTCCTTGGCGCCCGGCCAGGCCTTGGCCACGCGGGCCGCGAGGACGAAGTCCTTGCGCAGCGGGTGGCCTTCGAAGCCTTCCGGCAGCAGCAGATGGTCGAGGGCGGGGTGGCCCTCGAAGGCGACGCCGAACATTTCGTGCGTCTCGCGTTCGTGCCAGGCCGCGCCGGCGTAGACGTCCACCGCGCTCGGCAGCACCGGCGCCTCGTGCGGAACCGTCGTGCGCAGCAGCAGGCGGCGGACCGGCGACAGGGCGACGACGTGCGCCGAGACGCGGAAGCCGGTGCCCGGTTCGTCGACCGCGCTGAGCCAGTCGAAGTAGGTGCAGGAGAGGGTCGTACGCGCCGTCTCCAGCGCGGAGATCCAGGAGGACGGCGGGACGTCGACCGTCAGGACCTCGTACGACTCCTCGGCCATGGCCTCCGCGCCGAAGAGGTCCTCGACGGGGGCGGGGAGCCAGCCGACCGTGCTCATCGGTCCTCCCCCGGGGAAGTCCGGGTTCCGCCGGCCGGCGGTCGCACCAGGTCGCTCTGCAGGGCAGCCGCCGAGGGCCGGCCCGCGCCCGACGACCCGTACCGCTCCCCCAGCGACTCGCGCGCGATCTTCTCCTGGAGCTTGAGGATGCCCTGCAGCAGCGCCTCCGGGCGCGGCGGGCAGCCCGGCACGTACACGTCCACCGGGATGATCTGGTCGACGCCCTTCGTGACCGAGTACGAGTCCCAGTAGGGTCCGCCGCAGTTGGAGCAGGCGCCGAAGGAGATGACGTACTTCGGCTCCGGCATCTGCTCGTACAGGCGCTTCACCGCGGGGGCCATCTTGTCCGTGACCGTGCCGGAGACGACCATCAGGTCGGCCTGGCGCGGGCCGGGCGCGAAGGGGATCACGCCGAGCCGGATGAAGTCGTGACGGGCCATCGACGCGGCGATGAACTCGATCGCGCAGCAGGCGAGGCCGAAGTTGAAGACCCAGAGCGAGTAGCGGCGGCCCCAGTTCAGGACGACCTTCATCGGCTCCGGGGCGAGGCGGGCCAGCGCGCCCAGCCTCCCCCTGCCCTCGGCGGCAGGACCACCGGCCGGCCCACCGGCAGGACCACCGGGGAGACCCTCGGCAGGGCCGCCGGGCTCCGGCAGGAGGACCGGGTCCGGGAGGAGGACGGGCTCCGGCGTGTTCACTTCTGGCGTCACGTCCATGCCAGGACGCCCTTCTTGTATGCGTACAGCAGGCCGACGGTCAGGAAGCCGAGGAAGACGAACATCTCGACCAGGGTCGTCGCGCCGTAGCCGGGGGCGGCGAAGACCGTCGCCCAGGGGAAGAGGAAGATCGAGTCGACGGCGAAGATGACGTACAGGAAGGCGTAGACGTAGTAGCGGACCTGGGTGTGGGCCCAGCCCTCGCCGACGGGGTCGACGCCGCACTCGTAGGTCAGGAGCTTCTCCGGGGTCGGCACGGCCGGGCGCAGCAGGCGGCTCGCCCCGAAGGCGACGGCGACGAAGAGCACGCCCACGACGGCGAGCAGTCCGACGACCGAGTACGACTGGAAGTAGTCCGCCGCGACGACGGTCGGTTCCCGCACGTCCGTCTCCTCGCTCCCTGTCCTGCGACCCCGCGGGCCGCGTCTCCTGTGGCCGTACGCCCGAGACCGTACGACCCGTGACCGTACGAACAGGGCCCTACCACCCGTGACCGTACGGTCAAGGCCCTACGACCGTGACCGTACGACCGAGGCCTTACGACCCGTGGCCGTGTGCCCGAGACCGTGCGGCCCACCTGCGGCCCTGGCCTCGATGCTGCTGTTCGACGATCTGTACGCACGGGAGTCTAGGCCCTGATAAAGAGACGGTAAGCAGCCCGTCACACCTTGAGATGCGGAGGTGGGGTTTTCCCCAGGCGATCGCGGCGGTCCGCCTCATGGCGCGGCGGCGCGGCGCGCGGCACGCTAGCCCATATGACCGAACGCCTCCCGTCATCGAGCCGCGCCCGGGAAACGGCCGCGGACGATCCCCTGCCGCCCGTCCGCTTCGCCTACGACCCGCACACGTGGCGGGAGATCGTGCACCTGCTGGCGAACTTCCCGGTGGCGCTGGCCGGGTTCGTCTACGTGATGACGGTCCTGTTCACCGGGTTCTGGCTGACCGTCACGGTGATCGGCTTCCCGCTGCTGGCGGCCGGGCTGACCGGCTCGCGGCTGCTGGGCAGGATGGAGCGGGCCCGTGCCAGGGCGTTGCTCGGGGTCCACGTGGACGAGCCGAGTCCGCTGCCCCGGCGCGGCACCGGGTTCCTGACCTGGCTGTGGATGACGCTGAAGGACCCGGTGGCCTGGCGCGCGGTGCTGTACGACTTCGTCCGGCTGCCGTGGGGCATCCTCACCTTCGTCGTCACGTTGACCTCGTTGTTCCTGCTGTGGCCGGTGCTGCCGTTCATCGCGCGGGGGCTCGCCAACGCGGACCGGGCGATGGTGCGCGGACTGCTGTCACCGTCGGACGAACTGGAGCGGCGCATCGCCGAACTGGAGTCCGACCGGGGAGTCGTGGTCGACACGGCCGCCGCCGACCTGCGGCGCATCGAGCGCGATCTGCACGACGGAGCACAGGCCCGTCTGGTCAACCTGGCGATGGGGCTCGGCCTGGCCAAGGAGAAGCTCCTGGAGGACCCCGACTCGGCCGCGACGATGGTCGCGGAGGCGCACGGCGAGGTGAAGCTCGCGCTGCAGGAGCTGCGGGACCTGGCCCGCGGCATCCATCCCGCCGTGTTGACGGACCGCGGCCTGGACGCCGCGCTGTCGGCCGTCGCCTCGCGCTGCACCGTGCCGGTGAAGGTGACGGTCGACCTCACGGCGCGGCCGGCCGCGGCCATCGAGGGCATCGCCTACTTCACCGTCTCCGAACTGCTGCAGAACATCAGCAAGCACAGCGGGGCGCGCACCGCGTCCGTCGAGGTGTGGCGGACGCGGGACCGGCTGCTGATCCAGGTGCGGGACGACGGTCGCGGGGGCGCGCGCCTGGACGGCGGCACGGGGATGCAGGGGCTCGCCGACCGGCTGGGCGCCGTCGACGGGCTGTTCGTCATCGACTCCCCGCAGGGCGGACCGACCACGGTCACGGCGGAACTGCCCTGGCGGGAGCGCGCCCCGGAGAAGGGCGCCCCCGAAAAGGGGTTGTGAACTGCCGGTGGCTGACTGCGCACAGGTGCGTTCTGGCGTGCTTGAGTGAGTGTCCGGGCTGTGGCACGTGCAGCCGCCGTGGCGATCGGACGGCGCGCCCTGGGACACCCGATCCGGCTGGGGGTACCTCCCCCAGGCCCTTGAGGCACTGGGGGAGGGCGGCACCGCCCCTGCTCACCGGAGTGACGAGCAGGGGCATCGGACCGCCCAGGCCCGACCGGGCACCCCGGGGCGTGAGGAAACCCGCCCCCGCGTCCCCGGACCACGGACACGATCCGTGCGCGCCGGACACGGAGCGAACGCGGGCGACCAGGACACCCAACACCGCTCGGGGCGTCCGGCTGAGCAACAGCCCTGGCAACAGGACTCACTCCCGCTCAGTCTTCAGGAACGGTAGGGAAAACCCCCCGCCCAAGACGCCGACGGACTCCATGGTCCGCGGACCTGCGGCGCAGCAGTGTGGAGGTACGGACAGGACAGCCGCGGGACCAGCGGGACGAGTAGAACGGGACGGCACCGATGGCCACGGAATACGGACAGGGCTACGCGCACGGAGACGGGCACGGCCACGACAGGCACGACGGCGGGCCCGGATACGGGTACGACAGCGGGCCCGGCCACGGGTACGGCAGCGGGCTCGGGTACGACAGCGGCCTGGGCCTCGGTCTCGCCGGGGAGCGTCGGCGGCGGCTGCCCGCCGGGCTGCGGGCGCCGTTCGAGGCGCGCAGCTGGCGTGAGTTCGGGTACGTGCTGCTGAGTCTGCCGATCGGGATCCTGCTGTTCGTCTACGCCGTCACGATGGTGTCGCTGGGGGCGGGCCTGCTGGTGACGTTCCTCGGCGTCCCGGTGCTGGCGGCGGGACTGGCCGGCTGCCGGGGGTTCGGGGCGCTGGAGCGGGCCCGGGCACGCGGAATGCTGCGGCTGGAGGTGGCCGATCCGGAGCCGCTGCGGATGAGGAAGCAGGGCGTGCTGGCCTGGATGGGGGCCGTGCTCAAGAGCGGCACCTCGTGGCGGACGCTGCTGTACGCGGTGGTGCAGTTCCCGTGGTCGGTGTTCTCCTTCGTCGTCGCCGTGAACTTCTGGGCCTACGGCTGGGCCCTGCTGACGTACCCCCTGTGGTTCTGGGTCTTCCCGGTGTACGCCGGTCAGGGCGGGATCCAGCTGTACGGCGACTCGACGCACAGCGTCTATCTCGACAACCCCTTCGAGATCACCGTCACCGCGCTGGTGGGGCTGCTGTTCACGCTGGCCACGCCGTGGATCGTGCGGGCGCTGACGATGGTGGACCGGCTGCTGGTGCACGGCCTGCTGGGGCCGTCGCGGCTGTCGGCGCGGGTGGTGGAGCTGGAGTCGGACCGGGGGGTCGTGGTCGACACGGCCGCCGCCGACCTGCGGCGCATCGAGCGGGACCTGCACGACGGGGCGCAGGCGCGGCTGGTGGCGCTGGCCATGGATCTGGGTCTGGCGAAGGAGAAGCTGACGGAGGATCCGCAGGCGGCGGCGCGGATGGTGGACGAGGCGCACGGCGAGGTGAAGACGGCGCTGCAGGAACTGCGGGACCTGGCCCGCGGCATCCATCCGGCGGTGCTGACGGACCGCGGCCTGGACGCCGCGCTGTCGGCCGTCGCCTCCCGGTGCACGGTGCCGGTGCAGGTGGAGGTCGACCTCACGGAACGGCCCGCGCCCGCCATCGAGGGCATCGCCTACTTCACCGTCTCCGAACTGCTGCAGAACATCAGCAAGCACTCGCGGGCCACGTGGGCCGCGGTGGACGTGTGGCGGGTGGACGGCCGGCTGCTGGTGCAGGTCGTCGACAACGGCGTAGGCGGCGCCGACGTCTCCGCGGGCTCAGGCCTCGCGGGGCTGGCGGAACGCCTGGACGCGGTCGACGGGATCCTGATCGTGGACTCACCGACGGGCGGCCCGACCCGGGTGACGGCGGAGCTGCCGTGGCGGGGGGAGCGGGCGACGGGGTGACCGGCCGCGCGCGGAGGCGCCGGCGGCAGGTGCGGGGTCCGAGGTGCAGACGTGCGCCTCGGGCCCCGCCTCGGTGTGCGGGATTCGAAGTGCAGGTGGGGCCTCGGGCCCCGCATCGGGTGCGCGGCCCGCCCACCCGAGTCACACCCCCGACCGGATTCGTGCCGCCCGTGCACGGCATGGCTGGAATGCTGGAATGCTGGACCACTGGACCGCAGAAGCAGTGCAGAGGCATTCGGGCGTGGGGGGCCGGGGATCGTGGAGGACAGGGTGCGAGTGGTCATCGCCGAGGATTCAGTGCTGCTCAGGGAGGGCCTGACCCGGCTGCTGACCGACCGCGGGCACGATGTCGTCGCCGGGGTCGGCGACGGGGAAGCGCTGGTCAAGACCATCACCGAGCTGGACGCGGAGGGTGCGCTGCCGGACGTCGTGGTCGCGGACGTGCGGATGCCGCCCACGCACACGGACGAGGGGGTGCGGGCCGCCGTGCAGTTGCGCAAGGCGCATCCCGGGCTCGGTGTGCTGGTGCTGTCGCAGTACGTGGAGGAGCGATACGCCACGGAACTGCTGGCCGGGTCCAGTCACGGCGTCGGCTACCTGCTGAAGGACCGGGTCGCCGAGGTGCGGGAGTTCGTGGACGCGGTGGTGCGGGTGGCCCGCGGGGGCACCGCGCTCGACCCCGAGGTGGTGGCGCAGTTGCTCGGGCGCAGCCGCAAGCAGGACGTGCTCGCCGGGCTGACCCCGCGTGAGCGGGAGGTCCTGGGGCTGATGGCCGAGGGGCGCACGAACTCCGCCATCGCGCGGCAGCTCGTGGTGAGCGACGGGGCCGTGGAGAAGCACGTCAGCAACATCTTCCTCAAGCTCGGGCTGTCGCCGAGCGACGGGGACCACCGGCGTGTTCTGGCCGTCCTCACCTACCTGAACTCCTGATCCCGGGCCGTCCGGACTGCCCACCCCGGCTGACGACGGCCCGGCCTCCGTCCGGTCCGGAACCGGACAACGAGGGGGGAGCGTCTTCAACGTGAGCGCCGAGGGCGGGAGCATGACAAGTGAGGGCGTCGCTGCGTCCCGAATCCGCGTCCATCATGCGAATGGCCGAGGGAAGGCGACCCTTACGGACGTAGGGTTGATGTTGGGAGGGCCTGCGGGAAGGCCGGTCCCAGACAGCCGCCTCGAGGGAGGTCCAGTTCAGTGACCAGCCAGGTCAGCAGGACAGCGGAGCAGGTCGACGACGCCGTCGTGGGAGAGCAGCGCAATCCGGCGGAAACGAAGGACGTACGCCGGCTGGACCGGGTGATCATCCGGTTCGCGGGTGACTCGGGTGACGGGATGCAGCTCACCGGTGACCGTTTCACTTCGGAGACGGCGTCGTTCGGCAACGACCTGTCGACGCTGCCGAACTTCCCCGCCGAGATCCGCGCTCCCGCAGGCACCCTGCCGGGCGTGTCGTCGTT
>NZ_JBFADM010000057.1:0-11763 GCF_040641355.1 Streptomyces sp. NPDC020996
CCGCGGCGAACAGGCTGCCGCCCACGGGGCCGTGCTCCAGCACCTGCCAGTCGATGTGCGGCCACCGGTCCGCGCACCAGGCGCGCAGCCGGTGCGCCGCCGTCCGTTCCCGCCCGCGCGGGGCGGGCGTGGTGTCGAGCAGCCGCAGGACGTCGAGCAGCCGCTGCCTCAAAAACGTCCCCAGTCGTCGGCGGCCGGACGCCACACGTCGATGTTGCGCGGGTCGGCCGGCATCCTGCGGGGCCGGTGCGTCTCGTGCTCCTCCGGCGTGAACACCCGGTGCGCGTCGCACAGTTCGAACCGGGGGCCGAAGCGCGTGTCGTGCATGTAGAACGCGATCGACGTCGACGCCGAGTGGTTGACGATGTCGGAGGCGATCGGCGCACCCTTGTAGAGGGCGCGGGCGCGCATCCGCATGACGTGGTCGAGGCTCTTCATCGCGAAGCACAGGTGCGCGACGTAGTGCTCCGTGTTGTTCTGCACCGCGAGGCTGTGGTGGTAGCGGTCCTCGCAGCGGAAGAACGTGGTGGAGCCGACGACGTAGTCGGAGGGCAGGAACTTCAGGACGTTCTGGTAGAAGTCCAGCGTCTCCTCGTACTTGGCGGTGGCGATGAAGGGGTGCACCAGGTCGAGCGGCCGGATCTCGATGTGCGGCGGCTCGGCGTACTCCTGGAACTCCGTGAACAGCTCGACGACGAGCCCGTTGGGGTCCTTCACCGCGAAGCCGTTGTCGCACAGCGCCCGCTGCCGCTCCTGGAGTTCGAGAACCTCCAGGCCGGCGTCGAGGACGCTCTTGTGGAGCTGTTCCAGGACCTCCTCGCTCTCCACGCTGTAGCCGACGGCGGTCGTCCAGCCCTCGGTGCGCTCGGGGGCGTGGATCAGCTCGATCGCGTGGTGCTCGATGTCGGCGCGCAGGTAGGCGTATTCGTCGGTGCGCTGCTCCAGCTGCAGTCCGACGTGGTACTCCAGGAAGTCGATCGCGGCCTGCATGTCGGGGACCTCGATGCGGGCGTACTCCATGCCGTACGGGCCGTGCGGGCGGGTGCTCACCGGCGGTGTCCTTCCTGCGGCGAGCGACGGACGCTCGGCGAACTCGAACGAGGTGATGGCCTGGTTGCCGATGACGGGCCGCCAGCGGGTGCGCACGAAGGTCTCGTGGAACTCGCTGCCGAGGTAGGCGAGCAGGTCGTCCTGGCTGTCGAAGTCGACGGCCATGGTGTGGGTGAAGGTCTGGTCGCGGGTGCTGATGTTCTCGCCGAGGAGGAAGCCGCGCATGGCCGGGTAGCGGTCCGGGAAGGTCCGCAGCTCGGCCAGTACGGACTCCCGGACGGCCTGGTCGGTTCCGTCGGCGAAACGGAAGGACAGGGTGTGTCGGATCATGGGGTCCCTTCCGTCGCCGGTCAGAGGATGAAGCTGAGCCGGGCGCCGGCGGCGAGCGACTCGTGGCCGAGCAGCGAGCGCCGCAGCCGGAAACGGAATCCGTCGTCGGTGGGCACCAGCAGATGCTCGTACCAGCCGACGTAGCCGTCGAAGTGGCCGTCGCGGGCGCGGTGCACGATGAACGACGCCGACACCCGGAAGGAGTCCTCGGTGTGCTCGGACAGCCGTACGTTGGACACCATGCGGTGGGTGCGCGAGTGCGGGTTCTCGGCGTGCGCCTTGCGGGACTTCAGCCGCTTGACCCGGGCGCGCAGCAGGTCCCAGTCGTCGTCGACGAACGATCCGGTCTCGTGCGGCGACCAGCCGGGCCGGTGGTCGGTGGTGGGGATCTCGTAGCGGGCGCCGGGCTCGAAGAGGGCGAGCCAGCCGTCGTAGTCCCAGTGGTCGAGGATGTCGGCCTCGGCGTAGAGGAAGTCCTCCACCTCCGGCCGGGTGACGGTGCGTCCCGCGCACAGCACCGTGTGGGAACCGGGGTTGCTGACGGTCGTCATCGCACGTCCCTCCCGGCCAGGAAGGACGCCGGCCGCTCGCCGTGCACTTCCAGCCCGTCGTCGATGCCCATGGCGTCGATCCAGTGCCGCCAGAAGCCGCGCATCGCGCCCTCGTCGACCGACCTGCCCTGTACGCCCTTGACCTCGTCGGCCATGCCGCGCGACATGTCGCTGTAGTCCAGCTCGGGCGCCGCGGTGCCCGCCGTGGCCTGGATGCCGCGCTGGACCGCCTCGTACGCCTCGATGTCGTCCGGGGTGGCGAGGCCGCCCGGGCCGACGAAGCTGACGACGGTCTTCATGCGCAGGGCGCGGGTGGCGGGGTCCTCGTTCCGCGGGACCAGCTGCCAGGCCCGTACGTCGGTCTGGTCGGGCGCCACCGGCTCCAGCTGCCGGATCGACAGGCCCTCGATGTCGAACAGCAGCAGGTTCGGGAACACGAACAGGATGTGGCTCTCGTCGGCCACGTGGTGCGCCCGCTTCTCGCCCAGCCGCTCGGTCATCTCGGCCCGGTGCCGCTCGGTGCGGACGCGCTCGTCCTCGCCGAAGCGCGGTTCCCAGACCATGCTGATCCGTCCGCCGTGGCCGGTCAGGACCAGCAGGCCGTGGCCGTTGCCGAGGTCGTAGGCGTACTGGTCGTCGTCGGTGACGGCGTAGCCGCTCTCGCGCAGGTAGCCCACGAACGTGTTGTGGGTCGGCGCGAAGTGGTAGCCGTCCATCGCGTTCTCGACGGCGAGTTTCCAGTTGCCCCGGACGTTGTAGAGCTGGGTGCCGGGCAGGGTGGTCATGCCGCCGGTGTGCTGCTGCTCGATCATCGTCATGTAGTCGGCCGCGTCGCCGAGGTGGTCGAGCAGCGGCGGGACGTCGGGGTCGAAGGAGACGAAGACGAACCCCTCGTGGATCTCCAGGCGCGGCACGCTGCGCAGCGCCATCGACGCGCGGAACTCGTCGCTCGACTCGTAGGCGCCGGCGTCGGGGATCGCGGCGACCTCGCCGTTGTTGCGGAACGTCCACGCGTGGTAGAAGCACTGGAAGAGCTTGGCCGAGCCCTCTCTCTCGCGGCACAGCACCGTGCCGCGGTGGGGGCAGGAGTTCAGGAACGCGTGCACCTCGCCGGCGCTGTCCCGGCAGAAGATCAGCGGCCGTCCGCCGAGGGTGCGGACCTTGAAGTCGTTGGGGTTGGGGATCTCGGTCTCGTGCCCGAGGTAGAGCCAGGTGTGCATCCACACCCAGCCGCGTTCCCGGGCGAAGATCTCCGCGCTGCGGTAGGCCTCGCGGTTGACCCGGAAGGTGAGCTGGTCCCAGTCCTCGACGATCATCGGCGCTGGGACGGTCCGGGGATTGCTGACCATGGGGAGTTTGCCTCTCACAAGTCCCGACCCGAGTGGCGTGCTGTGAGACGCCATCTCGTATGTCGCAGTAGCGTCCCCTAGCACACCCAGGCTGTCAAGCATTCAACCGGCGGTTGACATGCCAGGCCGGCGTCGTCATCATCCAATTTCACATTGAAAGACACCGTCTCGCATTCCGTGCGACCGTGTGAAGGGCAAAAAGCTCGTGCCGTATGTCATCACTCAGGCCTGCGTCGACGTCATGGACAAGTCGTGCATGGAGGAGTGCCCGGCCGACTGCATCTACGAGGGCGACCGGATGCTCTACATCCAGCCCGACGAATGTGTCGAGTGCGGGCGCTGTGAACCGGTGTGCCCGCAGATCTCGATCTTCCACCACGAGGACCTGCCGGAGGAGAGCAAGAAGTTCGAGCGGATCAACGCCGAGTTCTTCACCCTCGGACTCGGCGCCGAGCCGCTCGGCTCGCCCGGCGGGGCGCGCAAGGTCGGCCGGGTCGGCCACGACCACCCGGAGGCGGTCGCGTGACCGGGCCCGCGGCGCCGGGTGCCGCCGCTCCCGCATCGAGCGCCGCCGCTCCCGCGCCGGGCGCCGGGCCGACGGCCGTGGGCGCCCCGGCCCCGGGCGCCGGCCCCTCCTCGTCCCCGGGCGCCGGCCCCGAGGTGTCCGTCGACCTGCTCGTCATCGGCGCCGGGCCGACGGGGCTGTACGCCGCGTACTACGCCGGCTTCCGCGGCATGAGCGTCGCGGTCGCCGACGCGCTGCCCGAGGTGGGCGGCCAGATCGCCGCGCTGTACCCGGAGAAGCTGATCTTCGACGTGGCCGGCTTCCCCGCGGTCCGCGGCCAGGACCTGGTGGACCGGCTGGCCGAGCAGGCCGGCCGGTGGAACCCGGTCTACCTGCTCGGGCACGGGGTCACCGACCTCGACGACACCGACCGGGGCATCGTCGCCACCACCGACGCGGGCGCGCGGATCAGCGCGGGCGCGGTGCTCGTCTGCGGCGGGATCGGCAACTTCGTCCCCCGCGAGCTGCCGGTGGGCTCCGAGTACCTGGGCCGCGGGCTGCGGTACTTCGTGCCGCGGCTGGACGAGCTCGCCGGCCAGGACGTGGTGGTGGTCGGCGGCGGGGATTCCGCGCTGGACTGGGCGCTGTCCCTGGAGCCGCTCGCCTCGTCGGTGACGCTGGTGCACCGGCGGACCCGGTTCCGGGCCCACGAACGCACCGTCGAGCAGGTCCAGGAATCCTCCGTGCGGGTCCTGACGCCGTACGAGGTCGAGAAGGTCTGCGGCGACGGGGTCGACGGCGCGGTGTCGGAGGTGGTGGTCGCGAGCTCCGGCGGCGACCGGATCACCCTGCCCGCGCAGTCCGTCGTGGCCGCGCTCGGCTTCATCGCCGACCTCGGCCCGATCGAGCGGTGGGGACTCGAACTGCGCCGCCGGCGCATCCTCGTCGACCGCACGATGCGCACCAGCCGGGAGCGCGTCTTCGCGGCCGGCGACATCGCCGACCACGACGGGAAGGTCAGCCTCATCTCGATCGGCTTCGGCGAGGCCGCCCTCGCCGTCAACCACGTGGCCGCCCTGCTGGACCCGGCCCGGTCGATCACGCCGGGGCACTCCTCCGATGGCTGACGACGCCGCTGCGGAAGCGCGCCGGGCGGACCCGCCCGGCGCGCCGGCCACCGGTCCCGCACCACCTCCGTACGCCGTCGTGGCCCCCCGGGCAGGAGAACGTGAGTACGCTGCACGCACAGCCGCAGACGGCCGAACCACTTCATCCGATACGGCGTCCCATGCAGCGTCCCCATCCCTCGAACCGAGCTCGGACAGGAGCGATAAGACCATGGCCACGAAGGTGCAGCGCGGCACCGACGAGAAGGACGGTCCGGACCGGACCGCACCGACCATCCAGACGGTCGAGCGCGCCGCGCTGATCCTCGGCTCGTTCACGGTCGGCAAGCCGCACATGAGCCTGAACGAGATCACCGCGCGGCTCGGGGCCAGCAAGGCGACCGCGCACCGCTACACCAAGGCACTGCGGGCGGCGAACCTGCTGCGGTACGACGAGCGCACCTCGCTCTACTCCCTCGGCCCCCAGGTGCTCACCCTCGCCGCGGCCGCGCGGGCCGGCCTGCCGATCGTCGCCGCCGCCGAGCCGTACATGGAGGAACTGGTCCGGCGCATCGACGAGACGATCGTGCTGTCGGTCTGGGACGGTGAGTCGGCGACCGTGGTGCGCTCGGTGGACAACACCGACCACATGGTGCGCATCAGCGTCCGGGTCGGCTCGCGCCTGAACCTGACGTCCTCGGCGCAGGGCCGTGTCTTCCTCGCCTTCCTGTCCCCGGAGCAGGTGCCGGCGCTGCCGCGCGCGGTCCGCAGGTCGCCCGAGTTCACCGAGGAGCTCGAGGCCATCCGCAAGCACGGACTGTCGGTCAACTCCCCGACGGTCAACGGGGTCCGCACCATCGCGGCGCCGATCTTCGAGGGCGACAAGATCAGCGGCACGCTCGCCATCGTCGGGACCACGGCGACGGTTCCCGACGACGTCTCGTCGCCGATGGCCCAGGCGCTGGTGGAGACCGCCCGGGCGCTGTCGCAGCGGCTGGGCACCTCGGAGGACGTCGCCAACGGCGGCTGAGCCGTTCACGGCATACGGCGACGGCCCCCCGCGGCGGATGAAGCGGGGGGCCGTCGCCGTATGCCGGTCAGGGGAGCAGGTCGGCCCGGGGCGGGACGAAGAAGTCGATGTTCACGCAGGGGGCCTCCGTCGGTTCCACGTAGTGCTCGCTGCCGCGCGGGACCAGCAGGAACGAGCCCGCGCGCATGTCGTGCGCGACACCGTCCACGTAGTAGTTCGCGCGTCCCTCGGCGATGTGGACCAGTTGGTCGAAGTCCTCGTGCCGGTGCGGATTGAGCGCCATGCCGATCTCCAGCTCGTGGTGACAGATCATCACCTCGTCCGTGGCGTAGACGCGCCGCCGGACGCCCGGCCGCACCTGGGTGACCGGCAGTTCGTCCCAGTTGACGACGGTGCCGAAGAGCGCCGCGTTGCGTGTGCTCACTGCTTCTCCTCTCCGGCGGCCGCCCGCAGGCCGGCCGCCAACATCTGCAGGTCCGAGCCGACGATCAGGTAGTCGGCGGCGCCGAGGCCCAGCTCCGCCGCGCGGTCCCGGGCCGGCGCCCAGCCGCCGAACGCCACGTCGGCGGACCGGGCGGCGGCCCGTACCCGGTCCACGGCGGCCCGCAGCACCGCCGGGTCCGCGGGCAGGCCCAGGTCGACGGCCAGGTCGGTGCTGCCGACGAAGCACACGTCGAGCGCGGCGACCAGCTCCGGCAGCGGGTCGGTGCGCGCCGTCTCGATCTGGCCCACCAGCACCGGCGGGTCGTCCTGCTCGGCGCGCAGGAAGCCGGCCAGCGGGAGCGCGCCGAACCCGGCGGACCTGTTGGCCAGGCTCACCGACCGGCGGCCGGCCGGGGCGAACCGGGTGGCCGCCACCAGCGCCTCGGTCTGGGCGACGCGGGTGAGCATGGACAGTTGGATGCCCGCCGCCCCGGCCTCCAGGAGCCGGTTGACGGCGGCGGCGTCCACCTCGGGCACCCGGACCAGGGCGGGCAGGCCGCAGACGGCCGCGTGGCGCACCAGGTCCACGGCGTCCCGCTCGGTGAGGGTGGCGTGTTCGAGGTCGACGACCACGAACGCGAACCCGGCCGCCGCGGCCAGTTCCACCACATCGGGCGTCGCCAGCTTCACGAAGGTGCCGACGGCGGGTGACCCCGCCGCCAGGGCGGCGCGCAGCCGGCGCCGCAGCGGACGGACATCACCGGCGGTCATCGGATCCTCCACAGGACGTACGGGTGTCACGGGGGTGTACCTGCACCTGCCCGCGCCGGCGGGTCGGGCCGGCGCCGGCGGGTCGGGTCGGCACCGGCGGGTCAGGCCGACGGCAGTCCGCGCCACGGCACGATGTCGACCTCGGCGCCCTCGTGCAGCACCACCGTCGGCTCCAGGCGCGGCGCGACGATCGTGTTGCCCGCGGCGTCGGGCAGGGTGACCTCGTCGGTCTCGGTGACGACGGTGACGTCGGCCCGCCCGCCGACCTCCAGGCGTCCGTAGCCCTCGGTGTCGAGGCCGAGCAGCCGGGCCGGTGCGACGGTGGCCCGGCGGACGCACTCCTCGAGCGGCGCGCCGAGCGCGACCAGCTTGGAGACGCTGGTGAGCAGGTCGAACACCGGGCCGCGCCAGTTGCGGGCACTGGTGTCGGAGCTGAGGACGTCGGGCAGGAACCCGTCGGCGATGGCCCGGCGGGCCACCTCGAAGCTGAGGTTGCTCTTGCCGTGCGCGGAGTCGAACAGGACGCCGCGCTCCCGGGCGGCGGCGACGGCGGGCTGTACGTGGTCGCCGTCGAGGATGCCGTGCGGCTTGCCGGTGTAGCAGTGCGCCACGATGTCGCCGGGGCGCAGGTGGTCGAGGACGACGGGCAGCGGCTCCGCGGTCTCGCCGATGTGCAGCATCAGCGGCAGCCCGGCCTGCTCGGCCAGTGCCACGGACTTCTTCAGCAGCGACTCCCAGTTCTCGCCGACGACGTCCTCGGAGAGCCGGATCTTGAAGCCGCGCACGATGTCGGGGTGGGCCTCGGCGGTGGCGAGCGCGTCCTCGGCGACCAGGGTGTCGGGGTTCAGCAGTTCGCCGAATCTGAAGTCGATGAGGCCGAGCACCGAGACGTTGAGGAAGTTGACGATGCGCATCGGGTTCGCCTCGACGACCAGCTTGCGGAAGGCCGGGAAGGTCGAGGCGCCGGCCGTGCCGGCGTCCGCCGCGGCGACCACACCGCGCCGCAGATGGGCCTCCTCGGCGGGGGCGCCGACGGCGGAGACGTACTGGAAGATGTGGGTGTGGCCCTCGACGAGGCCCGGCAGCACGGTGGAGCCGGTGACGTCGATCGTGCGGGCCGCGTCCGGCGCCAGGCCCTCCCCGATCGCGGCGATGCGGTCACCGGTGACCGCCACGTCGAGCCGGGCGTTGGTGCCCGACGCCGGGTCGATGACGGTGCCCCCGGCCAGGACGAGGTCGTAGGACGGCTTGGAGGAGTGGGACATCGCTGGGCTCCAGGGTGAGGGGACGGTCAGCTGACCGGTTCGGCCAGCCGCTTCTCGCGCGGTGCGGCGTCCGCGGGACGCACGATGCGGGTGACGAGGGGCAGTACGCCGTCCACCTCGACGCTCACCTCGTCGCCGTCGGCGAGGAAGCATGCGCGGTCCTGGCCGGTGCCGGCCGGGGTTCCGGTGAGGACGACGTCGCCGGGTTCGAGCGCGGCGAACCAGGACAGCCTGCTGAGCAGATCGGCGACCGGGAAGATCATTCCGGCGCTGGTGTCGTCCTGGACGAGCTGCCCGTTGACCCGGGTCCGTACGGTGATCGCCTCGCGGTCGGCGAGGGCGTCGGGCGTGCAGACGGACGCGCCGAGCGGGGTGAACCCCGGGTAGCTCTTGGCGAGGGCGGGGGTGCCGGTAGTGCGCATGACATCCCGGGCCGTCATGTCGTTGGCGGCGGTGATGCCGGCGACGGCGGGCCAGACCTCCGACGCGGCCGCCTGGTACAGCCGGCGCCCGACGACGACCGCGATCTCGCCCTCGTAGTCGGGTTCGGCCGCGCCCGGGGGGATCACCGCCTGCGCGCCGGGCGGCAGGACCCCTGACGACGCGGCCAGGTACAGGATCGGCTGCTCGGGCAGCCCCCTGCCGGTCAGCTCCGCCTTCGACACGTAGTTGAGCCCGACGCCCCACACCGCGTGGGGACGGCCGAGCGGTGCCGTGAGGACGGTCTCGTCGAGGGGGATGCGCCGGCGCACCGCGCAGGTCGCCAGGGACTCCAGCGAGCCCTCTTGTTCGAGGACCGCGCCGAGGTGCGGAAAAGCGGTGGCCAACAGGGCGACAGCCCCGTTCTCGATCCGGCCCAGGCCGGCCTGCGTCGTGACTACTCGCATGGCGAGCATCTTTTATTGCGAGACGCCATCATGTCAAGCGATACGGAAGCCCCGGTTGGGCACACGCCGACACCCCGTCCGCGCGGCAGGCGAACGGGGTGTCGGTAAGGCTGATCTCTGCTGGTGGGACGGGTGGTTGAGGGTCTTCGGGACATGGCTGACGAAGCGTCAGGCGAGCTGGCGGTGTACCTCGCCGCTGTCCCAGTAGTCCGTGCGGCGGGTGATGAGCCCGCCGGCGACGGTGAACAGGAAGACCCCGCGGATCCGCACGGGGCGGTCGCCCGCCGAACGCATCCGGAACGTCATGACGTACGGCACCGCGGCCGAGTCGCCGTCGACGAGGACGCGCTCAGGCACGTAGCGCAGGTCCGCGAAGTCCTCCAGGAACCCGGTCAGCGCCGCGCGGTACTCGGCGCGGCCCCGGCGGCTTCGTCCCAGCGACGACGTGTGGTCGTTGACGAAGTCCTCGGCCACGCGGGCCGCCACGGCGTCGGCGTCATGCGCGTTCAGCGCCGCGAGGTACGCCTCGACGGCGGCACGGGTGGCCGCGCCCGGGTCCTGGTCGGTGTCGTCGGCGGTCAGTCGGAACCCCACTTCCTGCGGACGGTGTCGAACACCCGCTGGTCGTGCGAGATCTCGACGACGTTGCCGTCGGGATCCTTCAGGGCGCAGATGTAGCCCACGGGGTCGGGCATCTGCCGGGGTTCCCAGTGCAGGCAGCCCAGTTCGCGGGCCCGGTCCGCCATGGCGTCGACGTCCTCGCGCGCCGGCACCTCGATGCCGATGTGCGCGAACGGGTGCAGCAGGCCCAGCTGGTTGCCCCTGTCCTTGTCGAAGGACACCAGGACGAGCACGAACGGCGTCTCCACCTGCTGGTCGTTGGAGAGCCAGACGCTCTCGCCGTCGGCGTCCTTGAACCGCTCGACCACGACCAGCGGGGTCAGCGAGGTGTAGAACTCGATCGCCTTGTCGAGGTCCCCGGTGGGCAGCGCGACGTGAGTCCAGCGGGCCGAGGTGAGACCGGTGGCCACAGTGCCTCCATCGTGAGAGGTGCGAATTTCCTCGAGGTTAGACACCCGCGCGGGCGCGGGTCGATGTGCTGCGGACACAACACGCGGGCCGGGAACGCTGACCCCGCGCGACATCGGCCGCGGGCCCGCCGCCGTGGGAGCCTGCGCGGGACAGCGGGGGCGCCGACACGGAAGACGAGGACCGAGCGTGCAGTACCGGATTCTGGGCGGGACGGGCATCGAGGTGAGCGGACTGTGCCTCGGCACGATGATGTTCGGCGCCTGGGGCAACACGGACGAGGCGGAGTGCCGGCGCATGGTCGCGACGGCGCTGGACGCCGGGGTCAACTTCGTCGACACCGCCGATGTGTACGCCTCCGGCGAGTCGGAGGAGATCCTCGGCCGGGCGCTGAAGGGGCGGCGCGACGACGTCGTCCTGGTGTCGAAGTTCCACAACGAGATGCCCGGCGGTCCGCTCGACCGCAACCGGCGCGGCAACTCCCGGCTGTGGATCACCCGCGCCGTGGAGGGCAGCCTGCGCCGGCTGGGCACGGACCACCTCGACGTGTACCTCGTCCACCGTCCCGACCCCCGCACCGACGTCGAGGAGACGCTCGGCGCGCTCAGTGACCTGGTGCGGGCGGGCAAGGTACGGGCGATCGGCACGTCCAGCTTCCCCGCCGAGGAGATCGTCGAGGCGCAGTGGGCGGCACGGCGCACCGGCCGTGAGCGGTTCACGGTGGAACAGCTGTCGTACTCGGTCCTGGCCCGGCACGCGGAGGCCGCCGCGCTGCCCACCGCGCAGCGGCACCGGATGGGCGTCATGGTCTGGAGCCCGCTGAACGGCGGCTGGCTGACCGGCAAGTACCGGGCCGGTGCCGAACCGGCGGGCGACTCGCGCGCACGGACCAACGGCGACCACTTCGACTACGCCGACGCGCGGGTGCGCGAGCGCAAGCTGGCGGTCGTCGAGGAACTCGTGCGCCTCGCCGCCGACGAGGGCTGCACGCTCGTGGAACTGGCCCTGCGGTTCGTGCTCGCCCATCCCGGCGTCACCTCGGCCGTCATGGGCCCGCGCACCCACGACCAGCTCCTGACGCAGCTGACGGCGGTGGACCGGCCGCTGTCCGCCGAGGCGCTGGACCGGATCGACGAGCTGGTCGCCCCGGGCAGCGTGCTCAACCCGCGCGACACCGGCTACACACCGCCGCCGCTGGAGAACGCGGCGCTGCGCCGCCGCTGAACCGACCCGACTGCCGCACGGCGGAGACCGACCGGGCTGCTCCCCGGCGGGGGCCGACCGGGCTGCTCGCCGGCGGAGGCCGGACTGGCTGCGGCACGGCGGAGGCCGATCCGCTGCTCCACGGCAGAGTTCGGCATGGCTGCCGTACGCCGGATACCGGCCCGGTTGCCGCAGGGCGGAGGCTGGCCTGGCTGCCGTACGGCGGAGGCTGGCCCGGCTGCCGTACGGCCGGGGCTGGCCCGG
>NZ_JBFADM010000057.1:11862-56635 GCF_040641355.1 Streptomyces sp. NPDC020996
GCTGCCGTATGCCGGAGGCCGAGCCGCTGCTCCAGGCGGAGGCCGGCCTGGCTGTCGTACGCCGGATACCGGCCCGGTTGCCGCAGGGCGGAGGCTGGCCTGGCTGCCGTACGGCGGAGGTCGGCCCGGCTGCCGTACGGCCGGGGCTGGCCCGGCTGCCGTATGCCGGAGGCCGAGCCGCTGCTCCAGGCGGAGGCCGGCCTGGCTGTCGTACGCCGGATACCGGCCCGGTTGCCGCAGGGCGGAGGCCGGCCCGGCTGCTCCAAGGCGGAGGCCCGGCCCGGCTGAGGCACGGCGGAGGCCGACCGGGCTGGAGGCTGGCCCGACTGCCGTAGGGCGGGGGGCTGGCCCGGCTGCCGTATGCCGGAGGCCGAGCCGGTGCTCCAGGCGGAGGCCGGCCTGGCTGTCGTACGCCGGATACCGGCCCGGTTGCCGCAGGGCGGAGGCCGGCCCGGCTGCCGTACGGCGGAGGTCGGCCCGGCTGCCGTACGGCGGGTGCCGGGCCGGCTGTCATATGCCGGGGGCTGACCAGACTGCCGTATGCCGGACACCGGCCCGGTTGCCGCAGGGCGGAGGCCGGCCCGGCTGCCGTACGCCGGACACCGGCCCGGCTGCCGTACGGCGGGGGCTGACCAGACTGTCGTATGCCGGAGGCCGAGCCGGTGCTCCGGGCGGAGGCTGGCCCGGCTGCCGCAGGGCGGAGGCCGGCCTGGCTGCCGTACGTCGGAGGCCGAGCCGGTGCTTCACGGCGACGGGCGGCGCCATGCCGTCCGCCGCGCCCGGCCCGCCGGTCGTCACGCCATGCCGGAGGCCGGCCCCGCGAGCGTGCGGGGCCGGCCTTGTCCGTGCCGGATCCGTCGGTCAGGCCGACCCCCGTTCGAAGGGCCGTCCCAGCGCGGCCGGTTCCCGGTGCTGCGTGGTGAACAGCAGCATGGCCAGCAGCGCCAGCAGGTACGGAGCCGCGACGAGCAGCTGGGCGTTGAGGGTGATCCCGAGCGGCGGCAGCGCCATGCGCAGCGCGTCGGACAGGCCGAACACCAGGCAGCCGAGCAGGGTCCGGCCCAGCCGCCACGCCCCGAAGATGACCGCGGCGATGACGATGTAGCCGCGCCCGGCGGTCATGTTCTGGTTGAACGAGCCGACCTCGCCGACCGCCAGGTACGCGCCGCCGAGACCGGCCATCGCGCCGCACCACAGCAGTGCCTGGCGGCGCCGCAGGTTGACCTTGATGCCGGTGACGTCGGCGGCCTGCGGGTTCTCTCCCACCGCCCGCAGTTCCAGGCCCCAGCGCCCGCGCTCCACCAGCCACCAGGTCAGCGCGATCAGCGGGATCAGGAGGTAGGCGGGCCAGCGCACGGCGAACAGCGGCTTGCCGATGACCGGGATGTCCTCAAGGAGCGGGATGGACAGCACCCCGACCTGGTGCGAGGAGAACTGCTGCGTCGTGATCAGGTAGCTCGTCAGACCGAGCACCAGCGCGTTCAGCACGAGGCCGACGACGAAGGTGTTGATCTGCGCCCGGTGCGAGAGGTTGCCGTGCACGAAGCCGATGACGAGACCGGTCAGGACGCCGACGAGCAGGCCGGTGGTGGCGCTGCCGGTCGCGCTCGCGGCGGCGACGGAGGTGAACGCGGAGCCGAGCATCATGGCCTCGACGGAGATGTTCATCGTGCCGGCCCGCTCGGCCACGTACTCGCCGCAGGCGGCGAGGGCGAGCGGCACGGTCAGCCGGACGCCGCTCGCGAGAATGGTGGAGGTGCTGTCCAGAGCGCTCACGCGACCACCTTCACTTTGGCCGGGACGACGGACACGGCGGGCTCGGCCGACGGCCTGGCTCCGCGGCGCCCGCCGAAGAGGTCTACGAGGAGCGGCGGCACGACGAACGCGAGGACCAGCAGCGCCTTGACGACATCGACGAGGTAGTACGGCACGCCGGTCGCCGAGAGGAAGTCGCCGCCGGAACGCAGCACGGCGAACACGAACGACACCGGGACCGCGACCAGGGGACGGTTGCGGGCGACGAGCGCGACGAGCAGGCCGTCCCAGCCGACGTTGTCGGCGAGTCCGCCCTGCAGCCGGTTGGTGCTGACCGGGCTGGCCAGCAGCAGTCCGCCCGCGAGACCGGCGAAGGCGCCGGACAGGGTGAGGGTGAGACCGCTGAGCGCGGCCACCCGGACCCCGGCGTGCTGGGCGGTGCGCCGGTTCAGCCCGACCATGCGTACCCGGAAGCCCCACCGGCTGCGGGTCAGCACGAGGGCCACGCCGGCCGCGGCGGCGAGCGCGATGAACAGGCCCGCGTTGAGCTGAAGCGACGGGTACTGCCCGAAGTCCGCGAGCCGGGCGCCCGCGGGCAGCGGGTTGGACTGGGCGTCGGCGATGCCGGATGAGCCCTGCGCGCTCTCCTGGAGGAACCACGGGGTGCTGACCGCGAACGTGACCAGCTGGAGGGCGAGGAACGTCATCAGCATGGTGCTCACCGTGACGTTGACGCCGCGGTAGCGGTACATCAGGGCGCTGAGCGCGGCCCAGGCGCCGCCGCCGACGGCCGCGGCGGCCATCACCACGACGACCAGCATCGGTCCGGGCATGGCCAGCCGCAGCCCGACCCAGGCTCCGGCCAGGCCGCCGATCAGCACCTGGCCCTCCTGGCCGATGTTGAACGTGCCGGCCGCCGCGCAGACGCACGCGCCGACCGCGACCAGCAGCAGCGGCGCCGCGTTGAGCAGCGTCGTCGTCCAGCCGGTGGCGTTGGCCAGGCTGCCGGTCCAGATCGCGGCCACCGAGGCGCCCGGCGAGGCGCCGGTCAGCATCAGCAGCACGGCGGACGCGCCCAGGGCGACGGCGACGAGGGCGACGGTGACGCCCGCCGTCAGCCAGCCGTCGCGCCCGGGACGGAGCCGGGCGAGGAGGCGCCGGGCGACCTCGTCGGGGGCAGGCAGGGAGGCGGTGTTCATGCGGCCTCACCGCCGACCAGCATGCCGAGCCGCTCGGGGGTCGCCTCGGAGACGGGAAGCGCGCCGGTGATCCGCCCGGAGGAGATCACCGCGATCCAGCTGGCCAGGGCCATGACTTCCTCCAGTTCGGTGGAGATGAGCAGCACTCCTACGCCGTCGGCGGCCGCCGCGCGCAGCCGGGCGTACATGTCCTCGATGGCGCCGACGTCCAGCCCGTGGGTGGGCTGCGCGGCCACCAGGACGCGGGTGTGGCCCGACAACTCCCGGGCGAGCACGACCCGTTGCTGGTTGCCGCCGGAGAGGCTGCGCACCGGTGCGTCCAGCGACGGCGTGACGATGTTGAACTCGTCGGCGAGGCGGCGGGCCTCGGCCAGCATCGCCCGCCGCCGCACCAGGAACCGGCCGCTGACCTTGTCGAGCGACTTCATGGTCAGGTTCTCGGCGACGCTCATGTCGAGGACGACGCCGCTCTGGTGCCGGTCCTCCGGGACGATGCCGAGGCCGGCCTTCGACAGCGCGCCGGGCCGGGTCACGTCGATCTCCTGCCCGGCGACCTCGACGGTGCCGGCGGTCGGCACGACGAGCCCGGAGAGGACATCGCCGAGCATCGCCTGGCCGTTGCCCTCGACGCCGTAGAGGGCGACGATCTCGCCCGCGCCGACGGTCAGCTCGACGCCGTCGAGCACCCTGACCCCGCCGTGCTCCACGGTGAGTCCGGCAAGGCGCAGCACGTGCCCGCCGCTGTCGTGGCCGCCGTCCCGCCCGGTGCGCGTGCTGCGCACCGGCAGCAGGCCGAGGGCGGCGCCCTCCTCGCCCAGCGACACCTCTCGGCCCACCATCTGCTGGGCGAGCAGCTGCGGGGTGGTCTCGGCGGTGACCGCCCGGAAGGCGACCCGGCCCTTGCGCAGGACCGTCACGCGGTCGGTGGCCCGGGCGATCTCGGCGAGCTTGTGACTGATGAGGATGACGGCGCGCCCCTCCTCCTGCACCACCCGGCCGAGTACGGCGAACAGTTCCTCCGACTCGGCCTGGGTGAGCACCGAGGTGGGCTCGTCGAGGATCAGGATCTGTGGGTCGCGCCGCAGGCACTTCACCACCTCGACCCGCTGCCGCTCGCCGGCCGACAGGGTCCCGACGCGGGCCTCGGGGTCGATCGGCAGCCCGTACCGCGCGGAGACCTCGGCGATCTCGGCGCAGACGGCCTGCTTGTCCACCTTGCCGCTGTCGCCGAGCGCCACGTTCTCCCACACGGCCAGCGCGTCGATGAGGCTGAAGTGCTGGTGCACCATGCCGATGCCCAGCTCGGCCGCTTCCTGCGGGCTGTCGAGCGCGACCTCCTCACCGCGCACCAGGACTCGGCCGGCGTCCCGCCGGACCAGCCCGAGCAGGACCTTCATGAGGCTGGACTTGCCCGCCCCGTTCTCGCCCAGGAGTCCGTGGATCTCGCCGGCGTCGACTCTGAGGTCCACCGCGTCGCAGGCCGTGACCGAGCCGTAGGACTTCGTGATGCCGTGCAGCTCAAGAAGGGGAACCGCTGAGGCCGTCGGTGTCATCGCTGCATCTTCCTCGTCGGGGTCGGCAGATCAGCCAAGGCGCTTGACCTCGGCGGCCGGGTCGATCTCCTTGCTGCCGATCTTCTTGATGAAGTCCGCCAGCTGCTGGGCCTCGTCGCCCTTGGGGTCGCAGATCTTGACGGTCGGGTAGGGGTCGACGCCCAGCTGCCACACGCGTGTGGTGCCCATCTTCAGGTTGTTCTTGGCGAACTCCTCCAGCGCGGCCCGGAAGTAGTCACCGGGGCTGAAGATGACGGAGATGTCGAACTTCGGGGCGGTCGAGTCGCAGCGGTCGGTGCCCGGAGTGAGGGTCAGCACCTTGTTGGAGTTCGCCAGCTGGGCCGAGGCGTCGGTCGCGCCGCCGAGGTAGGGGTAGACGACCTTGGCGCCCTGGCTGATCTGCGCCTGCGTGGCCTCCTTGGCCTTGGCCGAGTCGTTGAAGTCGCCGGTGTACGTGGTGGTCAGCTTCGCCTTCGGGACGACCTCGCGGATGCCGGCCAGGAAGGCCTTGGCGGCGGCGACGCTGAAGTCGGCCTTGGCGCCGGTGATGAACCCGGCCTTGGTGTCGCCGGCCGTCTTCATCTTCAGGCCCGCGGCGTAGCCGGCGACCAGCATGGACTGGTTGGGGTCGTCGGCGGACAGCATGATCTTGGGGGTCTGGTCGATGTTCGCCGACGAGGGCACGTACCAGGCGGTCTTGGCGCAGACCGGCTGCTCGGAGGCGGGGATGGCGGTCTTCAGCTCGCTCGCGCCGAGCGCGACCAGGTCGACGTTCTGCTGGCACAGCGCGCGGGCCGCGTTGAGCGCGTCGTTCACGGGGACGCTGCCGCGCTTGATGACCTTCCAGCCCTTCTCCTTGGCGAACGCGTCCGCTCCGTCTACGAAGCTCTGGTAGTAGCCGTGGTCGTTGATGTCGCCGGGGCTGAGGACGCCGATGACGACCTTGCCGTCGCCGTTGAGGTCGGGCTGCTTGAGACCCTTGCCGCTGCTGTCGCTCGCCGAGGTGTCCGTCTTGGCGGCGGTCGCGTCGTTGCTCGCGCAGCCGGCGAGCGCGAGGGCTCCCGCGAGGGCGAGGCCGACCGCGGCTCGGGGACGGCGGAGGGTGCTTCTCGTGGTCATGTGCGTCGTTCCATTCGCTCAGGGGTGTCGCTCGGGGGTGTGGCTGAGTGGAGTCGCTGAGTGGAGTCGCTCGGGGGTTTCGAAAGGGGGCGAGGGGAGGCGCTCGGGGTGTCGGTCGGTGGTGCCGCCCCGGCGGGGTGGTGGTGACGCCGGGTGGGCGGTCGTGACGCCGGGTGGGGTGATGGGACGGCGGGTCCGCCCGGGGGCGGAGACGGCCGGGTCGTCAGCGGTGGTGCCGACGGCCGCGGCGAGCACGACGGGTACGCCCGGTATGCCGGCGGAGTAATCGCCGGCCGGCGCTGTCCGCCCGGCCGGCGCCGCGGGGGTGTGCGGCGCCGCGGGGATGTGCGGCGGCCTCCGCACCGGTGCGCCCGGAGGCCGGGGCCGGCGCGGGCCCGGCCCTGTCGATGACGTTCAACGGTTGGTCTCCCTCCCTGGGTGGCCGCCGGTTCTCCGGGCCGGGCCGGGCTTACCGGGTGGCCACCGGCTGGGGCCAGGCCGGGCGGGGGGTGAGGCCGGCCCGCCGCAGGAGGGCGGCGGAGCGTTCGGCGGCGGCCTCGGCGACGGCCGCCAGGTCGACGCCGGTCGGCCGCCGGTCGCGGACGACGACACGGCCGTCGACCAGCACGTCCCGGACGGTGCGGGAGACATGACCCCAGACGAGCTGGCGGGCCAGGTCGCCCCTGGGCATCCAGGCGGGATCGGCGGTGTCCAGTACGACGATGTCGGCGGCCTTGCCCACCTCGAGGGAGCCGATCCGGTCGCCGAGCCCGATCGCCTCGGCGCCGTCCACGGTCGCGAGGGCGAAGGCCTGCTCGGCGCGGACCGGGTCGGGCAGGTCACGGTCGCGTTCCAGGGCGGCGAACAGGTAGGCGGCCAGCAGGACGTCCGGGGCGTCGCCCGCGTTGTGCGCGTCGCAGCCCAGCGCCACCCGGCCGCCGCGCCGCACCAGTTCGGCGTGGCGCGACGCGCGCGTGTACCCCTGGGCGAGCCGCAGATAGGCGCCCGGGCAGGCGGCGACCGCGGTACCGGTCTCCAGGATCGCGTCGACCTCCGCGTCGTCGAGCCACACGGCGTGGCCCAGCAGCAGGCGCGGGCCGAGCACCCCCAGTTCACGGAAGTGGACCACCGGGCGGCGCGCGCAGCGCAGCGCGTACGCGTCGACGTCGGCGGGGCCCGGCGAGATGTGCCAGGTCAGTCCGGTGTCGAGCCGTTCGGCCAGGGCCGTCGCCCCGGTGAGGAGTTCGTCGCTGACGAGGTCGTGGCCGACGAGCGTCACCCAGCCGGTGACCGGACCGGTGGCCGGCAGGGAGCGGACGATGTCCTCCTGCCGGGCGAGTACCTCGTCGGCGGGCGCGCCGAGCGGCACCCCCTCGGCGTCCCAGCCCCAGCCGCCGACCCGCGCGCGGACGCCCGCGGCGCCGAGGCCCGCGGCGGCGCGTTCCGGGAAGGCCACCGTGCCCGGTTCCAGCACCGTGGTGATGCCCCGGGACAGGCACTCCACGGCGGTGATCGTCGCGGCCAGCTCGTCGTCGTCGCCGTCGGCGGCGGCGTGCAGCGGGACGATCCAGTCGAAGATCGACTCCTGCGAGCCGATGTCGTCCGGGATCATGCTGCGCACGAGCGGGTCGACGGTGGTGTGCTGGTGGGCGTCGACCAGGCCCGGGATCACCACGCAGCCCGACGCGTCGATCTCCCGCGCCCCCGGGAAGCGGGCGCGCAGTTCCCCGGCGGTGCCGAGCGCGGCGATGCTGTCGCCGGACACGGCGACCGTCGTACGGGTGAGGACGCGCCGGGCGGGATCCATCGTGACGACGTCGCCGCCCGTGATCAGCAGATCGGTCACGGCTCGATCACCACCTTGCCGACGGTGTCGCGGGCGGCGAGCACGTCCCAGGCCTCGGCCAGGTCCCCGAGCGGGAACCGGGCGGCGGTGGGCAGGTGCAGGCCGTCGGCGAAGCAGGCCGAGGTGGCGGCGACGAAGTCGGCCGAGGTGTAGCCGCCGGCCCCCAGCAGTTTCAGGCCGCGGTGGAAGACCTCCCGGAGCGAGAAGGACACCTCGTCACCGCTGGTGTTGCCCATCATCAGCAGACGTCCGCGGACGCCGAGGCAGTCGAGTGAGGTGCGCCAGGTGTCGGTGCCGACGTGGTCCAGGACCAGGTCCGCGCCGGCGCCGTCGGTGAACGCCGACACCGTCTTCACCGCGTCGGGGTCGTCGTTGGGCAGCACCAGGTCGGCGCCGGCCGCGCGGGCGGCGGCCCGCTTGGCGTCGCTGCCGGCGAAGGCGACGACACTGGCGCCGGCCCGCCTGGCGAGCCCGATGGCCGCCAGGCTGACGGCGCTGGCGCCCGCGTGGACGACGAGGGTCTCACCGGCGGCGAGCCGGCCGAGGGTGTGGACCGCGTGCCACGCCGTCGCGTAGGCGGTGGGCAGGGTGACGGCCGCGGCGAGCGGCACCGAGTCGGGGACCTGGACGATCGATTCCGCGGACGCTCGTACGTACTCGGCCAGCGCGCCCGGGGCGTTGCCGCCGAGGACGCGCGGCCGGACGCAGTACGCCCGGTCGCCCACCGCGCAGCGCGGGCAGCTGCCGCAGCCCTGGGTGGGATCGGCGATGACCCGGTCACCGGGGACGACGGTGGCGACCTCGGTCCCGGTCGCCACCACTGTTCCGGCGAGGTCCATGCCGGGTACGTGGGGGAGGCGGAAGTCGGGGAGCAGGCCCGGCCCCCTGAGCTGAAGGAGGTCCAGGCGGTTCAGCCCGCAGTACTCGACCTCGACGACGACGTCGCGAGGGCCGCACACCGGTTCCGGGACTTCCCGCGGGGACACGGCCTCGGGCCCTCCGAAATCGGTCTGCACCATGGCTCGCACCGGCTGCCCTCCTCCCTCTTCCGTCTCGCATTGCGAGTCGGTGGAACGTATTGCGAGGTACTCTGCCCCCGCCGAACGGCCGTGTCAACGCTCCTGTGGAACATCTTCGTTTCGTAGGTTTTTCGTGTGAGCGCTCGGCTCCGCACCGCTCACGGCGCAGGCCGGAGCGGGTGGGAAACGGACGCGCGGCCCGGTGACACGGACGCGCCCGCCCCGCCGGCGACGCGCCGCACAGCGCGCCGCGCCTGCCTGTCGGCACGGCGCACGGCGGCCGCCCGTCGGCACGCCCCGCGCGCAGGTCATGCGGGGGTCCGGTGGCCGGCCGGGCGACGGCGCGTCACGTGCGGGGTCGGCGGCCCGGCTCGGGTGGTCACGCGTGTGCAGGTCATGGGCGGGGTCGGTGGCGGGCGGCAGCGCGTCGTGTCCGGGGTCGGCGGCCGGGTCGCGGCGCGTCACGCGCGGGGCCAGTGGCCCGGGGACGGCACTCGCGCGGGGGTCGGCGGCGGTCGGCGGCGTGTCATGTGCGGGGTCGGCGGCCGGGTGCGGATGGTCATGCGCGTGCAGGTAGTGCGCGCGCGTCGGCGGCGGGCGGCGCGTCGCCGGGCAGGGCCGGTGGGTCGGGCGGCGGCGCGTGTTCGGCGGCTGGGCGTAGTGGGGCACGCGCGCGCGTCGCGCGCGGGGGCAGCGGACGGGCGGCGGCACGGCGCCCGTGGGGTCGGTGGCCGGGCGGCGGCGTGGTGCCCGTGGGGTCGGTGGCCGGGCGGCGGCGTGGTGCCCGTGGGGTCGGTGGCCTGGGGGTGGCGTGGTGCCCGTGGGGTCGGTGGCCGGGCGGCGGCACGTCTCGCACGGGGTCAGCGGCCGGCCGGCACCGCATCGTCGTCGTCGGCGCCGCACAGGCGCCGGTCGTCGGCGGCGAGGAGGTCCAGGGCCGCGAGCGCCAGATGGAGTTCCGCGGCGGCGGCGGGCAGCAGGGGATCGGTGCCGAGGAGGTTCTTGATCTGCCGCACCCGGTAGCCCACCGAGTTGCGGTGCAGGTGGAGCTGTTCGGAGACGCTCTGCCGACTGCCACGCTCGGCCAGCCAGGCCCGCAGGGTGGCCATCAGCTCGGGGCGCCGCAGAACCGGCCCCAGGTGCGCCTCGGCGTACGCCTCGAGCCGGGCGCGGGGGAGCGGCAGCAGCATCTGGACGACCCCGCAGCCGTCGTAGGTGAGCAGCGGGACGTGCCGGGTCCGGGCCAGGCCGAGCAGTCGTTCGGCCTCGGTGAAGGACCGGGCCAGGTCCTCGGGCGAGTCGGGGTGGGAGCCGCTCGCCGCGACGACGTGGTCCGCCGACTCGTCGCCGGTCATCAGGCGCAGCCGGTTGCGCAGCCGGGCGAGCACGGCCTCACCCGGCACCACGGTCCACGCCGTACGCGCCTCCTGCTGCACCGGGTGCTCCAGCCAGGCCAGCGCGGTCGACCAGGCACGCAGCCGGGAGCCGCTGTAGTGCAGTACGGCACCGGCCGGCGGCCGCTGCGGATCGATCCCCAGCGACGCGGCCGCCGCGCGCTGCGACGGACTCACCGTGCCGGACCGCAGCGCCGCGACGACGTCGGCCGGCGTGTGCCGAGGGGGAGCCTCGGCGGACTCCTCGCCCGCGCGCACGGCGTCGATGAGCAGCGCGGTGACCGCGGCACCCGCCAGCGCCCGTACCCGCGGATCACCGGGACCCAGGGTCAGCAGCACCCCGGCCACGGTCGCCCCGGCCCGTACCGGCAGCGCCGTCGCCCGCAGCCCGTCGAGTGTGTCGACCACCGGCCCGGCGGTGCCGGCGAGCACGCCGTGCGCCACCGCGGCCGGCACGCCCGCGCCGCCGTCGGTGGCCGCCAGCGGCACGCCCCGCGCGGACAGCAGGCGCGCGGGCCGCCCGGTCGCTGCGCACAGCGCGCGGAGCACGTCCGAGCGCGCGGCGCCGGCGAGCACCGCCTCGGTCAGTTCCCGCTCCAGGGCGGCGGGTTCGGCGTCCGGTCCCGGCCCTCCCCGGGCCGCTCCGGACCACGCTCCAACGGTTCCAACGGTGGTGATACCCATGGGCTCTCGCTCTCAGCGGTCCAGCAGCCGGACGGCCACACCCTTCTCCTGCGTGTACTCGCGCAGCGCCGCGTACCCGCCGCCCCGGCTGAAGCCGCTGTCCTTCTGCATGTTGAACGGGAAGCCGATCACTCCCGCGTCGTGGAACTGGTTGACCGCGACCTGCCCGGAGCGGACGTCCTTCGCCAGCCGCAGCGCCCGGGAGATGTCGTTGCTCCAGATGCAGGCCAGCAGGCCGAAGTCGGTGGCGTTCATCAGCTCGGTCGCCTCGGCGGCGTCGCGGAAGGACTGGACGGCGAGCACCGGCCCGAAGACCTCCTCGCGGGCGACGCGCATGCCCGCGTCCACCCGGTCGTACACCGTCGGCCGGACGAACCAGCCGTCACCCGTGGGCGCGCCGCCGGTGACCAGCCGCGCCCCCTCCCGGGGGGCGTCCGCGAGGAAGCCGCTGACCCGGTCGAACTGCGCGGCGCTGACCAGCGGACCCATGTCCAGGTCGGCCTCCCAGGGCCCGGTCTTGACCGCGGCCATGGCGGCGGCGACCCGTTCCACGACCTCGTCGTGCACCGAGGCCTCCACGAGCAGCCGGGAGCCGGCGTAGCAGTTCTGGCCGGCGTTCTCGGTGATCGAGGCGACGATCGCCGGGATCGCCGTGTCGAGGTCGGCGTCGGCGAAGAGCACGTTCGGCGACTTGCCGCCGAGTTCCAGCTTCACCGGGACGAGGTTCTGCGCCGCGGCCGCCATGATCGCCCGCCCGGTCGCGGTGGAGCCGACGAAGCTGATGTGGCCGACGTCCGGGTGCGAGGTGAGCGCCACGCCCGCCTCGGGGCCGAGCCCCGTGACGACGTTGATCACGCCCGGCGGGAAACCGGCGCGCCGGGCGAGTTCGACGAGGGCGAACGGGGCCAGCGGCGCGATCTCGGACGGCTTGAGGACGACCGTGTTGCCCGCGGCGAGCGCCGGTGCCACGTTCGCCGCGGTGAGCACGGCGGGCACGTTCCACGGGATGACGACGGCGCACACGCCGTACGGCTCGGGAACCGTGTAGCCCAGGTAGTCGGGGCTGCGGGTCGGCAGCGTCACTCCGGTGAGCTTGTCGGCCGCGCCGGCGAAGTAGTCGATGATGCCGTGGGCGATGTAGATGTTCGTCCGGCCCCCGGACAGGGGCTTGCCCACGTCCCGCGCCTCCACGGCCGCGAGCGCCTCGACCTCGGCGATGATCAGGTCGGCCCAGCGCCGGAGCAGTGCCCCGCGTTCGCTCGGGTTGGTCGCCGCCCAGGCGGGGAAGGCGCGGCGCGCCGCGGCGACCGCGTCGTCGACGTCGGCACCGCCCGCCCGGGCCGTCCTGGTGATCACCTGCTGAGTGGCCGGATCGAGGACGTCCAGCGTGCCGCCGTCGCGGGCCGCGACCCACTCGCCGTCGATGAAGTGCTGGGAAGAAGGGAAGTCAACAGCCGCCATAGGGGGAACCTTGACCGGTCATATCGCGCATGTCAATATGCGATCTCGCATTGCGAGTCATCGCGAGAAGCCATTGCGAGTCGTCGCGAGAAGTCCTTGCGAGTCGTCGCGAGGAGTCGTCGCGAGGAGTCATTGCGAGTCGCCGCGAGTCGTCGCGAGTCGTCGTGAGCCAGTCGGACCCAGCGCGGGTCAGCCGGACGCAGCGCTGGACAGTGCGAGTCACCGAGGAGGCCTTGTGCGCGCCACCGCCGCTCTGCTGGAACAACCCGGACAGCCGTTCGTCCTGACCGAGGTGGACCTGGAAGAGCCCCGCCCCGACGAGGTGCTCGTCCGCGTCGCCGCCGTCGGCATCTGCGGTACCGACCTCGAGTTCGCCACCTTCTTCCCCACACCCGCGCTGCTCGGGCACGAGGGGTCGGGCGTCGTCGAGAAGGTCGGGGCACACGTCACCTCGGTGCGCCCCGGCGACCACGTCACCATGTCCTTCACGTCGTGCGGCACGTGCGCGCTGTGCCGCACCGGCTCGCCCGCCTACTGCCGAGCCTTCGACGCGGTGAACTTCTCCGGCCGCCGGCCCGACGGCTCCACCGCGGTGACCCACGAGGGGCGCGAGGTCAACGCCCACTTCCTCGGCCAGTCGTCGTTCGCCAGTCATGTCGTCGCACCGGAGCGGGCGGTCGTCAGGATCGACCCGTCGCTGGACCTGCTGCGCGCCGGGCCGTTCGGCTGCGGCTTCCAGACCGGCGCCGGCGGCGTGCTCAACGTGCTGCAGCCGCGCCCCGGCTCGTCGATCGCGGTCTTCGGGGCGGGGGCCGTCGGCGTGGCCGCCGTCATCGCCGCCGCACTGAGCGGCTGCGAGGTCGTCGCCGCCGTGGACGTGAACCCGGCCAAGCTGGAGGCGGCGCGCGGCTTCGGCGCCACGCACACCGTCGACTCCTCGGCGGGGGACGCCGCCGGGCGACTTGCCGCCCTCGTCCCGGAGGGGTTCGACTTCGTGATCGACACCACCGGACGCGAGGACGTCCTGCGCGTCGCCGTGGAGGCCCTCGGGCCGCTCGGCCGCGCCGGTGTCATCGGCGTCGGCCCCAGCGAGTCGATGAGCTTCGACTGGCGCAGCATCCTCAACGGCCGCACGGTGACCGGCATCATCGCGGGCTCCAGCCTGCCGCAGCTCTTCCTGCCGCGGCTGCTCGACCTCAACGCCAAGGGCCGGTTCCCCGTCGAGAAGATGATCACCTATTTCCCCTTCGAGCAGATCAACGAGGCCGTCGCGGCCGTACGGTCCGGCTCGGTCGGCAAGGCCGTGCTGACCTTCTGACCTGCCGGGCGCCGTCGTCCGGCTGCCGAGACGGTGTCCCGCGGGGCGTTGTCACACGGGCGGCGGCACCTTAAGGTGACCGCACCGCCGATGAGGCAGCAGACATCCGGTGGCGCGGCCGGACAACACCGCGCACAGGTCCGAGCACGTGGAGCGTGCCCACCATGTCCGCCGACATCGACTTCGCATCCGAGCAGCGCACGGCTGCCGAGCAGCACACGGATTCCGAGCCGCACACGGCTGGCGAGCCGCACACGGCTGCCGAGCCGCACACGGATTCCGCGCAACCCGGCCATCTCGATCAGCCCAGCGACTTCGACCACCACTCCGACGACGCCAACGCCGACCCGGTCGCGTACTACGCGCGTTTCCGCGAGAGCTGCCCGGTGGGCCGCTCGGCCGCACACGGCGGCTTCCACTACACGACGCGGTACGCCGACGTGGCCCGCATCGCCCGCGACGACGCGACGTTCTCCTCGGCCCGCAGCGACCACGGCGGCCAGGGAGTCGGCATCGTCATCCCCAAGGGCCCGGGACTCGAGCAGTACCCGATCGAACTCGACCCGCCCCGGTCGACCGAGTACCGGAAGCTGATCAACCCGCTGCTGACCCCCGAGGCGGTCGAGCGGCTGGTTCCCATGATCGAGCGTCACGCCGCCCGCGTCGTGGACGAGTTCATCGAGCACGGCTCCTGCGACCTCGTCCGCGACCTCACCAACCCGCTGCCGGCCGCGGTAACCCTGGACTGGCTCGGCTTCCCCGAGGACGACTGGGCGAAGCTGGCCGGTCCGGTGCACGACATCTTCGCCGCGCCCGCCGACAGTGAGCGCGCCGCACGCGGGGCCGCCGGGCTGGCCTACATGGACCGGCGCATCCGCGAACTGATCGCCGAACGCCGCACGGCGCCCCGGGCCGACGCGGTCAGCGCGCTGGTGGCCGGCCGGACCGCCGACGGCGGCGAGTTCGGCGAGGACGAACTGGTGTCCGTGATCGGCCTGCTCATCGCGGGCGGTGTCGACACCACCACATCCCTGACCGGATCGACCCTCGTGCACCTGGCCCGCCACCCCGAGCAGCGCCGGCGGCTGACCGAATCCCCCGATCTGCTCGACACGGCGACCGAGGAATTCCTCCGCGCGTTCGCCCCGTCGCAGTCGATGGCGCGCACGGTCACCCGGGACACCGAGGTCGGCGGCTGCCCGATGCACGCGGGCGACCGGGTGCTGATCCCGTGGGTCGCCGCGAACCACGACCCCGCCGTCTTCCCCGACCCCGAGCAGGTACGGCTGGACCGCGACGCCAGCCGGCACCTCAGCTTCGGCATCGGATCGCACCGTTGCGCGGGCGCCCACCTCGCCCGTGCCATGTTCCGCGCGATGATGACGCAGGTCCTGACCCGGCTGCCCGACTACCGGGTGATCGAGGAAGGCCTGGTGCCCTACCCGACGCGCGGCAACCAGTCCGGCTGGGACGCGATCCCGGTGGTCTTCACCCCCGGCCCCCGGGCGACCGGTACGACGGGCGCGGCCCGCGCGCTGACCGCGCCCACCCCGCTGCGGGTGACCTCGGTGCGCGCGGCGGCCGAGGGCGTCGTGGCCGTCGGCCTCGGCCTGCCGGACGGGGGCGAACTGCCCGCGTGGCGGCCCGGCGCGCACGTCGAACTGCGGCTGCCCTCGGGCCGGCTGCGCCAGTACTCGCTGTGCGGGGACCCCGCCGACACCACGACGTGGCGGATCGGTGTCCTGCGCGAGCCCCGGGGGAGGGGAGGGTCGGCCGAGCTCCACGAACTCGCCCGCCCGGGAGCCACGTTCACGGTGCGCGGGCCGCGCAACCACTTCCCGCTGGTGGACGCGCCGTCCTATCTGTTCCTCGCCGGCGGCATCGGCGTCACACCGATCCTGGCCATGGTCCGCGAGGCCGCCGGACGCGGCACGCCGTTCTCCGTCGTATACGGGGGACGCACCCGCGCGACGATGGCGTTCGCCGGCGAACTCGCCGCCGTCGCCGGCGACGCGCTGACCCTCCTGCCGCAGGACGAGGCCGGGCTGCCGGACCTCCCCCGGCTGCTGGGCGCACTGGACGCGGACACCGCGGTGTACGCGTGCGGACCCGCCCCCATGCTCGCGGCGGTCGAGCGCGAGTCCGCCCGCCTGGGCCTCACCGACCGGCTGCACCTGGAACGCTTCGCCGCCGGCGACGAACTCGAGACGGCCTTCGACACCACGGCGAACCGGCCGTTCGAGGTGCGCCTCGCACGCACCGGGGGCACCCTCACCGTGCCGGCCGACCGCCGCCTCATCGAGATCCTGCGCGATGCCGTCAGCGGCTTGTCCTACGACTGCGAGAAGGGGTACTGCGGCGCCTGCGAGACCCGTGTCCTCGCCGGAACGCCCGAGCACCGCGACTCCGTGCTCAGCGACGAGGAACGCGACGCCGGGCGCACGATGATGATCTGCGTCGGCCGCTGCCGGGGCGACCGGCTCGTCCTCGACCTCTGAGCCCCGGCCCGCCCGCCCCCCGACCCACCGTCACCCGCCGCAGCGCGGTCCGGCACCAGGCCCTGTCGTCACGACACCCCCCGCCGGACCGCGCTGCGGCCTGCGCGCACGCGCACCCGGCCCCCACCACAGTGGAACCGATCGCGAGACACCATATCGCAATACGTGACGCGGTTACGGTACGGACCCGCACCCGAAACGCCAAGGCAACGGGACGTTCATAGCGTCGGCCCATCCCTTCCACGAAAGGTGGGCCATGACAGCGACCGACTCGCCCCTCCTCGACGTTGCCGCGACCGGCTTCCCGATCCTCCAGCCCGGCCGCGGAGCGATCCCGTCGAGCGCCTACGTCCCGGCCACCCCCGGCAACACCCTCTGGGGCCGCCTCCCGTGCGAGGCGGACGCACCGGTCGCCGCGGTCCACCCGGGCTCCGTCGTCACGGTCGACACGCTCAGCCACGAGGGAGTCCTGGAGGACCAGGGCCGCAACCCGCGTGAGTTCTTCGCCCGTTACGGCGTCGGCGGCGCCCATGTGCTCGACGACGTCCAGCAGATCGCGGACTCCGGCATGCCGCACGACTTCGACGACGACGGCCCGCACCTCGTCACCGGCCCGATCGCCGTGGCCGGCGCCCGCCCCGGCGACCTGCTCGCCGTGACCGTCCTCGGACTGACCCCGCGGGTCCCGTACGGCCTGGTCTCCGCCCGGCACGGCTTCGGCGCGCTCCCCGGCGAGATGCCCGCGCTGCCGGGCCCGGTGATGACCTTCGCCACCGCGCACGCGGACCGCGACGGCGCCTGGGGCCGGATGGCGGTGGACCCGGGGGACCCCTCCCGCGGCTCCCTGCGGTTCCCGCTGCGGCCGTTCCTCGGCGTGATGGGCGTTGCCGTGCCCGGCGACCAGCGTCCCCACTCGGTGCCCCCGGGACGGCACGGCGGCAACATCGACGTCGCCCTCCTCGGCGAGGGCGCCACCCTCTTCCTCCCCGTCCAGGTCGACGACGCGCTGGTCTACTTCGGAGACCCCCACTTCGCCCAGGGCGACGGCGAGATCGCCCTCACCGCGTTCGAGGCTTCGTTGCGGGCCACCGTGAGGCTGGAGGTGATACCCGGCGGCGCCGCCCAGCGCCCCGGCAACGGCCGCACGGCCCCGTTCGCCGAGACCGACGACCACCTCGTGCCGATCGGCCTGCACGAGGACCTCGACGAGGCGATGCGCGACTGCGTCCGCTGCGCGCTGGACCTGCTCATGACCGACTACGGCATCGACCGCCACCTGGCGATGGCCTACCTCAGCGCCGCGGGCGACTTCGCCGTCTCCCAGGTCGTCGACGGCGTGAAGGGCATCCACGGAAAGATCCGCAAGTCCGACTTCCGCGAGGTCACCCGACCCCGCTGACCACCGCACCGCTGCACGCCACCCGAGCCGGACGGCACGCCGAGCCCCGCCCCGGCGCCCCCGCGACCGCCCGGCCCCGGCCACCCCACTGCGACCCCGGGCCCGTCCCCCGGATTCGCTGCCCGGGCCCGTCGTCCGAGCGTGTCACCCCGGCCCCTCACTTGGGCCGTCGTCCGAGCGCGTCACTCGGCCCGTCGTCCCTCGGCCCGTCGTCCCTCGGCCTGTCGTCCCTCGGCCTGTCGTCCGGGCCTGTCATCTGGTCTGTCGCTCAGGTCCGTCACTCGGTCTGTCGTCCGGTCCGTCATCCGGCCCGTCGTCCGAGTCCGTCAACCGGGCTGTCGTCTGAGGGCGTTACTCGGTCTGTCGTCCGGTTCTGTCATCTGGTCTGTCGCCCAGGTCCGTCACTCGGTCCGTCACTCGGTCCGTCATCCGGTCCGTCACTCGGTCCGTCATCCGGTCCGTCATCCGGTCCGTCGTCCGAGTCCGTCACCCGGCCCGTCGTCCGAGTCCGTCAACCGGGCTGTGGTCCGAGGGCGTTACTCGGTCCGTCCGGGCCTGTCATCCGGGCGGTCATCCGGGCCGTCGTCCGAGCCCGTCAGCCAGGCTCGTCACTCGGGCCGTCGTCCGAGCGCGTCGCCCGGGCCGTCGTCGGGCCCGCCACCCGAGCCCGTCAGCCAGGCTCGTCACTCGGGCCGTCGTCCGAGCGCGTCGCCCGGGCCGTCGTCGGGCCCGCCACCCGAGCCCCTCGCCCGGGCCGTCGTCGGGCCCGCCACCCGAGCCCTCGCCCGGGCCGGCGTCGCGCCCGCCACCCGGGCCCGCCACCCGGGCCCGCCACCCGGGCCCGTCGCCCGGGCGTCGCCCGTGTCGGCCAGGCGCCCGCGTCGGCCCGAAGCCGTGTCTTACCGGCGCAGTGACTTGCCGAAGCCCGCGGCCAGTGGCATCCGCAGTCCCAGCGGCGGCGGTGCCGCGAACGCGTCCACCACCGGCCGGGAGAACGCCCGCCCGAACAGTGCCCCCATCACGAAGTCCTCGGCCAGCGCGTGCACTTCACTGCGGTACTGGTGCAACCCGTGGCCGTCGGAGTGCACTTCGAACCGGCACACGTCCCGGTTCGCCTTCTTCGCGCGGGCCGCCAGCCGGAACGACAGCTCCGGATCGGTCCGCTCGTCGTTCGTGCCGTGCACGATCAGTACGCGCCGCCCCGCGAGCTGCTTCACCGGCTCCGGCGACGCCGCCACGTCCTCCTCCGGCAGCCAGGGGGCGATCGCCAGGACCGAGCTGACGGCCTCGTGCCCGGCCGCCCGCAGCGCGGCCCGGCCGCCCATGCCGACGCCGACGAGGCAGACGGGGACGTCGCCGTAGCGCCGGACGATCTCGTCGGCGGCCCAGGACGCGTCCTGGGCCAGATGGGCCTCGCTGCCGTTCCAGCCGCGGTAGCGGTAGTGCACGACATGTGTGGCCAGGCCCTCGTCCCGGCCGGCCCGCGCCAGCCTGCGGCCGAGCGCCCGCATGGAGGCGGTCGCCCACATGGGAGACGGCCTGCGCTCGGATGCCTCATCGCCGCTGGGGAGCAGCAGTACCGCCCCGCTCACGGCCGTCGGCTCCGGGCCGAGCGCTCTCCCCAGCCGGGCCCGCCGCACCGGCGTCGCTTGGTGTGCCATGACAGAACAGTGTCAGAAGGCCTGGTGTACGCCACCCTTCGGTGCGGTCACCGTTACGTATCGGCGCAGATGTACACCCTGTGATCTACGCGCGTAGGAGTTAGAGTGCGTCAATGACGAGCCAGACTGTCCAGAGTGGGAACACCCCGAGCTCCGACCAGATCCGCCGGGCACCCAAGGTTCTGCTGCACGACCACCTCGACGGCGGCCTCCGCCCCGGCACCGTCGCGGACCTCGCCCGCGAGCACGGGTACACCCAGCTCCCCGAGACCGAACCCGACAAGCTCGGCGTCTGGTTCCGCGAGGCCGCCGACTCCGGTTCGCTGGAGCGGTACCTGGAGACCTTCTCCCACACCGTCGGGGTGATGCAGACGCGGGACGCGCTGGTGCGGGTGGCCCGCGAGTGCGCCGAGGACCTCGCCGAGGACGGTGTCGTCTACGCCGAGGTGCGCTACGCCCCCGAGCAGCACCTCGAGGGCGGGCTCAGCCTCGAAGAGGTCGTCGAGGCCGTCAACGAGGGCTTCCGTGAGGGGGAACGGCTCGCCCGCGAGAACGGCCACCGCATCCGCGTCGGCGCCCTGCTCACCGCGATGCGGCACGCCGCCCGCGCCCTGGAGATCGCCGAACTGGCCAACCGCTACCGCGACCTGGGCGTCGTCGGCTTCGACATCGCGGGCGCCGAGGCCGGCTACCCGCCCACCCGGCACCTCGACGCCTTCGAGTACCTCAAGCGCGAGAACAACCACTTCACCATCCACGCCGGCGAGGCGTTCGGGCTGCCGTCCATCTGGCAGGCCCTGCAGTGGTGTGGCGCGGACCGGCTCGGGCACGGCGTGCGCATCATCGACGACATCGAGGTCCGTGCCGACGGCTCGGTCGGGCTCGGCCGACTGGCCTCCTACGTGCGCGACAAGCGCATCCCGCTCGAACTGTGCCCCAGTTCCAACCTGCAGACCGGGGCGGCGTCCTCCTACGCCGAGCACCCGATCGGGCTGCTGCGGCGGCTGCACTTCCGGGCCACGGTGAACACCGACAACCGGCTGATGTCCGGAACCAGCATGAGCCGTGAATTCGAGCACCTCGTCGAGGCGTTCGGCTACACGCTCGACGACATGCAGTGGTTCACCGTCAATGCGATGAAATCAGCATTCATTCCTTTCGATGAACGACTGGCGATGATCAATGACGTCATCAAGCCGGGATACGCGGCGCTGAAATCCGAATGGCTGTTCCGGGAAACCGCCTCCACCAGCGGTTCCGTCGCGCAACAGGGCTGAACAGGGGAGCCTCGGCGGCACGGAATGCGGACGGGTATTCACAGACCGTCCGCATTTCGGTGTTTGCGGCGAGCGGTCGGTCGTGTTTACGGTCGTGGACCGCTCGCATCCCCGTCATCCCATTCAAGGACGCATTCACCATGAAGCAGTCTGCCGCCAAGACCCTCGGCGTCGCCGCCCTCGGTGCCGCCTTCGCCGCCGTCGGTGCGGGTGCCGCGAACGCCGCCCCGGCCCTCCCGGACTCCGGTCAGGCCCTGGGCGGCGTCACCAAGACGCTCCCCGTGGAGAACGTGGGCAAGGCGGTGCCGACGGCCGGCCAGGCGCTGGCCCAGGCGCAGCCCGCGGCCCGCGACGGGCTGGCCGCCGCCCGGCCGGCCGTCGGCAACCTGCTCGCCCAGGGTCCCGCCGCGCCGGTCTCCGGGCTCCTCGGCGGCCTGCCGCTGCAGGGGCTGCCCGTCAACGGTCTGCCGGTCAACGGTCTGCCGGTCGGCTGACCGTCCGCCGCCGAGAACGCTCCGGTGGGGCGCACCCCTTGTCCACGGAGTGCGCCCCACCGGCGTTCGCGCGTGCGCGGCTCCGGCTCACCAGGCGGTGCGGGTCTTGTCCTCCGAGGGCAGCAGGATCCACAGCGCTATGTAGAGCAGGAACTGCGGGCCCGGCAGCAGGCAGGACAGCAGGAAGATCACCCGCATCGTCGTCGAGGAGGTGCCGAAGCGCCGCGCCAGGGCAGCACACACTCCGCCGATCATCCGGTCGTTCGTGGGGCGGGCAAGGGCGGTCATCGTAAACGCTCCCCTTTGTCTGGGTCGGTGTGGGCCGGTTCGCTGCCCATCTGCCCTCAACGCTACGGTTCGCAACCGGACAAAGCGTCACTCTAAGGGGCCATTCCGACCCTGGGAATCGTCGGGGTCCGACCCTGAGCCGGCTCCTCCTGCCGGACGGTCGTGCGGTCCCGGCGGTCGGACCTGCGGCGCAGCCGGGCCCGTCCCGCGGGGACGACCGCCAGGTGCGCCACCGCCACGCCCAGGGTGTTCAGCAGCAGCGAGTCCACGTCCGGGACGCGGCCGGGCACGCCGGTCTGCAGCAGCGTGATGCCGAGGGAGACCAGGGCGCCGGCGGCGACCGTGCGCAGCAGGGAGCCGAGCGTGGAGGCGTTCAGTCTGCCGTGGGCCGCCGGGAGCAGGACGCCGAGCGGGGCGAGCAGACCGAGGCCCGCGCCGATGCGCCGGGCGGCCTCCATCCCGCCGAGCGCCAGGTCGGCACGGATGCCGGCGAACGGACGGAGGTTCGCGGGCATCACCCACGGGACGTCCAGCGGACGCAGCGTGAGCCAGGCGACGAACGCGAGGTGTGCGACGAGGAGGACACCCCCTGTCACACGCATGCGGATCGCGGCGCTGCCGCCGATGGAGCCTTGACGCTGCACGCCCCCCAAGACGCGGCCCCCGGCAGGATCGGTTCCGCGTTACCCCCAGGTACCTGTACGAGGCGTGCGCCACACCCCGACGACGCCCCTCGTCACCGCGCACGTCCCGCGCCGGTCCGCCGAGCCGGCCGAGTCCTCCGTCCGCGACGGGCGGACCGTCCGCCGTGCGGCGGGTCAGCTGTCCGTCCGCCGTGCGGCAGGCGAGCGGCCGGTCCGCCGAGCGCCGGGTCAGTGGCCGGTCCGGCCGTGCGGGCTGGGTCAGCCGTCGGCCGGCTGGGCGGGAGCCTGTCGCTCCGCTCGTGCGGCAGGTCAGCGGTCGGTCCGGCCGTGCGGGCCGGGTCAGCCGTCGGCCGGCTGGGCGGGAGCCTGTCGCTCCGCTCGTGCGGCAGGTCAGCGGTCGGTCCGGCCGTGCGGGCTGGGTCAGCCGTCGGCCCTCTGGGCGGACTGGCGGACCGGCGGACCGGGTCGGCCAGTGGCACCGGCGGGCCGGGTCGGCCAGTGGCACCGGCGGACCGGGTCGGCCAGTGGCACCGGCGGGCCAGTCGTACCGGGCCCTCCGGGCGGACCGGGCCCTCCGTGCGGACCGGGCGGACCGGGCGTCCGCCGGGCGGACCGGGCGGACCGCGCGTCCGCCGTGCGGCGGGTCAGCCCTCCGTCACCGCGCTGGAGGGTGGCTGCTCCGTGCCCGGGCGGGAGCGGACCTCGTCGGTGCACTCGTAGCGGCGCGGCGGGGCGGAGCCCGGACCGCCGAGGACCACCGAGCCGTCACTCTCGGCGGCCGCCGAGTCGGAGAACGTGCACACGACCTGGGCGAGCGCGGCCGAGGTCAGGCCGCCGGGCGCGACGCTCAGGCGCAGCGTGTCCTCCGGGTCGCCGGTCCGCGGTCCGCCCGCGGTCATGCCGCCGCGCACGTCCGTGACGTACCCGGCCGCCTGCTCGGCGGACGACGGCGTCGCGGCGAGCTCGTCGAGCAGCCCCTGCGCCACCAGCACCCGTCGCCGGGAGTCCGCCGCGCCGTCCGGGACGCGCACCGACCTGTCGACGGCGACCAGCGACGAGCCGCACAGCAGGAACACCCGCACGTCCAGCCCGCCCGACGGCTGCGCGGAGACGTCCGGCCCGGCCGACGAGCACTGCACCCGGGAGGGCGCCGCCCCGAAGTCCGTCGGCACCTCGGTGGCCCGTATGCCGCAGCCGGACAGCAGCACGGCGAGGACGGGAAGCGCCAGCAGGCGCCGTACGGTCATCAGGCTCCCCCCTTCGTGCCCGCGCCCTCGGCGGTCTCCTGCGTCAGCGAGGAGGCGTCCCGCGGCAGCCGCAGCGTGAACACCGCGCCGCCGTCGGGAGAGTTGGCGGCGGTGATCTCGCCGCCGTGGATGTGGGCGTTCTCCAGGGCGATGGACAGGCCCAGGCCGCTGCCCTCGGACCGCGGCCGGGAGGCGCTCGCCTTGTAGAAGCGGTCGAAGACGTGCGGCAGGACGTCCTCGGGGATGCCGGGGCCGTGGTCCCGCACCTCGATGACGATCTCGTCGGCCGCCTCGCGGACGGACACCCGCACCGGGGAGCCGCCGTGCTTGAGGGCGTTGCCGATGAGGTTGGCGAGGATCACGTCGAGGCGGCGGGGGTCGAGCCGGGCGTGCAGGCCGCGCGCGGCGTCCAGGTCCACGGCGTCCAGCCAGGCCCGCGCGTCTATGCAGGCGGTGATCTGGTCGGCGAGGTCGACGTCGTCGAGGACCAGCCGGGCGGTGCCCGCGTCGAACCGGGTGACCTCCATGAGGTTCTCGACCAGGTCGTTCAGCCGCCGGGTCTCGCTGACGACCAGGCGCACGGCGGGCTCGACCATCGGGTCGATGCCGCCGCCCTCCGACTCCAGTTCCTCCTCCAGCACCTCCGTCACGGCGGTGATGGCGGTCAGGGGCGTCCGCAGCTCGTGGCTCATGTCCGCGACGAAGCGGCGGGACGCCTCGTCGCGCGCGGCCATGTCGGCGACCCGTTTCTCCAGCGCCTCGGCCGCGTTGTTGAACGTCCGCGACAGGTCGGCGAGTTCGTCGGTGCCGGACACGCGCAGCCGGGTGTCCAGCCGGCCCTCGCCGAGGCGCCGGGCGGCCACGCCGAGCCGGTGCACCGGCTTCAGCACGGTCGTCGCGGCGGCCTGCGCGAGCAGCGCGGAGCCGATCAGGGCGAGCCCGGTGGCGATGCCGAGCGACCAGGCCAGCGAGTTGAGGTCCTTCGCCTCCGGCTCCAGCGACTTGAGCATGTAACCGGTCGTGCCGCCGCCGATCACCTTCGCGCCGGCCACCAGGTACGGCGTGCCGTGCTCGACGACGCGCTGCCAGTACAGGTGGTAGGCGTGCTTGTCGCCGGAGCCGACCGTGTGCCGTTTGTCCACCGCCGCGCGCAGCGACTCGGGGACGTCCCGCAGGGAGAAGCCGTTCAGGGCGCCCGAGGTGCCGTAGACGGTCCTGCCGTCGGTGTCCTCCGCCACCAGCAGCACGCTGAAGCGCTGACTGCTGCCCGCCATCTGGCCGGCGGTGCGCTGCAGTTGGTCCTGTGAGGGCTGCACGGGCAGCGCGCCCGCGCGGTTCTGCATCTCCTGCTGGAAGTCGCGCAGCACCGCGTCCTGGGCGCGGGTGAGGACGGCCTCCCGGTTGAGCCAGTACGCGATCCCGGACGCCGACACGGCGGCGGTCAGCGCCACCAGCCCGAACACGACCACCAGCCGCAGCCGCAGGCTGGTGAAGCGCAGCCGCGACCAGACTCCCTTGCGCGCCGCGGACCAGCCGCGGAACCCCCCGTGCGGTCGCGTCACTGAGGCGCGTCCAGCCGGTAGCCGACACCACGGACGGTACGGATCAGCGTCGGCGACGACGGAACGTCCTCCACCTTGGCGCGCAGCCGCTGGACGCAGGCGTCCACGAGCCGCGAGTCGCCGAGGTAGTCGTGCTCCCACACCAGCCGCAGCAGCTGCTGCCGCGACAGCGCCTGCCCGGGCCGCCGGCTCAGTTCCAGCAGCAGCCGGAGTTCGGTCGGGGTGAGCTGCAGGTCCTCGCCGTTCTTCGTCACCGTCATCGCCGCGCGGTCGATGACGAGGCTGCCGAAGCTCGCCGCGTCGTTCGCCTCCCGCTCGCCGCGCCGCAGCACGGCCCGGATCCGGGCGTCGAGCACCCGCCCCTGCACGGGCTTGACGACGTAGTCGTCGGCGCCGGACTCCAGCCCGACCACCACGTCGATGTCGTCGTTGCGCGCGGTCAGCAGGATGATCGGCAACTGGTCGGTGCGCCGGATGCGCCGGCACACCTCGAAGCCGTCGATGCCGGGCAGCATCACGTCCAGCACGATGAGGTCCGGCCGCTGCTCGCGCAGCAGTTTCAGGCCGTCCTCACCGGTGGCAGCAGTGGCGACCCGGTGTCCCTGGCGCGTCAGTGAGAGCTCCAGGGCCGTCCGGATGGCGTCGTCGTCCTCGATCAGCAACAGGGAAGGCACGAGGCTCATTCTGGCCCATGCACGGGCGGTGTTTCGACACCTGGTACAGGTACGTCCCTTTACCGCTTTTCTCTGTGACCGTCCTGTGTCCCCGCCGATGCCGGGCCCTGTGACAGGTCTGTGACAGTCGGCGGACACGGCGATGAAGGTGCGGCGGCAAGCTTTTGGGCACAGGCAGGAACCACCGCCTGAGCAAGACGAAACACCGGAAGTCCACGACGGGGGGCGCGAGATGAACACGCTGCACAGCACCAGCACCAGCGCAGTGGTCACGCGCCTGCACGACGTGACCCGGGGTTCCGAGAAGTCCGGTGCCGCCGTGAGCGGGCGGGGGTGCGCTCGCGGCGGCACTGGGCGTCAGCACACCGGCCATGCGCAGCAAGGGCTTCAGCCCTACATGGCGGTGTGTGACGCGCACACGGGGGAGAAGCACGGGGGGACCGCGTACGGGGAGGACCCGGGGGAGCGTCGTTCGCTGTCGGAGGCGGAGTTCACCGCCTACGTCCAGGAGCGCCGCGCCTCCCTGTACGCAACCGCCTACCACCTGACCGGCGACCGCTTCGAGGCCGAGGACCTGCTGCAGAGCGCGCTGTTCTCGACGTACAGGGCGTGGGACCGGATCAGCGACAAGGCGGCGGTCGGCGGATACCTCCGCCGCACGATGACGAACCTGCACATCAGCGCGTGGCGCCGCCGCAAGCTGAACGAGTACCCGACCGAGGAACTGCCGGAGACGCCCGGCGACACGGACGCGATGCGTGGCACCGAGCTGCGCGCGGTCCTGTGGCAGGCGCTGGCCCGGCTGCCCGAACTCCAGCGGACGATGCTGGTCCTGCGCTACTACGAGGGCCGCACCGACCCGGAGATCGCGGAGATCCTCGACATCAGTGTCGGCACGGTCAAGTCCAGCATCTGGCGTTCACTGCGCCGGCTGCGGGAGGACGAGGCCCTCAGCCTCGGCCGTGACGAGGAGGACGCCTTCGGCGAGCTCGTCGCCTGAGGGCAGGGGGGGAACGGGGAAACGGGGGACAACGGGGAATCGGGGGGACGGGGGACGCACCGGCCCGTGGCCACGGGGGACACGGGCCACGGGGGATGCGTCCCACGGGGGAGCAACACCCCTTGACCCACGGGGGACACGGGGGTCAAGGGGGTCACGGGGGAGCAAGACGAGGGGGTCCACGGGGGACACGGGGGAGCACAACGGGGACACCCCACGGGGGACAACGGGGGACAACGGGGGAAGCGGGGCTGGAGGGCCGGGGGGTCCGTCCAGTCCCGCTCTCGTGTGCGCTCAGCCGACCTGCGCGTCGGGAGCGGGCGTCGCCGGCCGCCGGTCCGCGACGGCGGCCGCGGCGAGGCGGCCCAGGGCCTCGTCCTTGTCACAGGGGTGTGCGCCCAACGCGGTCTGGCGGGCGATGATCGAGCGCTCCCGCCGCATCAGCCGCCAGCCGCGGCGCAGCAGGAACGGCACCGACTTGCGGCCCTCCTTCAGGTCCCGCAGGAAGCGCCGGCGGAACGTGCGCACCGGGCCACGGCTCAGGCACAGCGCGTCGGCCAGCAGTCCCGCCTCCCGGCAGCGGGCGATGATCTCGGCCGCGAAGATGCCCTCCGCTATGAACAGCGGGGTCCGCCCGATGCCGACGGTGTCCTCGCCGGTGCGGGCGCTGAGGGCGATGTCGTAGACAGGGACGTTCGTCCGGCCCGTGCCGCACAGTTCGGCGATCGCGGCGACGGCCGTGTCGGCGTCCCAGGAGTCCGGGTGGTCCCAGTCGATGTCGGAGCTCCCCGTCACCAGCGGCAGCGTCGGGTCGTCGCCCTCCTTGTAGAAGTCGTCCAGGCGCAGCACGGGCAGACCGGAGCGGGCTGCGACGAGGGACTTGCCCGAACCCGAAGGACCGCAGAGCAGCACGACACGGGCGGAGGAGGGGAGTTGGATGCTCACGGGACACCAGTTTGACGTATTCCGTACGCCTTGCCGACCCCGCGGGTCGTCTTTGGAGTGCGCGTCACACCTCAACTACCCTACGTGTCTGTCCGATCACGTTCCGATCGCACCCGATCGCGTCGAGCTTCAGAAGGTGGCCCCAGACATGGCACGACACGCGTCCCCCTCCCGCCCGGTCGTCCGGCGCGCCCTGCTCGCCCTCGCGACCACGGGGGTGGCACTCGGCGCGGGCGCGGCGACGGCGTCGGCGGATGACCGGCCGGTGCTGGACGTGCCGCACACGCGGCCCGCCGCGCTCGGTGAGACCGACCCGCAGGCCGGGGCCCAGGCGCTGACCGGCACGGTCGGCCACGTCACCGGCCCGGTCGCCGGTCTGAAGCCCAACCCCCTCGCCGGCACCGGCGTAGACCCGCTCGACAACGGCGTCGCCACCCGGCTCGACGACTTCCGCCCGCTGTCCTCCCAGGCGCTGACCCGCCCGGTCGCCGAGGCGGAATCCATCGGCTCGATCCCGGTACTGGGCCGGGCGACCACCCTGCTGGGCGGCTGACCTGCGACGCACGCACGGAAGCCGTGCCCCTTGAGGCGGGGGCGCGGCTCCCGTGTTCCGGTCAGGGTGTGCGGCCGGGATGCGTGACCAGGATGTGGATGACGTCCTCGTCGATGACGTAGAGAACCCGGTAGTTTCCGACGTGCAGCCGGCGCAGGTCGGGGGATCCGTAAGGAGTGGAACCAGGGGGCCGCGGCTGATCGGCCAGGGCGTCCACGGCCTCGTAGACGGCGGACAATCCGGCCGGATCCTCCTTGAGGAACCTCACGGCCGCACTCGTGGCGCGCGGTTCCCAGATGATCTCGTAGGCCACTTATCGCAGCCCCAGCATCCGGCCGACTTCCTCGTGCGGGACGCCCGGCTCGAGCGTCCCCTCCGCCTTGCGCCGCTGGTAGTCCGCGAAGACGAGGGCGTCTTCCAGATCCTCTATCACCTGGGGTGAAACGAGTAGGGCTGCCACATGCCCGTGGTCGGTGAGAGCGATGGTCTCGCGACCGTGGGCGGCGCGACGGACGAGGTCGCCGAGCTGGGAGCGGGCTGCGCTGATAGCAATCTCGACCATGTTCCAGATCATTCCATGGTGCATCTTGTGGTCAATTCATGCCTGCGGCGGCACGGGCAGGGCGGGGAGCCGCGTCGCCCTGGGGGCGCTCTCGGGCGGCCGGGCGGCGCGGCTCGTTCGCGGGCGGCTCAGTACGACGAGCCAGACGCGCCCAGGGAACCCGTCGGGTGCCAGACCGTCTTGGTCTCCAGGAACGCCGTCATGCGCTCGGTGCCCGGAGTCGCCGTCCAGTCGTCCACAGGCTGTGGACGGAGGACGCGCTTGAGGTTGTCCGCCGCCGCGGTCTCCAGCTCCTTCGCCAGGGCCTCGTCCGCGCCCGCGAGGTCGATCGCGTTGACGTCCATGTGGGCCGCGAGCGGCGCCGCGATCTCGGACGTGCGGCCGGAGAGGACGTTGACGACGCCGCCGGGCAGGTCGGAGGTGGCCAGCACCTCACCCAGGGAGAGCGCCGGGAGCGGCGCCCGCTCGGAGGCGATCACGACCGCCGTGTTGCCGGTCGCGATCACCGGGGCGACCACCGACACCAGGCCCAGGAACGACGACTCCTGCGGCGCCAGGACGGCGACCACGCCGGTCGGCTCGGGGGAGGAGAGGTTGAAGAACGGGCCCGCGACCGGGTTGGCCGCGCCGGTCACCTGCGCGATCTTGTCGGTCCACCCGGCGTACCAGACCCAGCGGTCGACCGCCGCGTCCACCTGGGCGGCCGCCTTGGACTTCGACAGGCCCTCGGCGTCGGCGACCTCGCGCACGAACTGGTCCCGGCGCCCCTCCAGCATCTCCGCGATCCGGTAGAGCACCTGGCCGCGGTTGTACGCCGTCGCGCCGGACCAGGCGCCGAACGCCTTGCGCGCGGCGACCACCGCGTCCCGGGCGTCCTTGCGGGAGGACTGCGGCGCGTTGGCCAGCCAGTTGCCCTTTGCGTCGGTCACCTCGTACACCCGGCCGCTCTCGGAACGCGGGAACTTGCCGCCCACGTACAGCTTGTAGGTCTTGAAGACGGACAGCCGCCCGGCCGTCTCGGACTTGTCAGACATCGAGGTACGCCTCCAGGCCGTGACGGCCGCCCTCGCGGCCGAAGCCCGACTCCTTGTAGCCGCCGAACGGCGCGGCCGGGTCGAACTTGTTGAACGTGTTGGACCAGATCACGCCCGCGCGCAGCTTCCGCGCCACCGCGAGCACCCGCGAGCCCTTCTCCGACCAGATGCCCGCCGACAGGCCGTACTGGGTGTTGTTGGCCTTGGCGACGGCCTCGTCGGGCGTGCGGAAGGTCAGCACCGAGAGCACCGGGCCGAAGATCTCCTCGCGGGCGACGGTGTGCGCCTGGGTGACGTCGGTGAACAGCGTCGGGGCGAACCAGTAACCGGACGACGGCAGTTCGCAGGCGGGCGACCAGCGCTCGGCGCCCTCCGCCTCGCCGCGCTCGACGAGCGAGGTGATCCGCGCGAGCTGCTCGGCCGAGTTGATCGCGCCGATGTCCGTGTTCTTGTCGAGCGGGTCGCCCAGGCGCAGCGTCGACAGGCGGCGCTTGAGGGAGTCCAGCAGCTCGTCCCGGATCGACTCCTGGACCAGCAGCCGCGAGCCCGCGCAGCACACCTGGCCCTGGTTGAAGAAGATGCCGGTGACGATGCCCTCGACGGCCTGGTCCACCGGGGCGTCGTCGAAGACGATGTTGGCGCCCTTGCCGCCCAGTTCCAGGGTGAGCTTCTTGCGGGTGCCGGCGACGGCCCGCGCGATCTCCTTGCCGACGGGCGTGGAGCCGGTGAAGGCGACCTTGTCCACGTCCGGGTGGGCGACCAGCGCGGCGCCCGTGTCGCCGTATCCGGGAAGGATGTTGACGACGCCCTTCGGCAGGCCCGCCTGGCGGCAGACGTCCGCGAAGAAGAGGGCGCTCAGCGGCGTGGTCTCCGCCGGCTTCAGCACCACCGTGTTGCCGGTCGCCAGCGCCGGGGCGACCTTCCACGCCAGCATCAGCAGCGGGAAGTTCCAGGGGATGACCTGGCCGGCCACGCCCAGCGGCCGCGGGGACGGACCAAAACCGGCGTGCTCCAGCTTGTCGGCCCAGCCCGCGTGGTAGAAGAAGTGCGCCGCGACCAGGGGCAGGTCGGCGTCGCGGGTCTCCCGGATCGGCTTGCCGTTGTCCAGCGTCTCCAGCACCGCCAGCTCGCGGCTGCGCTCCTGGATGATCCGGGCGATGCGGAACAGGTACTTGGCGCGCTCGGAGCCGGGCAGCGCCGACCACTTCTCGAACGCCCTGCGGGCGGCCTTCACCGCGCGGTCGACGTCCGCCTCACCGGCCTGCGCGACCTCCGACAGCACCTCCTCCGTGCTGGGCGAGACGGTCTTGAAGACCCTTCCGTCGGCCGCCTCGGCGAACTCGCCGTCGACGAACAGGCCGTAGGAAGGGGCGATGTCCACGATCGCCCGGGACTCGGGAGCCGGTGCGTATTCGAATGCCGACGTCTGCAATTCCATGTCCATGGTGTCTCAGTCCACCGTCACGTAGTCGGGACCGGAGTAGCGTCCGGTGGCCAGCTTCTGACGCTGCATCAGCAGATCGTTCAGCAGCGAGGAGGCGCCGAAGCGGAACCAGTGGTTGTCCAGCCAGTCCCCGCCGACGGTCTCGTTGACCAGCACCAGGAACTTGATCGCGTCCTTGCTGGTACGGATGCCGCCGGCCGGCTTCACCCCGACCTGGACGCCGGTCTGCGCGCGGAAGTCGCGGACCGCCTCCAGCATCAGGAGCGTGTTCGCGGGCGTGGCGTTCACCGCCACCTTGCCGGTGGACGTCTTGATGAAGTCCGCGCCCGCCAGCATGCCGAGCCAGGAGGCGCGGCGGATGTTGTCGTACGTCGACAGCTCGCCGGTCTCGAAGATGACCTTCAGCCGGGCGTTCGTGCCGCAGGCCTCCTTCACGGCGACGATCTCGTCGTACACCTTCAGGTAACGCCCGGCGAGGAACGCCCCCCGGTCGATGACCATGTCGATCTCGTCGGCGCCCGCTGCCACGGCCTCGCGCACGTCCGCCAGCTTCACGGACAGCGCGGCGCGGCCCGCCGGGAAGGCGGTGGCGACCGACGCGACCTTCACCGGGGAGCCGGCGACGGCCTCCTTGGCGACGGCCACCATGTCGGGATAGACGCACACCGCCGCCGTCGCGGGCGTGGCGGGGTCCGTCGGGTCGGGATGGACCGCCTTGGCGCCGAGCGCCCGGACCTTGCCCGGGGTGTCCGCGCCTTCCAGGGTCGTCAGGTCGACCATCGAGATGGCGAGGTCGATGGCGTAGGCCTTCGCGGTCGTCTTGATGGAACGGGTGCCGAGCGAGGCGGCGCGCGCCTCGAGGCCGACCGCGTCGACGCCGGGCAGCCCGTGCAGGAAGCGGCGCAGCGCGCCGTCGGACGCGGTGACGTCCGCGAGGGCGTGGGCATGGGCGCCGGGGACGCCGGGGGTGCCTCCCACGCGTTCGGCGGTTGCGGAGGGTGCGTTGATGGGCATGGTCACCAGACGAGCATATCTACGCGCGTAGCGGCTGTACACCCCGGGAGAACCGGGGACTGGGGGGCGGCTGGCGTCGGGCGGGTGCGGGTGTTGGGTGGCGTCGGGTGGGTGTGGGTGTGGGTGTGGGTGGCGTCAGGCGGGTGTGGGTGTGGGTGGCGGGCCGGTGGCGTGGACTGCGGCCCGGCGGGCGTGGGTGGCGTCAGGCGGGTGTGGGTGTGGGTGGCGGGCCGGTGGCGTGGACTGCGGCCCGGCGGGCGTGGGTGGCGGGCCCGGCGGGTGCGGGTTGTGGGCCGGCGGCAGCGGACGGGCGGGTTCGGGTGGTGGACCGGTGGCGCGGACCGCGGCCCGGCGGGTGTGGGTGGTGCCACCGCCGCAGCGGGTGGTGGTCCGGTGGTAGCGGCGGATGGCGGCCCGGTGGCAGCGGACGGGCGGGTGCCGGTGGCGGGCCCGGCGGGCTTGGGTGGTGGCCGGGTGCTGGGGCGGGAGCCCGGTGGCAGCGGGCGGTGGCCGGGTGGCCGGTGGGTCCGCACGGGCGTGCGGCACAATCGGCACCATGACGACCCCCGAGCCCCAGTCACCCGCACCGCAGCCCCCGGCAGCCCAGCCCAGGGACCGCGTCTACCGGTCGCCCGCGGGCATCGCGGGCGGTGTCCTGCTGCTCGCCATCGTCGTCTGGCTCGGCACCGACGCGATCGTCGCCGGACACGGGCGCACCCCGTGGCTGGCGCTGGCATCGCTGCTCCTGATCGTGCCGCCGGTCGTCGCCTTCGGCCTGCGCCCCGCCGTCCACGCCGACGAGAACCGGCTGCGCATCCGCAACCCCTTGCGCGTCGTCGTGCTGCCGTGGGGGCAGGTCGCCTCGCTGCGCTCCGGCTACTCCAACGAGGTGGTCACCGAGTCCGGCGCCAAGTACCAGCTGTGGGCCATCCCCGTCTCCCTGCGGGCGCGCAAGAAGGCGGCCCGCCGGGAGGACCGCGCGTCGGCGGAGCGGGCCGGTGGGAAGACGGGCCGCGGCGGCCGCGCCGGCCGCGGCGGGGCGTTCGGAGCCGGGCAGGCGTTCGGCGGGTCCGGGCGCGCGGCGGTTCCGGACGCGCCCGTGCGCGCCGAGACCGACAAGGTCATGGACGACCTGCGCGAGCTGCTGGAGACCAGGGGACAGGCGGAGACGGCCCAGGGCGAGGTGACCGTGCGCTGGGCGTACGAGATCGCGGCTCCGACGCTGGCCGGCGCGGTGCTGCTGGCGGTGCTGCTCGCGACGGGCTGACGAGATCGCCGCGATGCGGAACGACCCCGCCCGCCGACCGCTCGCCCCGCCCGCCGACCGCTCGCCGCGGCCGGCGGCTGGGAGCGCGCCCGCCGCCCGTGGGCGCCGGCCCTGCTGTGGGCGCTCGCCTGGACGGCCGCGCTCCTGCTGCTGCCGTAGGACCGACGCTCCCGCTGCTGCCGTGGACGCCGTTCCCGCTGCTGCCGTGGGACCTGCTGCCCGTAGGAGCGCTCAGGGTGCGCCCGGCCACAGCAGGGCCATGTGGGCGCCCCAGTACGCGGAGCCCAGTACGGCCGCCGTCAGGAACAGCGCGCGGTACCTGCGGGAGGCGCGGGTCAGGTGCAGGGCGAGCGGCATCAGCAGCGGGAAGCCCGGCATCAGGAAGCGGGCGCGCGGGAAGTAGACGCCGCCGCTGCCCAGCACGATCACCAGCAACACGCCCGTGAACACCAGCAGGGGCAGCGGCTGGCGGTCCCCCACCGACAGGGCGAACAGCACCGCCGACGCGATCAGCGTGCCGGTCACCATCACCAGGAACAGGTGCGGCCGAGGGTCCGAGGCCAGCATCTCCCGGATCCGGCGCACCGTCTCCCGGCCGCCGTCCAGCTCGTTGCGCCACAGCCGTTGCACGGCGAAGTAGCCGTCCCAGCGGCCCACCCGCAGGCCCACCCAGCCGACGTACCCGCACCAGCCCAGCGGCGCCAGGGCGGCGGCCGCGAGCAGGCGGGCGTCGAACGGGCGGCGGCGCACGGCGAGCAGCGCCCACCCGGCCACCGCGGCCGCCACCGCGACACCGGTCGGCCGGGTCAGGCCCGCCAGGCTCGCCAGGCAGGCCGCGGTGAGCGGACGGCCGGTGAGCACCGCGTACAGCGCCCACGCGGCGAACGCCGTGAACAGGGACTCGGTGTAGCCCATCCACTGCACCAGGCCGACCGGGAGGGCCGCCCACAGGACGGTGAGCAGTACGCCGGTCCGGTGGCCGTACAGCCGGTCGCCGACCGCGAACACGCCCCAGGCGGCGGCCAGTGACGCGAGGACGGCGATGCCCAGGCCGGTGGAGGCGCGGCTGCCGGGGGTGACCACCGCGACCGCCTTCACCAGGTACGGGTACAGCGGGAAGAAGGCCAGGTTGTTGGCGTTGTACGCGGTGCCGAGTTCATGGGCGTAGCCGTGGTCGGTGATGCCGAGGTACCAGTCGGCGTCCCAGTGCAGCGCCAGCACCGGCCAGACGCCGTGGTGCCGGCGGTGGGCCCACACCGCCAGCACGGCCAGGCCCGTCAACCGCACGGCGAGGTATGCGAGCAGGGCCGGGGCCGCCTGCCACAGCGCGGCGCGCGGCCGGGACGGCGGCGGCGCCTTTGGGGGCGGGGAGCCCGGGGATGCGGTCGCTCGGGGTGTCGGCCGGAATGCGGTCGTGGACACGGCGGCGGCTCCAGGCTGGCTCGGCGGTGCGTTTCCGCTCCACCGTTGCCCGGCGGCCGGTCCGGAGCGTGGAGCCCGGGTCAACAGACCGCGGAAAACCACCCGACGGGGTGCCCCCCGGACGGCGCATGGGGGCACCCCGTCGGGTGCGGGCCGAAGTCCGCCCGGTCGGGTGCGGCCCGGAGTCCCGGAGACCCGGAGTCCCGGAGTCCCGGAGACCCGGAGTCCCGGAGTCCCGGAGTCCCGGAGACCCGGAGACCCGGAGACCCGGAGACCCGGAGTCCCGGAGTCCCGGAGTCCCGGAGACCCGGAGTCCGGCATGGGGCGGACGCCGGGGTCGGACCCCGGCCCGTACCGGAGCCAGGTACGGGCCGGAGCGCGCATACAGGCCGGAGTCCGGATGCGGGCCGGCGTCCGGATACAGGCCGGCGTCCGGATACAGGCCGGAATCCGGATACGGGTCAGATGCCGGCCGCCGCCGACACGTCCCGCCGGATGTCCGCCAGCAGGCCGGCCGCCCTGGCGCGGGCCGCGGGCAGGCCGGCGTGCGCGGAGACCGGGACGACGACCTCCAGGTAGCACTTCAGCTTCGGCTCGGTGCCGCTCGGGCGGACGACGACGCGGGCCCCGTCGAGGGTGTAGCGCAGCCCGTCCGTCGGCGGCAGCCGGTCCGTGCCCCGCGTGAGGTCCTCGGCCTTCGTGACGGTCAGGCCCGCCAGCTCGGCCGGGGGCCGCTCGCGCAGGCGCCGCATCGCGTCGGCGATGAGCGACAGGTCCTCGACGCGCACCGAGAGCTGGTCGGTGGCGTGCAGCCCGTGCTCCACGGCGAGGTCGTCGAGCAGGTCGGGCAGCGTGCGGCCCTGCTCCTTGAGGACGGAGGCCAGCTCCGTGATCAGCAGGGCGGCGGTGATGCCGTCCTTGTCGCGCACGCCGTCGGGGTCGACGCAGTAGCCGAGCGCCTCCTCGTAGCCGTAGCGCAGGCCCTCCACGCGGGAGATCCACTTGAAGCCGGTGAGGGTCTCCTCGTACGGCAGACCGGCCCGCCCGGCGATCCGGCCGAGGATGGAGGAGGAGACGATGGACTCGGCGAGCGTGCCCCGGGCCCCGCTGCGCACCAGGTGGGCGGCGAGGAGCGCACCCACCTCGTCGCCGCGCAGCATCCGCCACTCGCCGCCGTCCTTGACGGCCACGGCGAGGCGGTCGGCGTCGGGGTCGTTGGCGATGATCAGATCGGGGTCCGTCTCGCGGGCCCGCGCGAAGGCCAGGTCCATGGCGCCGGGCTCTTCCGGGTTGGGGAAGGCGACGGTCGGGAAGTCCGGGTCGGGCTCGGCCTGCTCGGCGACGAGGACGGGCTCCGGGAACCCGGCACGGGCGAACGCGGCCAGCAGGACGTCCTTGCCCACGCCGTGCATCGCCGTGTAGACGGTGCGGGCGGTGCGCGGGGAGCCGTCGGCGAGGACGGCGTCCGTGCGGGCGAGGTAGGCGTCCAGGACGGAGTCGTCCAGGGTCTGCCAGCCGGAGTCCGGGCGCGGCACGTCGTGCAGGGAGGCGATCGCGGCGATCTCGGCGGCGATCTCCGCGTCGGCCGGCGGGACGATCTGCGAGCCGTCGCCGAGGTAGACCTTGTAGCCGTTGTCCCGGGGCGGGTTGTGGCTGGCGGTGACCTCCACGCCGGCGACCGCGCCGAGGTGCCGGATGGCGAAGGCGAGCACCGGGGTCGGCAGCGGCCGGGGGAGCACTGCGGCGCGCAGCCCCGCTCCGGTCACGACGGCGGCCGTGTCGCGGGCGAAGTCGGCGGACTTGTGCCGGGCGTCGTAGCCGATGACGACCAGGCCGCCGGTGTCGCCCTTCTTCTTCAGGTACGCCGCGAGGCCGGCGGCCGCGCGGATGACGACCGCGCGGTTCATGCGCTGGGGACCGGCGCCGAGTTCGCCGCGCAGGCCCGCGGTGCCGAACTGGAGGGTGCCGCTGAAGCGGGCCGACAGTTCCGTCACGTCACCGGCCTCGATGAGCTTGCCCAGCTCCTCGCGGGTGTCCGGGTCGGGGTCCTCGGCGAGCCAGGTCCGGGCCCGGGCGAAGAGTTCGTCGTGCACGTCGGGTCAACCTCCGGTTGCTTGTCGATGCCGGTCACGGCCGGTCACGCATGTCCACTTCAGGTCCACTTGAGGTCCACTTCGGGTCCACTCCAGCGAGTGCCCGGGAGCCCTCAGAGCCGGCCGAGCACCTGGGCCAGCAGCGCGCCCATCCGCGCCGCGCTGTCCCGCCCGGCCTGCAGGACCTCCTCGTGGTTCAGCGGCTCCCCCGTCATGCCCGCCGCGAGGTTGGTCACCAGGGAGATGCCCAGCACCTCGGCCCCCGCCTCGCGCGCCGCGATCGCCTCCAGCACCGTCGACATCCCCACCAGGTCCGCACCGATGACCCGGGCCATCCGGATCTCGGCCGGGGTCTCGTAGTGCGGGCCGGGGAACTGGGCGTAGACGCCCTCCTCCAGGCTCGGGTCGATCTCCTTGCACAGCGCGCGCAGCCGCGGCGAGTACAGGTCCGTCAGGTCGACGAAGTTCGCGCCGACGATGGGGGAGGTGGCGGTGAGGTTGATGTGGTCGCTGATCAGGACCGGCTGGCCGGGGCGCATGCCCTCGCGCAGACCTCCGCAGCCGTTGGTGAGGACGACGGTCTTGCAGCCCGCCGCCACGGCCGTGCGCACCCCGTGCGCGACCGCGGCGACACCGCGGCCCTCGTAATAGTGCGTCCGCCCGAGGAAGACCAGGGCGTGCTTGTCGCCGGTCCGGTACGAGCGGACCGTGCCGCCGTGTCCCTCCACCGCCGGCGCCGGGAAGCCGGGCAGGTCGGTCACCGGGAACTCGGCGTCGGGGGCGCCGAGGGCGTCCACGGCCGGCGCCCAGCCGGAGCCCATCACGAGGGCGACGTCGTGGGTCTCGGCGCCGGTGAGTTCGCGCAGCCGCGCGGCGGCGGCGTCGGCGGCCGCGTGAGGGTCGCCCTGGATGTCGTCCGGAAGAAGAGATGCGTTCACGCCGATGAGGGTAACCGCTCAGGGCCTACGCGCGTAGATGGTTGGCGCGACGCGTTGGCGATCGTTGTCTTGTCGTTTTCAACGAACGGCGTGACACAACGGGATGTTTGCGTCCGCTGCGGACGGAACGTTCGCCCTCCCCCGCCCGGCCGTGCTCAGCGGCGAGCTCGGCAGGGGGCTCGGCAGCGGCTCAGCAGGGGCGCTTGCGCAGCTCCATCACATAGTCGTACGGAGCGCCGGCCGACTCCGCGGCGTCGGCGATCTCGCCGAGGTAGCGGGCCGAGGGCAGGCCGCCCTCGTAACCGTTGAGGACGTACACCCAGGCCGCCTCCTCGCCGTCGAGCGTGTGCACCCGCACCCGCATCCGGCGGTAGATGCCGAGCCCGACGCCCTCCCAGCGGTCCATGGACTCCTCGTCGAGCGGCGCGACGTCGTACAGCGCGACGAAGACCTGGGAGCCCGGCGCCTCGGCGATCGTCGCCAGCGCTCCCTCCCAGCCCATGTGCTCGCCCCCGAAGGTCAGCCGCCACCCGTTCAGCCAGCCGGTGGCGCGCAGCGGCGAGTGCGGGGCACGGCGGGTCATCAGCCGCGCGTCGAGGTTGCCGGCGTACGCGGCGTAGAGCGACATGCGTGAAGGGTACGGCAGCGGCCCGTCCGCCCCCGGCGTCCCCGGGACGACACGACGTCCCCGAGGCAACAGGAGCCCCCGGCGCGGGACGTGCCACCTGCGCGGCACGGCTTCCCGCCGCCCCGGGCGGGAGCATCTCCCGCCGTGCGGGACAATGGAGTACGTGACTCGGATCGTGATCATCGGTGGCGGACCCGGCGGATACGAAGCGGCGCTGGTGGCCGCGCAGCTCGGCGCGGAGGTGACCGTCGTCGACTGCGACGGCCTGGGCGGCGCGTCGGTGCTGACCGACTGCGTGCCCTCGAAGACCCTCATCGCCACGGCCGAGGTGATGACCACCTTCGACTCCTCCTACGAGGAGCTCGGCATCATCGTCGCCGACGACACCCCGCCCCTGGAGCAGGCGGCCCGGGTCGTCGGGGTCGACCTCGGCAAGGTCAACCGGCGTGTCAAGCGGCTCGCCCTCGCGCAGTCGCACGACATCACCGCCTCCGTCACCCGGGCCGGCGCCCGGGTGCTGCGCGGCCGGGGCCGGCTGGAGGGCATGCAGGCCCTCGACGGCTCCCGCAAGGTCGTCGTCACCGCGGCCGACGGCACGGAGGAGACCCTCACCGCCGACGCCGTGCTCATCGCCACCGGCGGTCACCCGCGCGAGCTGCCCGACGCCCGGCCCGACGGCGAGCGCATCCTCAACTGGACCCAGGTGTACGACCTGACCGAGCTGCCCGAGGAACTCATCGTGGTCGGCTCCGGTGTCACCGGCGCCGAGTTCGCCGGCGCCTACCAGGCCCTCGGCTCCAAGGTCACCCTGGTCTCCTCCCGCGACCGGGTGCTGCCCGGCGAGGACCCGGACGCCGCCGCCGTCCTGGAGGACGTCTTCCGTCGCCGCGGCATGAACGTCATGGCCCGCTCGCGCGCCGCCGCCGCCAAGCGGGTCGGCGACCGGGTCGAGGTCACCCTCGCCGACGGGCGGGTCATCACCGGCTCGCACTGCCTCATGGCCGTCGGCGCCGTGCCCAACAGCGCGGGCCTCGGGCTGGAGGAGGCGGGCGTCCGGCTGCGCGAGTCCGGGCACATCTGGACCGACAAGGTCTCGCGCACGTCCGCGCCGGGCGTGTACGCCGCCGGTGACGTGACCGGCGTCTTCGCGCTCGCCTCGGTCGCGGCCATGCAGGGCCGCATCGCCATGTACCACTTCCTCGGCGACTCGGTGGCCCCGCTCAACCTCAAGACGGTCTCCTCGAACGTCTTCACCGACCCCGAGATCGCCACCGTCGGCTACAGCCAGGCCGACGTGGACGCGGGGAAGATCGACGCGCGGGCGGTCAAGCTCCCGCTGCTGCGCAACCCCCGGGCGAAGATGCAGGGCATCCGGGACGGCTTCGTCAAGATCTTCTGCCGGCCCGGCACCGGGATCGTCGTGGGCGGTGTGGTCGTGGCCCCGCGCGCTTCGGAACTGATCCATCCGATCTCGATCGCCGTGGACAACAATCTGACGGTCGAACAGATCGCGAACGCCTTCACCGTGTACCCCTCCCTTTCGGGCTCGATCGCGGAGGTCGCGCGGCAACTGCACACCCGCAAGACGAGCGGCGAGATCTGACACCGTCGAGCGCCGGGGTAGGTGGCCCGCCGGCTCCCGGCACCGGGCGTGTGCGGCGGTTCAGTCCTCTTCCCGGACGTACTTGTCGATGGTCTTGGAGAGGCGGCCCGCCGTCTTGGCCGCCTCCCGCCACTTGTCGTCCGTGAGGGAGTCGTAGGCCGGGTCCTTCAGCTCGCGGTACCGTTCGAGCGCGTCCCACGCGGACTGCAGGGACTGGAAGAGAACCTGTTCCGGTTCCTCCGCCTCGGTGACCGGTGTCGTCACGTCCTCGCTCAGTACCTGCTCACGCAGCCAGTCGTTGTTGTACGACGGCGTATTGCGCTGTGTGCTCTCGGGCAGTTCCCTGCCGTCGGGACCCAGCCGGGGGAAGGGACGGCCCTCGCGGGATGCCCGCACGGTGGCCATGAGCTGCCGGATCCCCCACTCGTTCTTCATCATCTTGCCGATCACCACGGCAGGCTGACCCCGGAAGCGGGCGGAACCGCGGTCGACGCCGAGACCGCCCAGTGCCAGGAGCGGAACCACGCCACGCGCCGCCACTTCCTGGCAGTGGGGACCGGGCCGGCCGTCGCGTACCTCGTTCAGCGCCTTGCTCTCCAACTCGTCGAGCGCGGCGTCGTCCGGACGCGAGCCGACGGTCCAGGGAACAGAGCCCACGTCCGTCCACAAGGCGTTCACAGCGGCGTTGCGTGCGCGGGCAAGGTACTGATGGTCGTGACCGGAGAACGAGCGCAGGGCCAGTTCGATGGTGGGACGGGAGCGGTTCTTGGCGGAGAACGCCTTCGTGTTGAGGGCCTCGTTCAGCACTTTGCGCAGTCTGGTGTCAGAGGTCGTCATGAGTCGGATGAGCCAGGCGCAGCGTTCGTCACGGTGCCGGCTGAATCCCAGCTTTCGCGCGACCTCCGCCACGTCCTCCCGGCCCAGTGCGTACACGAGTTCGGCGGAGCTGATCAGGCCGTAGTCCGCCAGCGTGTTCACGGACCGCTCCGCGAGCAGGGTGCCCTGGGCCTCCTCGGAGAAGGACTTGGGCTCGATGTTCTGCGCGCCGAGAGCCAGATTCAGCGTGCTCGCATAGGTCGGCTCCGCAGAGGAGGGGCGCCCGGCCATGTGCTCGTCCCAGCCCCAGCCGACGATCAGGTCGGCCTCGGCGGTCAGAGCGTTCATCACGCCTTCCGCGGCCAGCAGCCCCGCCTGGTCCGCTTCCGCGGTAGACGAGAGTGCCTCGACGTCGTGCGTCAACTCCTTGAGGCGGCGGGTGAGCCACTTGCGCTGCGACTCGGGGGTGGCGGCGACGATCTCGGACTCGGCGAGTCCGAGGATCTTGTGTGCCGACGCGGTACGTGACGTCCCGTCCACGACTCCTACGGCGGGGCGCGGCGGGGCGTCGGTGAAGCGGTACTCGACATGCCCCGCGAGCAGGGGCATCAGAATCCCGTTGACCCGGATGTCGGCTTCCCAGGAGTTCTCTTGCCGCACGTAGTCCGCGTTCTCGTCCAGCGCGGTCGCGACGGCCTGCCGGGTGCCACGGTAGATGAGGGAGGGAACGCTCCCCGAGGAGTCCGGCGCCGCGAGCGCCACCTTCGACGTCGTCCCCGGGGTGACCTGGGGGTCGGAAAGGTAGGCCTGGCCGACCACGAAGCGGCCGTTGGTCGCGTCGACCAGCAGCAGAGGCGTCCATACGGTGGCGCGGAGCAGACGGAGTATGCGCCCGCCGCGCACACGTTGCGACCGTATCTGGCTGGCTCTGACACCTCGTGGGTCGACCGTCACGGTAAGCAGCTGAGTGGCCGATTCGACCGTGTGCGTGATGCCGTTGGCATGATCGACGATGCGCTCGGCCGCTGCCCGTACCGCTCTCAAGTCACGGACCTGGAGATCCTTGAGCCGGTCGACCAGGACGCCCACGCGGCTGCGGTATTCGTCTTCGGGGAGTTCATAGGAGGATTCGATGTCACTCATACGTGTCTGACCTTCCGCTTGACCCCCGACAGGCGGGGAGGCAGAGTGGATGTATTGCCGACCCCAGGAGGGGTCGGAAGTGGGGCCAGGCCATCCGCCGGACGACGGACGCCTGGCCTTCGCGCTTCGTCAGCAGAGTTCCTGCGCCGTGGCGGGCGCGTGCGGTGTCCCGCACGATCCGCAGGTGAGCACTGTTCCCTTGGAGCCCCGCAGAGCTGCCGTCCAGTAGTTCGGCGCACCACTGACCGCGGCGCTGTACGCTCCTGCGGCGATGTCCGCAGACCACAGCGCAGGCTCGTCTGCGCCTGGCGCATGGCTCACGCGTAGCGAGGGCGGCAGTATGCCGGATCGGCGCAGTCCCGCCAGCGCGGCCACGTCGGCCTTGTCCCGCTCGGGCCCACGGGACTCGAACAGAGCGTGACGGACGCGACGCCGGCCCAGATCCAGCAGCAGGGTCTCCATTGCCTTGCGGCGGGCGCGCTCCTGCTTCGCGGGACTCATCCCGCACCAGGTGGCGACGACGATGTCAGCGCGCAGCGAAGCCAGACCGGAAGCGGCCAGCGTGCGCCGGGGTGGCGATTCGTCACGCCAGTGCAGTTTCTTGCGCTGCCCCGGCAGACGCAGCCCGCTCATGCGGTCCCGGACTGCGGGCAGTGTGGTCGAGGGCACGATGACCGCAGACAGTAGATAGACGGCGGCAGCGCCAGGGCCGTGGCGCATCGACTCGTCGCACAGGGCGATGGTTCCCGACTCGGTGTGTCCAGGGACGTCGCCCACATGGCTCGCACACATGTCCAGCCTCCTCGGAGCCTTGCGGCTCAACGCAGGAGGCCGACCCTGAAGGTCCGTCTTCCTGCACTCCGTTGCGTGAGGGCCCTCGGCGCTCGCGCGTTCCAGTGGTGGAAGCGAGGGAGTCGCACGCCTGCGACAGGCCCGACGAGAGCAGTTCGGTGGAGAACCGGTGCGCCGAGCGTGCCGGAGAAGGAGTCTGACCAGGTGGATCCTCAAGAATCCACTGGTGGGACACCATCCTGCGGGCGAGGTAGTCGTTCCAGTTGATAATGCTAGCGAACCAGCCTACAGAGATGAGGGTTTGAGCGGCAAGTGTGGTAACGGGCCCCATGGGCGGACGTGTTACCGGAACGGGTCCGTCCGATCTCGATCGCCGTGGACAACAATCTGACGGTCGAACAGATCGCGAACGCCTTCACCGTGTACCCCTCCCTTTCGGGCTCGATCGCGGAGGTCGCGCGGCAGCTGCACACCCGCAAGACGAGCGGCGAGATCTGAGCCGCCGGATCCGGTTTTCCCGCTGCTCACGGGGAGTTGCCGGACATGCGGGCGGCATAGGCGGGGCGGTTATGGCCTTATACCACTTGCTGCCCCGCTGTGCGAACAACTTCTGCTATTCGGCGCAAACTGCTGAAAGCAGAAGGTCGTTGGGGTTACTGTCAGTTTCGTGTTCGCTGCAGAACGTCGCCAATTGATCCTCGAAATGGTGCGTGCGAACGGGGCCGTGTCGCTCCGTGAGCTCGCCCGCGTCGTCCAGACCTCCGAAGTGACCGTACGGCGGGACGTGCGCGCGCTGGAGGCAGAAGGACTCCTCGACCGCCGGCACGGCGGTGCGGTATTGCCGGGCGGGTTCACGCGGGAGTCCGGCTTTCCGCAGAAGTCACATCTCGCGACCGCCGAGAAGACGGCCATCGCCGACCTCGCCGCCAACTTCGTGGAGGAGGGCGAGGCGATCGTCGTCGGGGCGGGCACCACCACACAGGAGCTGGCGCGCCGGCTCGCCCGGGTGCCCGGGCTGACCGTCGTCACCAACTCCCTGCTGGTGGCCCAGGCGCTGGCCCACGCCAACCGGGTGGAGGTCGTGATGACCGGCGGCACCCTGCGCGGCTCCAACTACGCCCTGGTCGGCAGCGGCGCCGAGCAGTCCCTGCAGGGGCTGCGCGTGTCGCGGGCCTTCCTGTCCGGGAGCGGTCTGACCGCCGAGCGCGGGCTGTCCACGTCCAACATGCTGTCGGCGTCGGTCGACCGCGCGCTCGTCCAGGCGGCCGCGGAGGTCTTCGTCCTCGCCGACCACACCAAGCTCGGCACCGACACCATGTTCCAGACCGTGCCGACGGACGTGATCACCCGCCTCGTGACGGACGAGCCGCCGCCGCACGACGACCGCGCGGCCACCGAGTTGCAGGCCCTCGCCGACCAGGGCGTCCAGATCGCCGTGGCCGGGGCCTCGTCGGGCTCGGGGAGTGATGCGGTCCCCCCACGCCGGCCGCGCCGGGACGTGTCGCTCCCCGGCCCGCGCCGCGGCCAGGTACCCGGCAACGGCCTCCGGACGGCCGCCGCCCTCGGTGACACGCCCCCCGGCACGGAACGCGGCCGCGTCGCGGACCTGCGCCGCCGGTAGCCGACCCGCGGAGGCCGCAGCGCCCCTCCGGGCCCGCGAGACCGCCGCACTCACCTCCCCCCTGCGAGCGCCGGGCCGGCCCGTGCCCCACCACGGGCCGCAGTCCACGCGGGGTCGCTCGCGTCGGCTGCGGGTCAGCGCGGGGGCGATCCGTTTACTCCGGGTCAGTGGGTCGGTGCGCGCTGACTCCGGGTCAGTGGGGTCCGGGCGCTCACTTCGGGCCTGCGTGGTTCGCCCGCGCCCAGCGGACCGCAGTCCATGTGGGATGCAACCGCGCTGACTCCTGGGCAGCGCAGGGGCGATCCGCTCACGTCGGGTCAGCGGGGGCCGTGCGCGCCGACTTCTGGGGCGAGTGGGCCACCGTACGCACTCCGGGCCGATGGGTGTCGTTCGTGCCCCATTGCGGGGCCGCAGGCGAGTCCCGGCCGGCGGCCGGTCCGCCGCCGCCTCTGGTCCGCACCTGCGGCTGGTTCACGACCCCGGTCCGCCCAGCCTCCATCGGGCCTCCCGTCGCCGGTCGCGGTGCCCGGGCCGGTCCCGGTGACGTGGCGGACGCCCCCACCAGGGCACGCACCGCGCGGCAGCGATGACCCCATGGACGATGATGCCCTGCCGCCGGGACGTCCCCCGCCCGGTGTTGAGGGGCGGGCGGGGGACAGGCGGCACGCGCCGGTCCGGAGGCCGGTCGTGTCCGGCGTGCGGTGAGACGGCGGAGGCCGCGCGGCCCCCGGTGGGCGGCGAGCGCGAACCGCCCGCCGTGCCCCGTGCCGTGGGCCCCGGAGCCGCCGAGGATGCCGATCGACAGG
>NZ_JBFADM010000058.1:0-56228 GCF_040641355.1 Streptomyces sp. NPDC020996
GGTGGCGCGGGGGGGGTGGCCGCGGCGGGGGCGGCGGGGGGGGGCCCCCGCCGCGTCGCGGGTCAGAACCGCGCGAGGGGGTTGTGCAGGGTGCCGGCGAACTGGAGCGCTCCGGACGGGTCGGCCAGGTCCACCATCTGCCGGTTGTCGCGCAGTTGGAGCCGGTTGAGGCAGGACAGGGCGAACTCCGGCGCGAACAGGTCGTACCGGGCGAACCGGTCGGCGAGTCCGGGCGCCGACTCCTGGTACTCGCGGGTGACGTCGGCGACCGTCCGCCAGAAGCCGTCCTCCTCCAGGATCCCCTCGGTGGCGAGGTTCGCGGCGAGGAAGCGGAAGAAGCAGTCGAAGACGTCCGTGAAGACCGACAGCAGCCTTTGTTCCTCCGGGACTTCCATGCGGATGCGCCGCACCTCGGGCGGCAGATCCGCGTCCGGGTCCAGGACGGCGATCTCCTCGGCGATGTCCTTGTAGACCGCCCGCCGCACCACGCCGTCCCTCAGTACCAGGATCACGTTCTCGCCGTGCGGCATGTAGACCAGGCCGTAGGCGTAGAAGCTGTGCAGCAGCGGGACGTAGTAGGCCCGCAGGTAGTGCCGCAGCCATTCGGCGGGGGCGAGGCCCGACCGCTCGATCAGCGCGCCCGCGACGGACGCGCCCTCGTGGTCGACGTGCAGCAGGCAGGCCATGGTGGCCAGCGACTCGCCGTCCGCCAGCGAGGGGACCGGGCTCTCCCGCCACAGCGCCGCCAGCATCTTGCGGTACGGCGAGTGGCGGTCGGTCGCCTTCTCGTACTCCAGGTGCCGGTAGCCGACCGCGGCCCGCTCACGGATGATCGTCAGGCCGGTCGCCCTCAGCACCGGATCCGCCTCGACGAGCCGGGCCAGCCAGTCGTTGATCGCCGGGGTGGCCTCCATGTAGGCGGCCGAGAGGCCGCGCATGAAGCCCATGTTGAGCACGGACAGGGCCGTCTTGACGTAGTGCTTTTCCGGGTGGGAGACGTTGAAGAAGGTCCGCACCGACTGCTGGGCCAGGTACTCGTCGTCGCCCTCGCCCAGGCACACCAGGTGCCCGCGGGCGACCTCGGCGGCGAAGGTGACGGCGAGCTTGTTCCACCACTGCCAGGGGTGCACGGGGATCAGCAGGTAGTCGGCCGGGTCCAGGCCCCGGCCGGTGAGCGTGCGGTGGAAGCGCTCGACGGTCGCGGCGCCCAGCTCCCGCCGGACGAACGTCTCGTACTCGATCCCGGCGCCCGCCGTGAACGCCGCCCGCGAGCGGTGCGCGGCCAGCCACACCAGGCGGACCGGGCTCGCGGTCTCCGGGGCGTACGACAGGTAGTCGTGGACGCCGAAGCCGAGCCGCCCGTTGTTGGCGACGAAGCAGGGGTGGCCCTCGGTCATGCCGGTCTCGACGTCCTGGAAGCCGGCGCGGGCCAGCTCGGCGGCGGTGACCGGCGGTTTGGTCAGCTTGTAGCAGATGCCCGAGACGGTGGAGGAGATCTCCTCCAGGTAGACGGGCAGGATGTCGTCGCCCAGGCCCAGCGTCCGCCGCAGTTCGATGAAGAACTCCAGCGCGTCCAGCGGAAGTTCGACGCCGTCGCGGTGCCGGGTGATCGAGTCCGCGTCCACCTGCCAGTGGTCCAGGGCGCGGCGGGTGGCGGTGAACCGGTAGCGGGTCAGCCCGTCGTCGCCGCGGACGACGTACCCGTCGCCGTCCGGCTCGGGGGTGATCAGCCGCTCGTGCGCGAACTCGGCGAGCGCCTTGCGCACGAGGAGGCGGCCCGCCCGCTCCCAGCGCTCGGGGGAGAGGTGGGCCACGGCGTCGGCGAGGCTCACGCGACCGCCCCCGTCGCCGCCCGGAACCGCTCCCGGGTGCAGACGCTCAGCAGCGCCCGCTTCTCCGGCTTCTCGATCTCGCGCAGGGCTTCAAAGCCGACGGCCTCGTTCAGAGCGTGGACGGCCTTGTTGCGTACGTCCGGCTCGACCACGACGCGGGCGGCCGCCGGATCCGCGAAGAGGTGCGCCAGCACGGCGGTGATGACGGCGCGGGTGAAGCCGTGCTCGGGGGTGTCGGTGGCCGGCACCAGGAAGTGCATGCCGACGTCCCCCGGCTCGGGCTCGTACAGGCCGGTCAGTTCGCGGTGCGCGGGGTCGTACTTCTCCATCAGGAAGGCGGGTTCGCCGCCGCGCAGGCCGAGCAGGGCGTGGTGGTGCTCGTCGGCGGCGATCTCCAGGTAGGCGCGCTCGACGTCCTCCTGCCGGGCGTCCGCCATCATCCAGAAGGCCGCCTTGGGATGCGTCACCCAGCGGTGCAGCAGCTCGCCGTCGGCCTGCGGGTCGACGGGCCGGAAGGTGAAGTCCGTGTACCGGACCGTGTGCCGGGTCGTGTGCCTCGTCGTCTGTCGGGTCATACGCCGAACTCCTGGAAGGCGATGGTCTTCTCGACCGGGTAGTACTCGCCGCCGAGCAGCTCGCGGATGATGCAGCTGTTGCGGTACGGGCCCATGCCGAGGTCGGGTGAGGTGACGCTGTGCGTGTGCACGCCGGCGTTCTGCAGGAACACACCCCGGCCGGTGACGTCGACGGCGTAGTTGCGGCCCACGTCGAAGCGGCCGTGGCCGTCGAAGCGGAGGCGGTCGCGGACCGGGTCGAGGAAGGCCGGGGGTTCGTAGTGGTAGCCGGTGGCCAGCACCAGGCCCTCGGTGCGGATCTCGAAGTCCTTGCCCTGCTCGTCGTGGTGGAAGCCGAGCGTGTAGCCGCCGTCCTCGTGACGGGCGTGCACCAGCGAGGAGTTGGTGAGCAGACGGGTGGGTACCGGGCGGCCGCCGCGTTCGGCGTTCTTCTGGTAGAGCAGGTCGAAGACCGCGTCGATCAGGTCCGAGTTGATGCCCTTGAACAGGCCCTTCTGCTGCTTCTCCAGCCGGTAGCGGGTCTCCTCGGGCAGCGCGCGGAAGTAGTCGACGTAGTCCGGGGAGGTCATCTCCAGGGTCAGCTTGGTGTATTCCAGCGGGAAGAAGCGCGGGGAGCGGGTGACCCAGTTGAGCTGGTAGCCGTGGACGTCGATCTCGCCGAGCAGTTCGTGGTAGATCTCCGCGGCGCTCTGGCCGCTGCCCACGATCGTGATCGACTTCTTCGCCCGCAGCTCCTCCCGGCGCCGCGTGTACTCGGCGGTGTGCAGGAGGTCGCCGCCGAGCCCCCGGCACGGCTCGGGCAGGAACGGGGTGGTGCCGGTGCCGAGCACCAGGTGCCGGGCGCGGTAGCTGTCGCCCGCCGCGGTCCGCACCGCGTACAGCCCGTCCTCGTACGTCACCCGGGTGACGGTCGCGCCGAAGCGGACGCTGCTCAGCTTGCCCGCGGCCCAGCGGCAGTAGTCGTCGTACTCGACTCGCAGCGGGTAGAAGTTCTCCCGGATGTAGAAGGGATACAGCCGGCCTTTCTCCTTCAGGTAGTTGAGGAAGGAGTACGACGAGGTCGGGTCGGCCAGGGTGACCAGGTCCGACATGAACGGCGTCTGCAGGTGGGCGCCGTCGAGGAACATGCCCGAGTGCCACTCGAAGTCCGGCTTGGACTCCAGGAAGACGCAGTCGAGTTCGGCGATCGGCTCGGTCAGGCAGGCCAGCCCGAGGTTGAACGGGCCGAGCCCGATGCCCACCAGGTCATAGGCGCGGCTGGGTTCAGGATGCGCGGTCAAGGGACTCTCCCAGGTACTGCTCGGCGTGGCCGGCGATGAGGTCGAGGACGGCGGCGATGTCGGACGGCCGCGTCTCGGGGTTGAGCAGGGTGAACTTCAGGTAGTGGCGGCCGTCCACCTTGGTGCCCGCGACCACCGCGTCACCGGAGGCGAACAGGGCTTTGCGCGCGTGCAGGTTGGCGCGGTCGATCTCCGCGGGGTCGGTGACGGCGGCCGGGACGCAGCGGAAGACGAGGGTGGACAGGGCCGGCTCGACGACCACCTCGAAGCGGGGGTCGGCCGCCAGGAGCTCCCAGCCCTGCCGCGCCAGGTCGCACACCTCGTCGAACAGCTGCCCGATGCCGTCGGCGCCCATCGTGCGCAGCGTCATCCACAGCTTCAGCGCGTCGAAGCGGCGGGTGGTCTGGAGGGACTTGTCGACCTGGTTGGGGATGCGCTCGCGCGCCGTGCGGCGCGGGTTGAGGTAGTCGGCGTGGTAGGTCGCGTGCCGCAGGGTGGCGCTGTCGCGCACCAGCACCGCGGACGAACTCACCGGCTGGAAGAAGGACTTGTGGTAGTCGACGGTGACCGAGTCGGCGCGCTCGACGCCGTCGATGCGGTCCCGGTGCTTCAGCGAGACCAGCAGCCCGCAACCGTAGGCGGCGTCGACGTGCATCCACGCGCCGTACCGGGCGCACAGCTCGGCGATCTCGGGCAGCGGGTCGATGGAGCCGAAGTCGGTGGTACCGGCGGTGGCGACGACGGCCATCGGCACCAGGCCGTCCTGCCGGCAGCGCTCCAGCTCACGGGCGAGGGCGACGGTCCGCATGCGCTTGTCGCGGTCGACGGGTACGGAGACCACGGCGTCCTGGCCGAGGCCGAGCAGTTTCGCGGACTTCTGCACGCTGAAGTGACTGGCCTCGGACGCGAAGACGCGCAGGTCGGCGAGCGACGCACGCTTGGCCTCCTCTCTGGCCAGCAGCAGCGCCTGGAGGTTGGACTGGGTGCCGCCGGAGGTGAACACCCCGTCCGCGGCGGGGCCGAAGCCGATGCGTCCGGCGGTCCAGTCGATGAGCCGTTGCTCGATGAGGGTGCCGCCGGCCGACTGGTCCCAGGTGTCTAGGGAGGAGTTGACGGCGGACAGCACCGCCTCGCCGAGCACCGCCGGGATGACGACCGGGCAGTTGAGGTGGGCGAGGTAGCGGGGGTGGTGGAAGTAGACCGCGTCCCGGAGGTAGACCTCCTCGAGCTCGTCGAGCACGGCCGCGGTGTCGAGCAGCGGCCGGTCGAGGTCGATCCGCTCGATGCGGGGCGCCAGGGCGTCGACCGTGATGCCGGTGAACGGACGATCGGCGGCGGCCAGTTGCGCGGCCACCCGCTCGACGCCTTCGGTCACGGAGCGGCGGTAGTGCTCCGCGGTCGTGTCATTGAGCAGGTGCGAGCGCATGGTGGGGGTCCTCCGGTGGGGACGGTCCGCAGCGGGGCGGACGCGGGGCGGATCCGCGAGATCAACTTAGGTTAGCCTAACCTAAATTTGAGGGGGGAAACCTGCCTCGTCCGTGACCGTCGTCACGCCCCCGGAGCGTCGCCGCGGCCGCCGCACGCACCGCGGCCCGCCCCGGTTCGGTGCGGGGCGGGTCGCGGTGCGGGGCGTGCCGGGTCGGTGTGTGTCGGGTCGCGGTGCGGGGCGTATCGGGTCGCGGTGCGGGGCGTATCGGGGATCGGCGGGTCGGGGAGCGGCGGGTCAGGAGACCTTCTTCGCCTTCTCCAGCGCCTCCGCGAGGCCGGTGAGCAGCGGCGTGCACTTGTCGTACGACAGGATCGGCTCGGGTGAGCGGGGGATGACCTGGCCGGCCTTGACGGCGGGCAGCTTCTTCCAGGTGGCCTCGGTGATGTCGGCCGGCTGGATGGCCGAGGTGCGGTCGTCCATCATGATGATGTCGGCCGCGTACTTGTCGACGTTCTCCCAGCTCAGGCTCTCGTACCAGCCGCCGCCCTGGGCCTTGGCCTTCTCCGGCGGCTCGACGAGGTTCACGCCGAGCGTCTTGAAGTACTCCAGGTCGATGGAGAGGTTGCTGCCGGAGACGTAGAACAGCTCCTGGCTCGCGGAGCCCGCCATCACCTTGATGTCGGGCTTGGCCTTGGCGGCCGCGCGCAGCCGGGCGGCGGCCGCCTCGAACTTCTTCCTGGCCTCGGTGACCGCGGCGGCCTTCATGTCGGCGCCGAGCGACTCGGCGAGCGCCCACATGCGCTGCAGCGGCTCGGTGAGCGGGCGGTCGTAGACGGAGAGGCCGACGCTGGGGGCCAGCTTGGCGATCTTGTCCTGCGACTCCTCGGGGACGTACCACAGGGTGCCCGCGTCGTCGAACATGGTGGAGACGAGCACGTCGGGCGCGAGGGCCGCGTACTTCTCGACGTTGAACTGGCCCCAGACGTTGCCGAGGACCGTGACCTTGCTGATGTCCATGTCGCCGGCCTGGACGTCGGGCTTGCCGTCCGGGGTCCTGGTCGGGCCGAAGACGCCCTTCACGGAGATGCCGTAGTCGTACAGCGCGGCGGCGACGCCGGTGAACGCGACGATGTTCCGGGGGGCTTCGCCGAGCTTCACGGTCTTGCCGCGGTCGTCCTCGAAGGACCAGGGGCCGGACGCGGCGGCGGTCGTCCCGCTGCCCGAGCCGCCGCTTTTCGCGTCGTCGCCGCCGCAGGCCGCGAGCGCGGCGCCGAGGCCGAGGGCGCCGCCCGCGGCGAGGAGGCCGCGGCGGGTGAGGTGGGAGGCTCTGGCGTTGGGCATGGCATGACTGCTTTCGAACAGGGCGAGACGCCCGCCGGACGAGTTCGAAGGTAGGTTAGCCTAACCTCACTAATTGTCCAGCGGGTGTCCCGTCCCGCTCGCGGTCACCGCCCGGCCGGCGGGACGGTCAGCTCACCAGCCCCAACTCCCGTGCGATCAGCATCCGCTGGACCTCGCTGGTGCCCTCGCCGATCTCCAGGATCTTGGAGTCGCGCCACATCCGGGCCACCGGGTACTCGTTCATGAAGCCGTAGCCGCCGTGGATCTGGGTGGCGTCCCGGGCGTTGTCCACCGCGATCGTCGACGAGTACAGCTTCGCCAGCGCCGCCTCCTTCTTGAACGGCTCGCCGGACACCAGCCGGGCCGCCGCGTCGCGCCAGGCCAGCCGGGCCGTGTGGGCCCGCATCTCCATGTCCGCGATCTTGAACTGGACGGCCTGGTTGGCGCCGATCGGGCGGCCGAACGCGTGACGTTCCTTCGCGTACTTCACCGACTCGTCGACACAGCCCTGGGCGAGCCCGGTGGCCAGGGCGGCGATGGCGACGCGCCCCTCGTCCAGGATGCGCAGGAACTGCGCGTAGCCCCGGCCCTCCTCGCCCAGCAGGTTGGCCGCCGGGACGCGGACGTCCGTGAACGACAGCTCGCGGGTGTCGGACGCGTTCCAGCCCACCTTCGAGTACGCCGGCGCGACCGTGAAGCCCGGCGTGCCGGACGGGACGATGATCGCCGAGATGCGCGGCCTGCCGTCCGGCTTGCGGCCGGTGACCGCGGTGACCGTGACCAGGCCGGTGATGTCCGTGCCCGAGTTGGTGATGAAGCACTTGGTGCCGTTGATCACCCACTCGTCCGTGTCCGGGTCCAGCCGGGCGGTCGTGCGCGTCGCGCCCGCGTCCGAGCCGCCGTCCGGCTCGGTGAGCCCGAACGCGCCGAGGATCTCCCCGGAGCACAGCCGGGGCAGCCACTGCCGCTTCTGCTCCTCGGTGCCGAACAGGTGGACCGGCATCGCGCCCAGGGAGACGCCCGCCTCCAGCGTGATCGCCACCGAGGAGTCGACGCGGGCCAGCTCCTCCAGCGCCACGCCGAGCGCCAGGTAGTCGCCGCCCATGCCGCCGTACTCCTCCGGGAACGGCAGCCCGAACAGGCCCATGCGGCCCATCTCGCGGACGATCTCGTACGGGAACTCGTGGTGCTCGTAGAACTCGCCGATCTTCGGCGCCACCACGTCGTGCGCGAACTGCTCGACCGTGCGCCGCAGTTCTTCGAGTTCGGGGGAGAGACGGTAGTCCATGGCGGATCACTGGTCCTTGTGGGAGAGGGCACGGACGGTGCGGGACGGGCTGGGTCGGCCCAACTGCTCGGCCATCCACACGCTGGTGGCGACGAGGCGGCCGAGGTCGACTCCGGTGTCGATGCCGAGGCCGCGCAGCATCCACACGAGGTCTTCGGTGGCGAGGTTGCCGGTGGCGGACTTGGCGTAGGGGCAGCCGCCCAGACCGCCGGCGGAGGCGTCGACCGTGGTGACGCCGTGCTGGAGGGCGGCCAGGGTGTTGGCGAGGGCCTGGCCGTAGGTGTCGTGGAAGTGCACGCCGAGCACGGACACCGGAACGCCCGCCTGGCCCAGCGCGGTCAGCAGCGCGCGCACATGGCCCGGCGTCGCCACGCCGATGGTGTCGCCGAGACTCAGCTCGTCGCAGCCCATGTCGAGCAGCGCCCGGCACACGCCCACGACCTGCCGCACCGCGACGGCGCCTTCCCACGGGTCGCCGAAGCACATCGACAGATAGCCGCGCACGTGCACCCCCTCGGCCTTGGCCCTGGCCACCACCGGCTCGAACATGGCCAGCGCCTCGGCCACCGTGCGGTTGAGGTTGGCCTTCGCGAAGGACTCGGTGGCGCTCGCGAAGACGGCGACGCGCCGGGCGCCGAGAGCCAGCGCGCGGTCCAGCCCGCGTTCGTTCGGCACCAGCACCGGCAGGTCGGCCGGCAGATCGGCGACCAGCGGGAACAGCGCCTCCGCGTCGGCGAGCTGGGGCACCCACTTCGGGTGCACGAAGCTCGTCGCCTCGATCGTGGTCAGACCCGCGCCGGCCAGCCGCCGCACGAACTCCGCCTTGACCTCGGTCGGCACGGTCGCCCGCTCGTTCTGCAGGCCGTCCCGCGCGCCGACCTCGTGGATCCGCACCCGCGCGGGCAGTCCCTCGGCCGGTACGGTCATGGGGAGCCCTTCCGGGAGCCCTTCCACCGTCATTGCGCCACCTCCTCGTGGGGCGTGATCACCGCGAGCACCTGGTCCATGGCGACCGTCGTGCCCGGGGAGACGTCCAGTTCGGCGACCGTGCCGGCGTGCGGGGCGGAGATGACGTGCTCCATCTTCATCGCCTCGACGACCAGCAGGCTCTGACCGGCGCTCACCTCGTCGCCGACGGCGACCTTCACGACGGTGACCGTGCCGGGCATGGGCGCGGTGAGCGAGTCGGCGCCCGCGTGCGCCGCGCGGGTGAGCGACGCGGCGACCGGGTCGTGGTCGCGCACCTGCCAGGCGTCGCCGTCGCGGCCCAGCCAGGTGCCGTCCGGCAGGGCGGCGAAGGTGTGGACCAGGCCGTCGAGCCGGAAGCTGAAGACGTCCTCGGCCCCGGGCCGCGGGAGCACGCCCCCGGAGCCGCGCACGGGCCGGTCCGCGCCGGGCAGCAGGACCTCGGTCCCCCCGTCCGGCGTGCGGCGCACCCGCACGCTGACCGGGTCGTGGCCCGGCACCCGCAGATGGTGCACCGTCCAGGCCCGCTCCCCGCCCAGCCGCCAGCCGTCCGCGGCCGCGAACGGGTCGGCCCAGCCGGTGCCGTCGCCGCCACCGGGGGCGAGCGCCGTCTGGCGCAGCAGCGCCGCCGCCGCGTAGACCTCCGCCGGGACCTCGTCCGTGACCAGCCCGGCCGCCTCCCGCTCCACCAGCCCGGTGTCCAGCTCGCCCGCGACCACCGCCGGGTGGGCCAGCAGCCGGCGCAGGAACCCGGCGTTGGTCTGCACGCCCAGCACGACCGTCCCCGCCAGGGCCGCCCGCAGCTTCCTCAGCGCGCTCGCCCGGTCGGGGCCGTAGGCGATGACCTTGGACAGCATCGGGTCGTACAGGCTGCCGACCTCGGTGCCCTCGCTGAGCCCGGAGTCGGTGCGCACGCCGTCGCCCTGCGGTTCGCGCAGGGCGAGCACGGTGCCGCCGGACGGCAGGAACCCGCGCGCCGGGTCCTCCGCGCACACCCGGGCCTCGACCGCGTGCCCGGTCAGCGTGAGGTCGCCCTGCTTGAACGGCAGCGGCTCCCCGGCGGCGACCCGCAGCTGCCACTCCACCAGGTCGAGCCCGGTGATCAGCTCGGTGACCGGGTGCTCCACCTGAAGACGGGTGTTCATCTCCATGAACCAGTACGACGACGGGTCGTCGCCCGGGACGATGAACTCCACCGTGCCCGCGCCCCGGTAGCCGCAGGAGCGGGCGGCCTGCGCCGCCGCCTCGCCCATGGCCGCGCGGGTGTCCTCGTCCAGCAGGACCGAGGGCGCCTCCTCGATGATCTTCTGGTGGCGGCGCTGCAGGGAGCACTCGCGCTCGCCGAGGTGGACCACGTTGCCGTGGCCGTCGGCCAGGACCTGGATCTCGATGTGCCGGGGACGGTCGATCCACCGCTCGACCAGGAGGGTGTCGTCGCCGAAGGAGGCGCGGGCCTCGCGGCGGGCCGCGGCGATCTCGTCGGCGAGATCGGCGGCGTCCCGCACCCGCCGCATGCCCTTGCCGCCGCCGCCCGCCGACGGCTTCAGCAGCACCGGCATGCCGATCTCCCGCGCCGCGTCGGCCAGTTCGGCGTCGCTGAGGCCGCTGCCGCTGGAGCCGGGCACGACCGGGACACCGGCCGCCTTCACCGTCTCCTTGGCGCGGATCTTGTCACCCATGAGGGCGATCGCGTCCGCGGGCGGCCCGACGAAGACCAGCCCGGCGTCGGCGCACGCGCGCGCGAAGGCCGCGTTCTCCGCGAGGAAGCCGTAGCCGGGATGGACGGCCTGGGCGCCGGTGCGGGCCGCCGCGTCGAGCAGCCGCTCCACCGACAGATAGCTCTCCGCCGCCGGCGCCGGACCGATCCGCACCGCCGTGTCGGCCTCCCGGACGTGCCGGGCGTCGGCGTCCGCGTCGGAGAAGACGGCCACCGAGCGCACGCCCAGCGAGCGCAGCGTGCGGATGACACGCACGGCGATCTCGCCCCGGTTGGCCACGAGCACTGTGTCGAACATGGTCGGGTAACCCCCCTCTACATCCGGAAGACGCCGAACTGGGGTTCACCCAGGGGCGCGTTGGCACAGGCGGTCAGGGCCAGGCCCAGCACCTGACGGGTCTCCAGCGGGTCGATGACCCCGTCGTCCCAGAGCCGGGCGGTGGCGTAGTAGGCGCTGCCCTGGCGCTCGTACTGGGCGCGGACGGGGGCCTTGAAGGCCTCCTCGTCCTCCACGGACCATTCCTCCCCGCGGCCCTCGAGCTGGTCCCGCTTGACGGTGGCGAGGACCGAGGCGGCCTGCTCGCCGCCCATCACCGAGATCTTGGCGCCCGGCCACATCCACAGGAAGCGGGGCGAGTAGGCCCGCCCGCACATCGAGTAGTTGCCCGCGCCGTACGACCCGCCGACCACCACGGTCAGCTTCGGCACGCGCGTGCAGGCGACCGCCGTGACCATCTTGGCGCCGTGCTTGGCGATGCCGCCGGCCTCGTAGTCCCGGCCGACCATGAAGCCGGAGATGTTCTGCAGGAACACCAGCGGGATGCCGCGCTGGTCGCACAGCTCGATGAAGTGCGCGCCCTTCTGGGCGGACTCGGAGAACAGGATGCCGTTGTTGGCGACGATGCCGACCGGGTGGCCGTGGATCCGGGCGAAGCCGGTGACCAGGGTCTGCCCGAACTCGGCCTTGAACTCCGCGAAACGCGAGCCGTCTACCACGCGCGCGATGATCTCGCGCACGTCGTAGGGGGTGCGGGGGTCGACCGGGACGGCGCCGTAGAGGCCGTAGGGGTCCACCTTCGGCTCGACGACCGGGGCGGCCCGCCAGGGCAGCGGGCCGCGCGCGGGCAGCGTGGCGACGATGTCCCGCACGATCCGCAGCGCGTGCGCGTCGTCCTCGGCGAGGTGGTCGGTGACGCCCGACACGCGCGCGTGGACGTCGCCGCCGCCGAGCTCCTCGGCGGTCACGACCTCGCCGGTGGCCGCCTTCACCAGCGGCGGCCCGCCCAGGAAGATGGTGCCCTGGTTGCGGACGATGACCGCCTCGTCGCTCATCGCCGGGACGTACGCCCCGCCGGCCGTGCAGGAGCCGAGCACGGCCGCGATCTGCGGGATGCCGGCGCCGGACATCCGGGCCTGGTTGTAGAAGATCCGCCCGAAGTGGTCGCGGTCGGGGAAGACCTCGTCCTGCATCGGCAGGAAGGCGCCCCCGGAGTCCACCAGGTACACGCACGGCAGGCGGTTGTCGAGGGCGACCTCCTGGGCGCGCAGGTGCTTCTTCACCGTCATCGGGTAGTACGTCCCGCCCTTGACGGTGGCGTCGTTGGCGACGACCACGCACTCGCGCCCGGCGACCCGCCCGATCCCGGCGATCACCCCGGCGGCCGGGGCCTGCCCGTCGTACATCCCGTCGGCGGCCAGCGGGGCCAGCTCCAGGAACGGCGAGCCGGGGTCGAGGAGGGTGTCCACGCGGTCCCTGGGCAGCAGCTTCCCGCGCGCGGTGTGCCGGGCGCGCGCCCTCTCGCCGCCGCCGAGCCGGGCCGCGGCCAGCTTCTCGTGCAACTCCTCCACGAGCGCGCGGTGCGCCGCCTCGTTGGCCCGCCAGGCCTCCGACGCGGGATCCGCCGCGCTCGTCAGCTCCGGTGCCTGATCCATTCCTGCGGTCCCCTCACCCAGTGTCCGGCTGTTAATGAGCGTTAACCATCCCCTTCAGGTTAACGACCGCTAACCTCCCTGTCTAGAATTGCCTCCATGGCCACCAGAACCGACGCCCCCACCCGCCGCGACCAGATCCTCAAGGAGGCCGCGCGGCTGTTCGCCGAGCGCGGGTTCCACGGCGTCGGTGTCGACGAGATAGGCGCCGCGGTCGGCATCAGCGGGCCCGGTCTCTACCGCCACTTCCCGGGCAAGGACGCGATGCTCGCCGAGTTGCTGGTGGGCATCAGCGGCCAGCTGCTGACCGGCGCGAAGCGGCGCCTGAAGGAGGCCGACGGGACGGCCGGTCCCGGGGCGGTCCTCGACTCGCTGATCGAGGGGCACATCGACTTCGCGCTCGACGACCGCCCGCTCATCACCCTGCACGACCGTGAGCTGGACCGCCTGCGGGACAGCGACCGCAAGCTGGTCCGCCAGCTCCAGCGGCAGTACGTGGAGCTGTGGGTGGAGGTGGTCCGCGAGGTCTACCCGGGCCTGGCCGAGCCGGTGGCCCGCTCGGCCGTGCACTCGGTCTTCGGCCTGCTCAACTCCACCCCGCACCTGGGCCGTCCGGGCTCCCTGCCCGGCCGGGGCGCCACGGCGACCCTGCTGCACCGGATGGCGAGGGGCGCCTTCGCGGCGGCGGCAGCGGACGGCGACGACTGACGCGAGCCCCGGCGCGCCCCGGCCCCGCGCCCCGGCGTGCCGCGGTCCCGAGCCCCGGCGCGCCCCGGCCCCGGGCGCCGGGGAACCCGGCGCCCGGAACGCTCACTCGCCGGGTGCACGGGCCCGGCACTCACTTGGTGCGATGTCCGCGAAGCGGGCTGTTCGCAGCCTGCGCGGACACCGGCCGCCGCGCCCGGTGGATGAGCCGTGCGGGTGTACGCGCCGCCGAACGGGTGAGAGGGTGACGAGCGTTACGCGGACCCCTCTGGACGCCCTCGCCTACTCGCCGGTACGTTGGCGTGAGCAAGCGCTTAGACATGCTCAGTCATGCCGAGTACGTGGAGGTGGCGGCGTGCGCCGTACGGTGTTCAACGAGGACCACGAGGCGTTCCGGGAGACCCTCCGGGCCTTCATCGAGGCCGAGGTCGTCCCCGTCTACGACGAGTGGTTCGCGGCCGGCCAGGCGCCGCGCGACTTCTACTACAAGCTCGCCGAACTCGGCGTCTTCGGCATCAACGTGCCCGAGGAGTACGGCGGCGCCGGCATCGACTCGTACAAGTTCGAGGCCGTGATGTACGAGGAGACCGCGCGCGCGGGCGTCCAGTTCGGCGGCTCCGGCGTGCACGTGCTGCTGGGCCTGCCGTACATCAAGATGCTCGCCACCGAGGAGCAGAAGAAGCGCTTCCTGCCGAAGTTCGTCTCCGGCGAGGAGATGTGGGCGCTGGCGATGACCGAGCCGGGCACCGGCTCCGACCTCGCGGGCATGAAGACCACCGCCAAGCTCTCCGAGGACGGCACGCACTACGTCCTCAACGGCGCCAAGACCTTCATCACCGGCGGCGTCCACGCCGACCGCGTGATCGTGTGCGCCCGCACCTCCGCGCCGACCGCCGAGGACCGCCGCTTCGGCATCTCCCTGTTCGCCGTGGACACCAAGTCCGAGGGCTACTCCATCGGTCGCAAGCTGGACAAGCTGGGCCTGCGCACCTCCGACACCGCCGAGCTGGCGTTCGTCGACGTGAAGGTGCCGGTCGAGGACCTGCTCGGCGAGGAGAACAAGGGCTTCTACTACCTCGGCCACAACCTGGCCTCCGAGCGCTGGGGCATCGCCTTCGGCGCCTACGCGCAGGCCAAGGCCGCCGTCCGGTTCGCCAAGCAGTACGTCCAGGAGCGCACCGTCTTCGGCAAGCCGGTCGCCAGCTTCCAGAACACCAAGTTCGAGCTGGCCGCCTGCCAGGCCGAGGTCGACGCCGCCGAGGCCGTCGCCGACCGCGCCCTTGAGGCGCTGGACGCCGGCGAGCTCACCCCCGCCGAGGCCGCGTCCGCCAAGCTGTTCTGCACCGAGGTCGCCCACCGCGTGATCGACCGCTGCCTGCAGCTGCACGGCGGCTACGGCTTCATGAACGAGTACCCGATAGCCCGCCTGTACGCGGACAACCGCGTCAACCGCATCTACGGCGGCACCAGCGAGATCATGAAGACGATCATCGCCAAGGACATGGGCCTGTAAGGTCCGGGCAATCCCTGGCCGGTACAACTAACTCCATGAGTCAGGCACTACAGGATCTCCTCGATCTGCTCGACCTCGAGCAGATCGAGGAGAACATCTTCCGCGGCAGCTCCCGGCCCTCCCTCGTCCCGCGCGTCTTCGGCGGGCAGGTCGCGGCCCAGGCGCTCGTCGCCGCCGGGCGGACGGTCCCCGCGGACCGGCCCGCCCACTCCCTGCACGCGTACTTCCTGCGCCCCGGCGACCCGGGCGCGCCGATCGTCTACAGCGTCGACCGCATCCGGGACGGCCGCTCCTTCACCACCCGCCGGGTGGTCGCCGTCCAGCACGGCAAGCCGATCTTCCACCTGTCGGCGTCCTTCCAGACGCACGAGGAGGGCCTCGACCACCAGGCCCCGATGCCGCCCGCGCCGGACCCGGTGACGCTGCCGACCTCCGCCGAGCGGCTGCGCGCCTACGACCACCTCGACCCGGCCGTGGTCGAGCGGTTCATCGCGGCCCGGGAGGCCGTCGACCTGCGGTACGTCGACGAACCGCCGTTCGGCAGGTTCGGCGAGCCGCGCGAGCCGCACTCCCAGGTGTGGTTCCGGGCCAACGGCAAACTCGCCGGCGCCGTCGACGAACCCCTGCTGCACGTCGTCCTCGCCACGTACGTCAGCGACATGACCCTGCTCGACTCGATCCTGCTCGCGCACGGGCGCGGCGGCTGGGCGGTCGGCGACGTCGTCGGCGCCTCGCTGGACCACGCCATGTGGTTCCACCGCCCGTTCCGCGCCGACGAATGGCTCCTGTACGACCAGGAGTCGCCGTCGGCGTCCGGCGGGCGCGGCCTCGGGCAGGCCCGCATCTACACCCAGGACGGCCGGCTGGCCATCACGGTCATCCAGGAGGGCGTGGTCCGCGTCCCGCGGTGATCCGGCTGCCCTGCAAGTCGGTTGCCGCGGACCGGGCGCCCGCGTTGGGATGGGCACCATGACCGAACCGTGGAACTGGCGGGGCGGGCGGATCCGGGATGCGTACCTCCTGGCGGCGGGCACGGTCGCCGGACTGCTCGCCGACCCCGCCGTGGCAGCCGTATGGGACGGGCCGAGCGTGCTGGAGGACTTCGGCGTGCGCGGGCTCGCCGGGCACCTGTTCGGGCAGGACCTCGACCTGCCGGGCCTGCTCGCCGCGCCCGTGCCGTCCGAGCCCGTCGTCTCCCTGCGCACGTACTACCTGGAGCGCGTGATCTGGCTGGACGCCGGGGCCGACGCGCCCGTCAGCGCGCGCATCCGCGCCGGCGGCGAGGCCAGGGCGGCCGACGGGCACGCGGCCCTGAACGCGCGCGTGCGCGAGGCGCTGGAGGCGCTGCGCGCGGAGGTGCCCCGGGCGCCGGCCGCGCGGCCCGTGCACGTGGCCACCTGGGGCGAGTGGTCCCTCGAACTCGACGACTTCCTGCTCACCCGCCTGACGGAACTCGTCGTGCACGCCGACGACCTGGCGTGCAGCGCGGGTCTGCCGACGCCGGAGTTCCCGGAGAGCGTCACCGCGCCGGTCGTCGAACTGCTCGCCCGGCTCGCGGTCCGGCGGCACGGCGCGGTGGGCGTGATCCGGGGGCTCGCCCGCGCCGAGCGCGCCCCCGCCTCCATCGCCGGTCTCTGACCGGTCACCGGAAGGGCATCGGCCTCATGAGAGCCCCGCCTCCGCCAGCAGGTACGCCGTCAGCGGGTCGTAGTAGCGCGGGCTGAGCACGTGGTCGTCGAGCGGGACCGTCACCTGTACGGTCCCCTCGGCCTCGGCGAGGAACAGCGCCGGGTCGTTGCAGTCGGCGTAGCCGACGGAGTCCACGCCGTGCTGGCCCGCGTACCCGGCCCAGCCGTGGTCGGCGACGACCAGGTCGGGCAGCGGGCGGCCCTCGCGCTCCAGCGCCGTCAGGATCGCCTTCATCGGCTCGCCCGAGTGCGTGTGCCACAGCGTGGCGCCGTGCTCCAGCACCGCCACGTCCGCGAACTGCATCACGTACCCCTCGTCCGTCTGCAACCCGTCCGGGATGACGACGATCTCGCACCCGGCGGCGCGCAGCGCGGCCGCCGTGGCGCGGTGCACGTCGAGCAGGCCGCCGGGGTGGCCGGTCGCGAACAGCACCCGCTGCCGTCCGTCGGCCGCCTTGCGCAGCCGGGCCGCCATCCGGTCGAGGGCGTCGACGGTCAGCTCGGGGTCGATGGTGTCCTGGCCGTACCGGTGCTCCGGGTCGTCGTTCACGCCCACCCGCTCCGCCATCACGGCGAGCACGTCCTGCTCGTCCCGCCAGCGGTCGCCGAGTTCCAGGCCGAGCCAGAAGTTGCGGACGCCGTTGGCGAGCTGGCGGTAGTGGGAGAGGTTGTTCTCGCGCGGGGTGGCCACGTCGCCCGCGATACGGGTCTTGACGAGGTGGTCGACGAGCTCGGCGCGGCTGGGTGTCCCGGGTATCGGCATGGCTCCCATTGTGAGGCAGGCGCCTGTGCTCGTCCCCGGCGTTTCCGCACGCTGGGATGTGGGTCACGTGCGCGCCGGGGTACGGAGCCGGATCGCGCCGCCGCGCCGTTGGGCCGCCACGCCGCCGGGCGGGCACGGCGCGCGCCGTCGGCGTGCCGCACGCCCTTGCGCCGGGCCGGGCCCTCGCACCGGCCGCAGGCCGACTTGCGGACGGTGCGGCGACCGGGGGCCAGGGGACCGGCGGTACGGGGACCATCCGGCCCGCGAGGCCGTGCGGGCGGGCCGGGCACGCGGACGGCCTGTGCCCGTCCCCGGCGCTTCCGTACGCCGGGACGCCGTTCACGTGCGTGCTGTGGGCGCACCGTCCGCTCCGTGCCGGGCGTGGGCCGGCTTCCGACGGTGCCACGACCAGGGAGCCGGGACCGGCCCCGGCGGCCACGGGGGCCTCCCGCCGACAGGGCACCTGCGGGCGCGCCGCGCGCGGCACGGCGGACGCACGCCGCTCGCGGGCCGCTCCCTCGCCCCGCGCCTGCCGCGCTACCGCACCTGCCGCAGGGCGAACCACAGCTCCATGCGTACGTCGGGATCGTCCAGGTCGGCGTCGAGCAGCGCCGCGCACCGGGCGATGCGCTGGCGGACGGTGTTGCGGTGCACCGACAGGGCCACCGCCGTGCGGTCCCAACTCCCGTGCAGGGAAAGCCAGGCGCGCAGCGTCTCGGTGAGGGCCGGGACGGCGGCGATCGGGCCGAGCAGCGCACGCGCGTGTGCCTGCGCCTCGGCCGGGCCGACCAGTTCGGCGAGGGCGGGGCGGGCGCCGTGCCGGACGAGCGGGACGCGGGTGGCGCGGGCGCGGGCCAGGGCGCGGGCCGCCTGCGCGTCGGCGGCCGGCCACTCGCCGGGACCGGCGGCCGCGCTCACGCCGAGCGTCCAGCCGGGACACGGCGTCGGCTCCCGGTCGGCGGGCACCAGCACCCGTACGACTCCGTCCCCGAGGTCGACCAGCGGCGAGCCGAGCGCGGCGCCCAGCGCGGAGGCGGCCACGGCGTCGGGCGGCCGTTCGTCGGGCCGACCGTGCACGACGATCCACCGCTCGGCGCCCAGCAGCGCGGCGGCCTCTTCGGGCGGGGCGCCCAGCAGCAGCCGTACCAGCGCCGCGGAGCGGGCCGCGTCGGTGCCGCCGCGGTGGGCGCCGGTGAGCAGCGACAGCAGCACGGCGGCGACGGAGGCGACGGTGTGGTCGCCGGGGTCCCGCCGGGCGGCGGCCACCCCGAGGACGAAGCCCCGGCCGGCGCCGAGGCCGTAGGCGGCGAGGTGGGTGCCGGCGACGGTGTCGGTGGCGGAGGCGGGAGCGGGTCCGGCGAGGCGAGCGGGGCCGTCCGCCCACCGGTTCACGCCCGGCCGTACGACGTCCGCGAGCCGGGCCAGCGCCTGTCGCGCTTCCGTCGGCGCCGGCCGCCCCGCCGACGCGATCTCCGCACCGTCCGGCCCGTACAGCACCGCCCACCCGTTCACCTGCCGGGCCAGCCTCCGCAGCACCGACGGCACCGGGTCCGGGCGGGCGGCCGCGGCGGCCAGGCCCTGCTGCGCCTCCGCGACCCGGCGCAGCTCCGCCAGGCGGACCTCGGCCATCAGTTGCCACACCGCGCGGGCCACGCCCGAGAACGTCGTCCGCGGCGGGACCTCGACGAGCGGGAGCCCGTGCGTGTCGCAGGCGGCGACCAGGGCGGGCGGCACCGTGTCGTGCACCGGCGCCAGCCCGAAGCCGAGGGCCGCGCCGCCCGCCGCGACGATCCGCGCCACGTAGTCGTCGAAACCGGCGCCGGAACCCGCCACCGCCTCCGGGATGTGCACGCCCGCGGTCAGCAGCAGCTCGCCGCCCAGCAGGTACGGGGAGGGGTCGGCCAGTTCCGAGGCGTGCGCCGCGTGGACGACGACGCCGGGGCCGGACGGCCCGGCGATCTGCCGCAGGGCGAGGTCCTCGCGGGCCAGCAGGGACGCCAGCGGCACCGGGGGAGTGGGCGGAACGGCGGGCTCCCGCCCGGAGGACGACATGGTGGACGTTTCCTCCACAATCAGCGGCCTGAATGGAGGAAACGTACACTTCGCAGCCGCGCTCCGGCCACCTACCGTCGGTGGCACGCAGCGCGCAGAAGGAAGGCAGCATCCCCATGAGCAGCAACGAGACGCCCCGCGGCCCCGTCGACTCCTCCCGCGTCCCCCGGTACGCCGGACCCGCGACCTTCGCCCGGCTGCCCCGCCTCGACGAGGTCGGCCGCGCCGACGTCGCCGTGGTGGGGGTGCCGTTCGACTCCGGCGTCTCCTACCGGCCGGGCGCCCGCTTCGGCGGCAACGCGATCCGCGAGGCGTCCCGGCTGCTGCGCCCCTACAACCCGGCGCAGGACGCGTCCCCCTTCGCGCTGGCGCAGGTCGCCGACGGCGGCGACATCGCGGTGAACCCGTTCGACATCCACGAGGCCGTGGAGACGGTCGAGGCGGCGGCCGACGACCTGCTCTCCTCCGGCGCCCGCCTGATGACGCTGGGCGGCGACCACACCATCGCCCTGCCGCTGCTGCGCGCGGTGGCCAGGAAGCACGGCCCGGTCGCCCTGCTCCACTTCGACGCCCACCTCGACACCTGGGACACCTACTTCGGCGCCGAGTACACGCACGGCACCCCGTTCCGCCGCGCGGTGGAGGAGGGCATCCTCGACACCTCCGCGCTGTCCCACGTCGGCACCCGCGGCCCGCTGTACGGCAAGCAGGACCTCACCGACGACGAGAAGATGGGCTTCGGCATCGTCACCTCCGCCGACGTCTACCGGCGCGGCGCCGACGAGGTCGCCGACCAACTCCGCCAGCGCATCGGCGACCGCCCCCTCTACATCTCCATCGACATCGACTGCCTCGACCCGGCGCACGCGCCCGGCACCGGCACGCCCGAGGCCGGCGGCATGACCTCCCGCGAACTGCTGGAGATCCTGCGCGGCCTGGCCTCCTGCAACCTGGTCTCGGCGGACGTCGTCGAGGTGGCCCCGGCCTACGACCACGCCGAGATCACCTCGGTGGCCGCCTCCCACACGGCCTACGAACTGACGACGATCATGACCCGCCGGATCGCCGAGGCCCGCCGGGAGAACGACGGCATCTGACCCACGGCCACGCCCCGCAAACCCGGCCCGACGGCTTCCCGGGCGACGACCTCGGTGTGGTCACATCAATTTCATAGCGGGCCTTCTACGGGCGCCAGGACGCCAACCGCGTGGACACGGGCGCCGACGTAGCGAGTGGCTGCGAACGGGTTCCGGGACGATGGTACGGATCACCGCGGTCCGCCGACGGACCGAAACCCGCACGGTTCACAACCTGACCGTCGCGGACATCCACACCTACTACGTGCTCGCCGGGGCCCAGTCCGCCCTGGTGCACAACTGCGGCAACAAGAAGGCCGACGCGCCAGGCGGCTCCCGGCGGCAAGAACGGTGCGACATCGTGGACGTACTGGAGCTTCGGCCGCATGGGCAACAACGACTTCGGCGGCAGGGAGTCCGTGGCCGAGCGGTTCGGGCAGCGCATCCTCGGCATCTTCAAGAAACGGACAGGAGGGTGAGAGCCGAGATGAAGAACTTCGAGCCCGCCGAGGTACAGACCCTGGCGGCGGAGCGCAAGTTCCTGTTCGACCAGTCCGAGTGGCGCTGCCCCGCGTGCGGGGAGGAGGCAGTCAGAAGCTACCTCTACCGGGCCGACCGGCCGAACCGGCCGACGGTCATCAGCTACACCTGGTGCGCGCACTGCCGAAGGGCGACGGGGGCGACCGGTCCCCTACCGCCGGGCCTGGCCTTCGACGACCCCTGGGCGGACCTCAGCCCGAGGCAACGTGAGGAACTGGAGGAGGACGCGGACCGGATGTTCGCCGAGTTGGATGCCCTGTGGGCCAAGGGTGTCCTGCCCCAGAAATTCGGTAAGAACTCCTAACGAAATGATCTTCGAGGTGGTTGGATCACTCCGGGACCGGTGATCCGGGGGTGCGAGGTGGCGCGGCCGAAGCCGTGGGAAGTCGACGACGAGTTGTGGGCGGTGATCGAGCCGCTGCTGCCCAAGGTCGAGCGACGGACCCGCCACCCAGGACGCAAGCGGCATCCGGACCGGCTGGTGTTCCAGGGCATCCTGTTCGTCCTGCACACCGGGATCTCCTGGGAACACCTTCCGCAGGAGCTCGGCTTCGGGTCGGGCATGACCTGCTGGCGCCGCCTGGCCGAGTGGACCGAGGCCGGCGTGTGGCCCCGGCTGCACGAGGTCCTCCTCGCCAAGCTCCGCAGCGCGAACGCACTGGACTTCTCCCGCGCGGCGGTCGATGGCTCCCACATCCGGGCGTTAAAGGGGGAGCCAAGACCGGACGAAGCCCTGTCGACCGGGGCAGAACCGGCAGCAAACATCATCTGATCACCGACGCCACCGGCATTCCGCTCGCCGCCACCCTGACCGGCGGCAATCGCAACGACGTCACCCAGCTGATCCCTCTTCTCCAGGCCGTGCCGCCGGTGCGGGGCAGGCGCGGCCGACCCCGGCGCCGCCCGGACGTGGTGCTGGGCGACCGCGGCTACGACCACGACAAGTACCGCCGCCTGGTCTGGGGCCCCGGCGTGAAGCCGTTGATCGCCCGCCGCGGCACCGAGCACGGCTCCGGCCTGGGCACCCAACGCTGGGTCGTCGAGCGCGCGTTCGCCCATCTGCACTGGTTCCGTCGCCTGCGGATCCGCTGGGAGATACGCGACGACATCCACGAAGCCTTCCTCACCCTCGGATGCGCACTCATCTGCTGGAGACGCCTGAAGTCATTGCGATAGGAGTTCTAAGACCGGCGGCGAGGGCCGACGGCGCTGACCCGACCCACCCTCGTCCTGCTGGTGCCCGACTCGGACCGTGAGCGGTTGCGCGCGGATCTCCGGGCACTCGGACTGACGGATCGACCGGCCCCTTCTTCGACCTGCTCGAACTCGGAGAGCACGCCTACGGCTTCGTGCTCTCCGGGTGCGTGATCGAGGACTTCGACCCGGAGGAACTCGAAGGGGTCACGCTCGTGGCGCCGGATCCGTACGCGGTCCTCGTGGAGTACGAGAACGCCGAGTCGGCGAAGGCCCTCCTCGGTAGGCTCATCCGCGACCGGACGGGGTGGTGGACACGAACTTCGGAGAGCTCATCGCACTCTCCGAGTTCGCGAACCGCATGGACAGCGCACCGGAATGGGACTGGCGGTAGTGAGCTGCCGCTATGCGCTGCCCGAGGACATCGTGCGTCTCGAGTAGTGCTGGTGGGGACCGGGGCCCTTCCCGGAAAATCGGAGAGGGCTCCGGACGGCGCGGTGGTGGAGGCGGCTTTCGGCCTCGACCGGCATGTGGTGCGCAACCAGGCGGCGGCTCTCTTCATCCGGAAACCGTCTGCTCGACAGGTTGAGCAACTGAAGCAGCACATGGTGGAGCGCGGCTGGTACCTGGAGGACGACAAGAGCTGAGAGTCTGGAGAGCCCGAGACCATGACCGACTCCGAAGTGAACGCAGTCGACCTGCGTCTCATGGGTCACCTCGTCGAAGGCGAGGTCGTGGCCGTCTTCCGCTGGGGCGTCATCGTGGACCTGAGGATGTCATGGGTGGGCCTCATCGACGTCCTCTACATCGAGGATGACGACAACTGCCAGGTGGGAGATCGGGTGTCCTGCTACCTGGAATGCTTCGACAAGCAGAAGCGCAAGTTCATCCTGAGGCCCCCGGGACAGGTGCCTCTCGCGGAACGCCTGCGCAGGATCAGGGAGCTGAGGGATCTCTCCTCCTGACTTCCATACGACGGCGGTCGCCGGGAGCATGTGTGACGAGCTGCCCGGCGATCGCTTCGCACAGTCGATCTTCGTGGAGCAGCAACCCCCGAGGACGGGAGATTCACTTGAGCCGACCCACCCTCGTCCTGCTGGTGCCGGGGGACCGGCATGTGGCGCGCAAGCGGGTGGCAGCGGCCCTCCGTCCGCGAACCCGCCCGCTCAACAGGTCGAGCGGCTGGGGCAGCGCATGGTCGAGCGCGGGTGGTGTCTGGAGGACGACGAAAACGGATGGGGCCGAGCCGTGGTGACCTCTGTCGAGCAGTGGTTCGCCGGATTCCTGTTGTCGTTGGACCGGTTCCAGAAGAAGCTCGCCGAGTTCATGCTCGGCCGCTACCTGGAACACGACTTCGGCAGCAACTCCGGCGGTGGGGGCGAGACGACGCTCGTCCCGCAGGTGCTGCTCGACGTCGTGGACGGCACACCGCGGATCACGCTCCACCACGTCATCACCTGGATGGACCTGGCCCGGGACCAGGAGCCGAACGAGTACCGGCTCGCCGTGATCCTGGCCTTCGCCGAGGCGGGGATCACAGTGGAGGCGTACGTCCGGCTCGACCTGGAGCGGGACCTGGGCGAGTGGCCGGCCGGGGTCCACCTCCCGTACCGGCGGCACGCCGAAGGCCTCGGCCTCGACGACGCGCTCATCTTCGTCGAGGCCCGGGTCGAGGAGATGTGCCGGCGCTACGACGACGTGGCCCGGTTGGGTCTCGTACGGAGAGACTGACCGAAGGGGACGGAGGCCGTGCACGGCGCGGCACCGCCCGCCCGCCGGCGCCATGCGGCAGGCGAGCGGTGCGTGGCGCCGGGGGCGCCGCGGTCTACCAGATCGCGTCCACCCACTCCGGGTGGTCGATGAACGGGTTGCGGTTGTGCTGGTAGGTGTCGTAGATGACCTGGTTGCGGCGCTCCTCGAAGGCGTCCGGCGGGTCCTCGTCGTTCCAGGTCTTCAGTACCGAGAGCTTGCCGATGTACGGGGTGGAGCCGTTGCCGACCTTGTCGTCGGGCTCCAGGTCGGCGAAGCCGTCGTCGCCCTCGTAGCGGACCGCCATGTAGAGGATCATGCGGGCCACGTCGCCCTTGACGGCGTCACGCGGCTCGAAGGAGTCCGAGTCGGCCTTGCTGCCGCCGGAGTTGGTGAAGGTGCTGCCGCCCTCGTCGAAGTCCAGGTTGCCGCGCTTGGAGTTGACGGCCACGTCCTCGGGGCGGATGTGGTGCAGGTCGGTGCCCGGGCCGGTGGAGGTGGTCAGGTTGCCGTGCGAGATCGCCCACACGTGCTCGCGGTTCCAGTCGCCGGTGTTCCCGCCGTTGAGGGACTTGCTGCGGGAGATCCCCGAGTACAGCAGGATCACGTTGCTGCTGTTGTTCGGGTCCTGGTCGGTGTTCTTCAGGGCTTCCCAGAGCGCCGAGTACGACAGCTTGGTCTGGCTGCTGATGATGGTGTGCAGCGAGGACTTCAGGCTGGTGCCCGTCTTGCCGACCGCGTTCTTGTAGTACGTCGAGTCGTACGCCGTGGTCGTGGCGGCGGCCGGGGTGGCCGTCAGGGCCGGGGCGCTGAGGCCCACCAGGACGGTGGCGGTGGCCAGCGCCACCGACTTCCAGCGGCGTATGCGTGTCGCCGGCATGTGTGGGGTCCCATCTACGCGGGTTGAATGAAGGCGGCAGAGGGAGCGTGACATGGACACGCGGGCCTGTAAATGAATCAGACATGTCAATCACATGACCGGAACCGGCAATCCACCCCGACCCACGCGAGTCGGCCCAGCGAAACGGCCCAGGCGAACTGCTCGGCCACGCGGCCGACATGCCGGCGGGCGACCGAGTGACATCCGTTCAACTCCGGTATCTGTCGGCCGAGACGCGCGCCGCGCTGACCGACGTACTGCGGATCGCCGGAAGCCGGGGCGCACGTCTCCGCGACAGCGGCGGCCCCGATCCCGCCCCCGATCCTGCCCCCGACCCCGAATGCTGATCGGGGTCCGCGCACAACCATCGGCGCGGCCTCGTGAGTCAACTGGGCATGACTCACCTCAACTCCAGACGAGCCGGCGTGCTCACCGCCGCGCTCGGCGCCGCGGTGCTCATACCGGCGACCGTCGCGGCGACCCCCGCCGCCGCTGCCACCACACCCACCGTCAGCTGTACGTCCGCCAAAGCCGGACTCGCCACGAAGCTGCAGAAGGACATCACCGCCGCCCTCGCCAACCGCAAGGGCACCATCGCCGTCGGCCTCTACGACCGTTCCACCAGCACGACCTGCACCCTGCGCTCCAGCTACGCCTACGACTCCGCCAGCGTCGTGAAGGTGACCATTCTGGCCACGCTGCTGTGGGACGCGAAGAAGCACAACCGCTACCTGACCGACCGCGAGGCGTCCCTCGCCAAGGCCATGATCACCAAGTCGGACAACACCGCGGCCACCACGCTGTGGAAGCAGCTCGGCCTGACGAAGATCAAGGGCTTCCTCGCCGCGGCCGGCATGACCCAGACCAAGCCGGACCCGAACGGCCACTGGGGCCTGACCCAGATCACCGTGACCGACGAGCAGAAGCTGCTGAAGCTCCTCACCGCGAAGAACACGGTCCTCAGCGACAACTCCCGGGCCTACATCCTGAAGCTGATGGGCCAGGTCATCTCCTCCCAGCGCTGGGGCACCCCGTACGGCGCGCCGTCCACCGTGTCCGTGCACGTCAAGAACGGCTGGCTGCAGCGCTCCACGCACGGCTGGCGGGTGCACAGCGTAGGCACCTTCAACGGCGGCGGCCACGACTACATGATCACGGTGCTCACGCACGGCAACAGCACCATGAGCTACGGCGTCACCACCATCCAGGGCGTCGCCAAGGTCATCCACAAGGATCTCGCCGCGAGTTGACGTTTCTTCGTCCCCCGTCCGTCACCGCATCGCCCTACGGTGACGTCCATGCGCCTGAGAACCGTACTCGCGACCCTCACCGCGGCCCTGGCGGCGGCCGGCTGCGTGACCGCCGCAGGACCGGCCGCCGCGGGACCCGCCGCCGGATCCGCCGCCGGATTCGCCGCCGCAGGACCCGCAGCCGGATCCGCCGCCGGACCCGCGGTCCAGGACCACTCCTGTTCGCCCTCCGTCTCGCTCGACCGCTTCTCCGACGCGCTCGACAAGACGACCTACCAGGGCACCTTCGTCGGCAACTTCTCCGCGCTCGCCGTGGACAGGGACGGCTCCCTCGCCGCCCTGGAGGACCGCTCCTCCCTCTTCCGTCTCGACGCGAAGACCCTCCAGCCGAAGGCCGTCGTCCCGCTCGCCGACGAGAACGGTGACGCGCTCGACAGCGAGGGCCTGGTCGTCGACCGGGACGGCACCCGGCTGATCACCTCGGAGACCGAGCCGTCCGTCCGCCGCTACTCCCGCGACGGCGAGATCCTCGACCGCCTCCCCGTGCCGGACGCCCTCCGCGTCGCCCCGGCCGGCCGTGCCGTCCGCAACGGCACCTTCGAGGGGCTGACCCTGCTGCCCGGCGGCCGCACGCTGCTGGCGTCCATGGAGTACGCGCTGAGCGGCGACAGCTCCGGGATCGTCCGCTTCCAGACCTGGCGGCGGACCGGGGACGGGCGCTTCGTGCTCGGCGCCCAGTACGCCTACCCCGTCGACGCCGGGCTCGGCGTGCCCGAGGTGCAGGCCGTCCCCGACGGCCGCCTGCTGGTCCTGGAACGCGGCTTCACCTCCGGCGTCGGCAACACCGTCCGCCTCTACCTGGCCGACCCTCGCCGCGCCACGGACACCAGCGGTGTCGAGCACCTGACCGGCCAGGGCGGCGACGGCGTGCGCCCGGTCGGCAAGACCCTCCTCGCCGACCTCGCGGACTGTCCGTCCCTGGGCGCCACCGCCAAGCAGCCCCAGCCGAACCCGCTGCTGGACAACATCGAGGGCATGACGGTCACCGGTCGCGCGAAGGGGCGCCTCAAGGTGCTCCTGGTCAGCGACGACAACCAGAACGCCACCCAGACGACCCGGTTCTACTTCCTGCGCGTCCGCGTCTGAGATCCCTCTCGGTACCGGGGGATGGCCTTGACAGCCGGGCCGGGTGGCTGTCGGTGTCGTCAGGCACCTTGGCGGCCGCCTCACCTACGCCAGAGGACCTTCGCTCGCCGCTCGCTGCCGAATCCCAGGCCGTGTCGGTAGATCTCCGCCACCCAGTAGCGGCCGTCGTTACCGCGTGCGAAGACTCCCGACTCGACGAGGAAGTCGGCGTCGGCCACGTCCAGCCCTACCTCTGCCAGCGAGAAGGGAACGGTCACAGGTTCGCGTACCTGCTGAAGTCGGCTCAGCAGATCACCGATCTCCTGGCTTTCGTCCTGAATGGCACTGATCTTGATCATGCTGCATTCGAGCAGTGCCTTGCGCATGGCACTCGGTACCAGCACACGGTCTTCCCACGTCGTCTGGGGAATCGACTGACGTGCTGCTTCGGCCAGGAACACCACGACATCCCTCGCTTGTACCTGGTCCTTGAAGTCGCCAAGTGCCGCCGGTACCCACAGGTGAGAGCGTGCCTCTTTGGACTTCTCCGTTCCCATCTTCCATCCCCACACAGGGATGAGAGCGTTCACCAGTGCATCGTAGGAAAGCTCCGCGATGTCGGATTCGGCCATCGCCGTGGGCAACGCGTCGGCATGCGCGGTGACCCAGAGCGCCAACCGCAGTGCCTCCTCCTTGTTCCATCGCAGTGCATAGGGCTCGTAGCGTGCGAGCAGTTGCTCGCTGTTCTGCCGGACGGCTCGTTTCACAAGGTCCCGGCGTACAAAGACGACGAGTCCGAGAGGCCGCCCGCGCAGGGAGCGCAGCCAGGCGAGAACGTCGATCAGGAGCACGCGCAGGGCAGTGCGCTTGACTTCTGTGTCCAGCGACTGCAGCAAGTCTTCGAGCCCGTCCATGACGAACACCGCTCGGGACCGCTTGCTGAGTTCCGTGAGTGCGGATTCGGCGTCCAGGTCCCCCGTCTGCGGCGCTCCCGCAGCGACAGCCAGGCATTCCAGCCACAACTGCCGCCATCCGATCTCGTCTCCCGCGTCGAGAGTGGCAAGGCCCCTCCTCAGACGGTCCTTGATCTGTTGGGAAGTCCCGGCTCCTCCTGCCGGCGTGCTGTGCGTGGCGGCGAACGCGTCCCTGAGGTCCTGAGTTGTCAGGTCGTCGTTCTCCAGGTTGTCCGACTCCAGTACCGGGACCACGGGCAGCGCCAGTCGGACGTCCTTGACGCCGGACTGCTCGGCGAACGCGTTCCACGTCCTTGCTGCACATGCCTTCGCGTACATGAACGTCTTGCCCGCCCCCTTGGCGCCGACAACGAGGGCCAAAGGAGGTTCCGTGCGGTGGTCCCCGAGGAGCCTGCGCAAAGGGTCGGTGGCGAGGAAGCCACTGGCTGACGACATGCCTTTCCGCTCGGCATAGATGAGCGGTTGAGCGGTCTCCACCAGCCGTTTGCGCAGCGTTGAGTAGTCGACATGCTCCCCGTCTCCGTCCGCGTCCGGCGTGGGGGAGGAGACCGGCGCAGGCACGATGGATTCCAGGACTTCCGGCACCTTGCAGCTTTCCAGTACGCGCAACACCGCGTCCCAGGAAGACGGAAGCGCCAGCAACTCCTCCCGGAACGGGCTGAGCAAGGGCTGGGACAATACGCCGGCGTCCACTTCGCCCGTGTCGTCAGCCTCGGTCTCTGGGCCGCCGTCCGGCGGCCTCAGCGAGCTGAGCAGCGCACTGCTCAGCTCCGCTCGCGCCTGTTCTGCCTGCGCCTCATGGACGTCCTGCCGGTATTGCGTGACGATCACGGAACTGGCCGGGTCTGTACCCCGCAGAGCCGGCGCGCGCTGCCCCAATTGCTTCAGCAGGGTCTTCGTACCCTCGAGGGACTGATGGCTGAGCGTGGTGACGAAGACGCGTTGCACTCGTGGGTCGAGGAGAACGGGAGCGGACAGCTCGGAGGCTCCGGCCCGCAGATCCACGACAACAGTGTCCGCGCCGGTGCGTGCGGCGAGCGCGGCGAGGGCCTCGGTCAGAAAGTATGGGGAGCGCCCAGGCGTCAGCAGGTCCGCCGGCTCGATGCGCGGCGGGCCCAGAAGCTCCCTCCTGCTCGTAGGGACCACGGTGACCCGTCCCCCACTCACGAACCGTCCGACCTGCTGATTGGGCAGGTAGGCGGCCGCGATCTCGACGGCCGCGGACCAGCCGCCGTCCTCCGACCCCTGCAACAGGGCGAGCAGGTCCTCGTAGGAGAAGTCGAGTTGCCCGCCTTGGGCCTTGTGCATCCAGGTGATCCCGGGTGCCTCAAGGTCCGAGTCGACCAGCAGGACGCTGCCGCCTCTCCGCGCGATCGCGTCTGCCATGGCGACCGCGTGCACGGTGCGTCCCACTCCGCCCTTGAAAGAGTGGAAGGCCAGAATTTGCACGTCCCCGGAAAATCGCTCGGCCGAAGGGCGTTGCAGCGCGTGCGCCAACTGCGGGGTGATGTGCTTCTCCCGCAACAGTGGCAGACGGCGCGGCTGATCCGGGCTCTCCGACGCAGGGCTGAGGGTGACAGGGATGCCGGTGAAGTCTGGCGTCCGTGGGTCGTCGAGCCGGAGCATGAGGATGCCGTCATGCCATTCCGTCGACCCTGCGCCAAAGGCCTCGTCCAGCCAGTGCCTCGCCGTCTCGGCTTCCGTACCGTTCGAGACGACGAGTTCCAGTCCGTCCCACCAGCCGTCCGCCGCACGGAGCCACTCGGGCCAGCGGCCGGCAACGGCAAGGGTCGTCAGATGATCGTCTACGTCTACCCAGGTGAACAGATGCTCCGGGGGCGTCAGCCCTTCCAGGTCGGTCAATCCGGCCACGGCCTCGTACTCTCCTAGCCTCAGTCCCGCTCGCACCACTTGATCAACGCCCGGAGGGCTTCCTTCGCTTCCTTCTCATCGGTCCCGTCGAGCTTTGCACCATAGCGCCATGCTTGATGCAGCTCCGCCAGGGCGACAGACGCGCCCGCAGGTGTGTGCAGACGACAGCTTCGAAGCCGGTTGAGCATGTCGTCCATGGCGCGGGGAAGTCTCAGCTCCTTGGCGAGCTTGCGAAGGTCGTGAGTGGGTTCCAGCGCCGCTGTGTCGCGAAGCCCTCTGCGGAACAGGAGTCGTTCCTTCAAACCGCATTCGGCGGCGTAGAACAACAGGAGCCCCACGGTGGCCGCGTCCTCCCCCCTACCGTGTACTTCCACTGACTCCGCTGAGACTGTCAGCTCATCTCGTCTCTTCTTGAGCGCCTTGGCCCCCACCTGAAGCACCATGCGGGCATCCTCGCAGAGTCCGCCAAGTGCCATCAGCCATCGGTTCTCGCCGGTGCCCTTCAGGAGCATGGCCCGGTCCGTGGGTGAGAGCGGAGCGACGGCAACCAGAGCGCGGTGCCGACGGACGGTTCCGCAGCGCAGCCCCGGCGGCCACAAGGAAAATGGCCGGAATCCGCGGAGCGGATTGTTGCGGAGGGATGAAATCCGCTTCCTCTGGCGTTGGTGCCTTCCGGCAGACCAGGACGAACGGGAGGCACCCGCGTGAGCGAGCAACGGGGATGGGCGCGGCGACTGGCCGGATACGCGTGGCGGTATCCGAAGGACGTCGTCCTGGCCCTCGGCTCCTCGCTCGCCGGCATGGCGGTCATGGCGACGGTGCCGCTGATCACCAAGGTGATCATCGACGACGTGATCGGCGGCCACAGCCGGCGGATGGCCCCCTGGGCGGGCGCCCTGATCGGCGCGGCCCTGCTCGTGTACGCCGCGACCTACGTCCGCCGCTACTACGGCGGCCGTCTCGCCCTCGACGTCCAGCACGACCTGCGCACGGCGATGTTCGACACGATCACCCGGCTCGACGGCCGACGCCAGGACGAGCTGTCGACCGGCCAGGTCGTCGGCCGCGCCACCAGCGACCTCCAGCTGATCCAGGGCCTGCTGTTCATGCTGCCGATGACCATCGGGAACGTCCTGCTGTTCCTGATCTCCCTGGTGATCATGGCGTGGCTGTCGCCGCCGCTGACGCTGGTCGCGCTCGCCGTGGCGCCCGCGCTGTGGTGGATCGCCCGGCGCAGCCGCTCCCGGCTGCACCCGGCCACCTGGTACGCGCAGGCCCAGGCGGCCGCCGTGGCGGGCGTGGTGGACGGCGCCGTCAGCGGCGTGCGCGTGGTGAAGGGGTTCGGGCAGGAGGAGCAGGAGACCGGCAAGCTGCGGGAGGTCGGGCGGCGGCTGTTCGCCGGACGGCTGCGCACCATCCGGCTGAACGCCACCTACACCCCCGCCCTGCAGGCCGTGCCCGCCCTCGGCCAGGTCGCCATGCTGGCGCTCGGCGGCTGGCTGGCCGTGCGCGGGCACATCACGCTCGGCACGTTCGTCGCCTTCTCCACCTACCTCGCCCAGCTGGTCGGCCCGGTCCGCATGCTCGCCATGGTCCTCACCGTCGGGCAGCAGGCCCGCGCGGGCACCGAGCGCGTCCTTGAGCTGATCGACACCGAGCCGTCGCTCACCGACGGCACCAGGGAGCTGCCCGCCGACGCGCCGGCGACCGTCGAGTTCGACGACGTGTCCTTCGGCTACGACCGGCAGCGTCCCGTCCTCGAAGGGCTCAGCTTCGAGATCCGCGCCGGGGAGACCCTCGCCGTCGTCGGCTCCTCCGGCTCCGGCAAGTCCACCGTCTCCCTGCTGCTGCCGCGCTTCTACGACGTCACCCACGGCGCCGTCCTGGTCGGCGGCCACGACGTCCGCGAACTCACCCTCGACTCGCTGCGGGCCGCGATCGGCCTGGTGCCCGAGGACTCCTTCCTCTTCTCCGAGACGGTGCGCGACAACATCGCCTACGGCCGTCCCGACGCCACCGACGAGCAGATCGAGGCCGCCGCCCGCGCCGCCCAGGCCGACCGCTTCATCCGCGAGCTGCCCGACGGCTACAACACCAAGGTCGGCGAGCACGGCCTGACCCTCTCCGGCGGCCAGCGCCAGCGCGTCGCCCTGGCCCGCGCGATCCTCACCGACCCGCGCCTGCTCGTCCTGGACGACGCCACCTCCGCCGTGGACGCCCGCGTCGAGCACGAGATCCACGAGGCGCTCCGGCACGTCATGGAGGGCCGTACGACCCTGCTGATCGCCCACCGCCGCTCCACCCTGAACCTGGCCGACCGCATCGCCGTCCTCGACGGCGGCCGGCTCGCCGACATCGGCACCCACGAGGAACTCCAGGAGCGCTCGGCGCTCTACCGCCGCCTGCTCACCGACCCCGACGAACTGGGCGGCGTCTCGCCCGGTCACGCCCAGGCCGCCGCGCCCGCGGAGGACACCTCCGTGCGCGACGAGCTGGACGCCGAGTTCGACGCCGAGCGCGGGGTGACGCCCCGGCTGTGGACCGGCGACCGCGAGCCCAGGGACGCGGCGCTGGCCGGGATGCCGGCCACGCCCGAACTGCTGGCGCAGGTCGAGGCGCTGCCTCCGGCGAACGACACCCCCGACGTCGACGAGGCGCGGGCGGTGCTGCCGGAGGAGTCGTACGGGCTGCGCAGGCTGCTGCGGGGCTTCGGGCTGCCGCTGCTGGTCAGTCTGGGGCTGGTGGCCGTCGACGCCGGGGCGGGGCTGCTGCTGCCGGTGCTGATCCGGCACGGCATCGACCAGGGCGTCACGGCGATGGCCATCGGCGCGGTGTGGGCGGCGTCCCTGCTGGGCCTGCTCACGGTCGCCGTGCAGTGGGCGGCGCAGGTCGGCGAGACCCGGATGACCGGACGCACCGGCGAGCGGGTCCTGTACGCGCTGCGGCTGAAGATCTTCGCGCAGCTCCAGCGGCTCGGGCTGGACTACTACGAGCGGGAGCTGACCGGCCGCATCATGACCCGGATGACGACCGACGTCGACGCGCTGTCGACGTTCCTGCAGACGGGCCTGGTCACCGCGTTCGTCTCGGTCGTCACCTTCTTCGGCATCATGGCCGCCCTGCTGGTGATCGACGTGCAGCTCGCGCTGGTCGTGTTCGCGACGCTGCCGCCGCTGTTCGTCGCCACGTTCTTCTTCCGCCGGGCGAGCGTGAAGGCGTACGAGCTGGCCCGCGAGCGCGTGTCCGCGGTCAACGCCGACCTCCAGGAGTCGGTGTCCGGGCTGAGGATCGTGCAGGCCTTCCGGCGCGAGCAGGACGGCGGGCGGCGGTTCGCCGAGCGCAGCGACAGCTACCGCAGGGCCCGCATCCGCGGCCAGTGGCTGATCTCGGTCTACTTCCCGTTCGTCCAGTTCCTGTCCTCCGTCGCCGCGGCCGCCGTGCTGATCGCGGGCGCCGGCCGGGTCGACGACGCCACGCTGACCACCGGCGCGCTGGTCGCCTACCTGCTCTACATCGACCTGTTCTTCGCGCCGGTCCAGCAGCTCTCCCAGGTCTTCGACGGCTACCAGCAGGCCACCGTCTCGCTGGGCCGCATCCAGGAACTGCTCCAGGAGCCGACCTCCACCAAGACCGCCGACGCCCCCCGCGAAGTGCGCTCGCTGCGCGGCGAGATCGCCTTCGAGGACGTCCACTTCGCCTACGGCGCCGACGAGGAGGCCCTCAGCGGCGTCGACCTGCGCATCCCCGCCGGGCAGACCGTCGCGTTCGTCGGCGAGACCGGCGCCGGCAAGTCCACCCTGGTGAAGCTGGTCGCCCGCTTCTACGACCCGACGGCCGGCCGGGTCACCGTCGACGGCACCGACCTGCGGTCCCTGGACCTGACGTCGTACCGGCACCGGCTGGGCGTCGTCCCGCAGGAGGCGTACCTCTTCCCGGGCACCGTCCGCGACGCCATCGCCTACGGCCGTCCCGGCGCCACCGACGCCGAGGTCGAGGCGGCGGCCCGCGCGGTCGGCGCGCACGAGATGATCGCCACGCTGGACGGCGGCTACCTGCACGAGGTCGCCGAGCGCGGCCGCAACCTTTCCGCCGGCCAGCGCCAGCTGATCGCGCTCGCCCGCGCCGAACTCGTCGACCCCGACATCCTGCTCCTCGACGAGGCGACGGCCGCCCTCGACCTGGCCACCGAGGCGCAGGTCAACCAGGCGACCGACCGTCTCGCCGGCCGCCGCACCACCCTCGTGGTCGCCCACCGGCTGACCACGGCGGCCCGTGCGGACCGGGTCGTGGTCATGGACCACGGCCGGGTCGCCGAGGACGGCACCCACGACGAACTGCTCGCCCGGGGCGGGCGGTACGCCGCGCTGTGGCGGACGTTCATCGGGGAGCCGGACACGGAGGAGACCGTCGGCGCGGCCCGCTGACGGCGGGGCTCCGGGGGCGCTGACCGGCTGTCCGGCCACGCAACCATCCGCCGTACGCCGTGCGTCCGTACACCCGTACGCTCATTGACGGCTGCACGGCTGCACGGCTGCACGGCTGCACGCCTCATTGACGGCTGCACGGGGGAGGGCGACGGTGGACAGTGGTGCGATACGCAGGCGGTTCGCGCTGGGCGCGGCCCTGCTGACCGCGTCCGGGCTGCTCGCGCTCGCCGCGCCCGGCGAAGCGCAGGCCGCCGCCTACTGCTCGGGCCGCAAGGTCAGGGAACTGCCGTTCTCCACCGGCGTCGTGCACGTCTACAAGCGCGACGGCTACGTCTGCGCCGTCACCTTCCCCGAGCACCCCGGCGGTTCGAGGCGGTCCATGTCGGTCAGCGTGCAGGCGCGCGGCAACCGTCCCGTCGTCGACAAGGGCCAGTACTCCCACCACGCCGGACCGGTGACGGTGCACGCCGGGCACCGGTGCGTGCGGATCAAGGGCTCGGTGGGCGGCGGTTCGGTCAGCTCCGCCTGGATTCTTTGCTGAACCATAGGTTTATTACAACTACTTCCTGAACTCCCCTGGTGCGTGCGCCGGTTGCGTTGCTAGCTTCCGGCCCACATCTGTAATCACAGGGGAGGGTGCATGCGCAAGGCGCTCAGATGGCTGCTGGCGTTCACCGTGTTCATCGGTACGCTCAGCACGGCCACGGCGGCCACCGCCGCCGAGCCGGAGGCCACCGGCACCACGGACATCAAGGAACAGCTGCTCTCCATACCGGGGATGAGCCTGATCCAGGAGAAGCCCTACACCGGCTACCGCTTCTTCGTCCTGAACTACACCCAGCCGGTGGACCACCGGAACCCGTCCAAGGGCACGTTCCAGCAGCGGATCACCGTGCTGCACAAGGACGTCAGCCGGCCGACGGTCTTCTACACCGGCGGCTACAACGTCTCCACCAATCCCAGCCGACGCGAACCCACCCAGATCGTGGACGGCAACCAGGTCTCCATGGAGTACCGCTTCTTCACCCCGTCCCGGCCCGCCCCGGCGGACTGGAGCGACCTGGACATCTGGCAGGCCGCCAGCGACCAGCACCGCATCTTCAAGGCGCTGAAGAAGATCTACACCCGCAACTGGATCTCCACCGGCGGCTCCAAGGGCGGCATGACCGCCACCTACTACGAGCGCTTCTACCCCAGGGACATGGACGGCGTCGTCGCGTACGTCGCCCCCAACGACGTCGTCAACGACGAGGACTCCGCCTACGACCGCTTCTTCGCGACCGTCGGCACCAAGGAGTGCCGGGACCGGCTGAACGCCGTGCAGCGCGAGGCGCTGGTGCGCCGGGAGCCGCTGGAGAAGAAGTACGCGGCCTACGCGGCCGACAACGGCTACACCTTCGACGTCATCGGCAGCCTGGACCGGGCCTACGAGGCGGTCGTCCTGGACTACGTGTGGGGCTTCTGGCAGTACAGCCTGCTGTCGGACTGCGACACGATCCCGGCGGACGCCAAGTCCGCGACCGACGAAGAGATCTGGGACTCCGTCGACACGATCTCCGGGTTCTCCGCCTACACCGACCAGGGCCTGACGCCGTACACGCCGTACTACTACCAGGCCGGCACCCAGCTGGGCGCGCCGACGATCCACTTCCCGCACATCGAGAAGCAGTACATCCGCTACGGCTACCAGCCGCCGCGGAACTTCGTCCCGCGTGACATCCCCATGAAGTTCCAGCCGTGGGCGATGCGCGACGTCGACACCTGGGTGCGCCACCACGCCGACCACATGCTCTTCGTCTACGGGCAGAACGACCCGTGGGGCGCCGAGCGGTTCCGCCTCGGCAAGGGCGCGCACGACTCCTACGTCTTCACCGCGCCCGGCCTGAACCACGGCGCGAACGTCGCGGGCCTGGTCCCCGACCAGAAGACGCTCGCCACGGCCCGGATCCTGGAGTGGGCCGGCGTGTCCGACGCCGCGGTGGCCCGCGCGAAGCCGCTGGCGGCGTACGACCGCAAGCTGGACGTCCGTGACGTGGAGCGCGAGCCCGCGCTGCGCCCGTGACGCGTCCGCCGCGCCCGTGACGCGTCCGCGTCCGTGACCGTCCCCAGGTGCCCGGCCGGTGTTCACACCGGCCGGGCACCTGGGGCAAGCAGGCCGGGCGAAGTCCGCCACGGTCAGGCAGCGCCCTGAAGGGGCGCGGGGAACTGCGCGACCAGCCACGACGGCGTCGCAGCCGACTGACGGCACAGCACGGCACATCCAGCGGAGCGCCTAGTACGACAGGCCGTACCCGATCGGGTACAGGACCCGTGCCGGGTCGTCCGCCCGTTGTACCGGGACCGGGAGGCGCCCGCGTGGGTCGGTCTTTCCGGCGATCACCCGTGCCGCCGACCGCAGTTCGACGTCGGTCCAGGAGTACGCCGCCAGGAAGCCCGGCACGGACGGCAGTTGGGCCACGTCGTACGGATTGCGGATGGCGACGGCCACCACCGGCCGCCCGGTCGCCGTCAACTGCTCGACCAGTGTCTTCTGCGAGCTGGCCGCCGTGACGTTGTACGTGCCGACGACCACCGCGTCCGCGTCCTGGGCGGCGGCGACCGCCTTGGCGATGGTCGCGGCGGACGGCGCGGTGCCGGTGGACAAGGCGGTGGCGGTGAAGCCCAGTTCGGTGAGCGCGGCGGCGAGCACGCCGGTCGGCGGTCCCGTCGTGCCGGACGGAGAGGCCGGGTCGGCGCCCACGACGAGGAGCTTCCGGTGCGTGGTGCGGGACAGCGGCAGCAGGCCGCCCTCGTTGACCAGGAGGGTGGTGGTCCGCCCGGCGATGCGGTCGGCCGCCGCCAGGTGGGCCGGGGTGCCGACGGCCCGGTCGACGCCGGCCTGGCCGACGTACGGCTCGTCGAACAGCCGCAGCTTCGCCTTCAGCCGCAGGATCCGCAGTACCGACTCGTCCAGCCGCGCCTCGGTGAGCTCGCCGGCGCGGACGGCGTTCAGCACGGCGTGCCAGGCGACGTCCAGGGAGGGCGGGTTGAGGAGCTGGTCGACGCCCGCCTTCAGGGCGAGGACGGGGACGCGGTCGTCGCCGTACTTGGTGCGCACGCCCTCCATGCCCAGCGAGTCGGTGACCACCACGCCGTCGTAGCCCAGTTCCCCGCGCAGGATGCCGGTGACGATCGGGTGGGAGAGGGTCGCCGGGTCGCCGGAGTCGTCGAGGGCGGGGAACTGGATGTGCGCGGTCATGATCGAGTCGATGCCCGCGCGGATCGCGGCCCGGAACGGCACCGCGTCCAGCTTCTCCCACACCTCGCGGCTGTGCGTGATCACGGGGAAGCCGTAGTGGCTGTCGACGGCCGTGTCGCCGTGCCCCGGGAAGTGCTTGGCGGTCGCCGCGACCGACGAGGCCTGGTAGCCGTCGACCTCCGCGGCGACCAGGCCGGCCACCGCGTCCGGGTCGGCGCCGAAGGAGCGCACGCCGATGACCGGGTTGGCCGGGTTGACGTTCACGTCGGCGACGGGGGAGTAGTCCTGCCGGATGCCCATGGCGCGCAGCTCGGCGCCGGAGATCCGGCCGAGCGTGCGGGCGTCGCCGCGCGAGCCGCCCGCCCCGATGGCCATCGCGCCCGGGAAGAGGGTGGCGGGCTTGCCGACGCGGCAGACGATGCCGTGTTCCTGGTCGGTGCTGATCAGCACGGGCAGTCCGCGCGGCAGGCCGAGGGACGCCCGCTGGATGCCGTCGGAGAGGCCGGCGATCTGGTGCGGGTCGCGGGTGTTGTGCGCCCAGGTGAAGTAGATGATGCCGCCGACCCGGTACTTCTCGATCAGCTCGGCGGCGGTGCGGACGCCGATCTCCTTGAGGTTGGCGTCGATGTCGGCCTGGTCGGGCGCGGTGGCGGAGTGGCCGTAGACCCGCATCACGAAGAGCTGGCCGACCTTCTCCTCGAGCGTCATGCGGGAGACGAGGGAACGGAGCTCGCTGTCGTCGGGCTTGCTGTCGTCGGCGTGCGCGGCGGAGCCGAGGGCGAGGGTGGCGGCGACGCCTGCCGTGGCGGCCAGGACGGTACGTCTGGAGGGCACGTGCGCTCCTTCCGGAGGTGATCCGCTGAAGGAAACTTCCGAAGAGCCAGCAATATCCGGGAAGTTTCTGCCAGTCAAGGGAATGTGCGCCGAACGGTTCCCGCTCACCGGCCGATCTGCGGAAGCCGGTGGTACTGGGACCGACGGGACGTCCGGGCCGTCCATTCGGGTCGCCGCTGCCGTCCATCCCGTGGACGTCCCGGCGTCGGAGGCGGCGGACGGCCGATCATGAGGCATGCCCGCAGTCGCCATCCCCGGTTCCAAGTCCATCACCGCCCGCGCCCTGTTCCTGGCCGCCGCGGCCGACGGCGTCACCACCCTCGTACGGCCCCTGCGCTCGGACGACACCGAGGGCTTCGCCGAGGGCCTGGTACGGCTCGGCTACCGCGTCGGCCGCACCCCCGACGCCTGGCAGGTGGACGGCCGCCCGCAGGGCCCGGGCGTCACCGAGGCGGACGTCTACTGCCGGGACGGCGCGACGACGGCCCGCTTCCTGCCCGCGCTCGTCGCCGCCGGCCACGGCACGTACCGCTTCGACGCCTCGCCCCAGATGCGCCGCCGCCCCCTGGGCCCGCTCACCCGCGCCCTGCGCGACCTCGGCGTGGACCTGCGGCACGAGGCGGCCGAGGGCCACCACCCGCTGACGGTGCGGGCGGCCGGCGTCGAGGGCGGCGAGGTGACGCTGGACGCCGGGCAGTCCTCGCAGTACCTCACCGCCCTGCTGCTGCTCGGCCCGCTGACCCGCACCGGCCTGCGCATCACGGTCACGGACCTGGTCTCGGCGCCGTACGTGGAGATCACGCTGGCGATGATGCGGGCGTTCGGCGTGGAGGTGGCACGGGAGGGGAATGTGTTCGTGGTCCCGCCGGGCGGCTACCGGGCCACGACGTACCCGATCGAGCCGGACGCGTCCACCGCCAGCTACTTCTTCGCGGCGGCGGCGCTGACGCCGGGCGCCGAGGTGACGGTCCCCGGCCTGGGCGCGGGCGCGCTCCAGGGCGACCTGGGCTTCGTCGACGTGCTGCGCCGCATGGGCGCGGACGTGAACGTCGGCGCCGAGGGCACGACGGTCAGGGGAACCGGCACCCTGCGCGGCCTGACGGTCGCCATGCGGGACATCTCCGACACCATGCCGACGCTCGCGGCGATCGCCCCCTTCGCCTCCGGCCCGGTGCGCATCGAGGACGTGGCGAACACACGGGTGAAGGAGTGCGACCGGCTGGACGCCTGCGCGGAGAACCTGCGGCGGCTGGGCATCGGCGTGTCGACCGGCCCGGACTGGATCGAGATCCACCCCGGCACCCCCGCCGCCGCGCAGATCAAGACCTACGGCGACCACCGCGTCGTCATGTCCTTCGCGGTCACCGGCCTGCGGACGCCCGGTATTTCGTTCGACGACCCCGGATGCGTGCGCAAGACCTTCCCGGGCTTCCACGAGGCGTTCGCGGAGCTGAGGAGCGGACTGGAGAGCAGTTGACCTTCGTGCTGCAAGGACCCGTGCTGCAAGGACCCGTGCTGCAAGGACCCGTGCTGTAGGGCGCGTTGGTGCGTCTGAAGCCGCTGGAGCACCGGCACGCCGCCGATCTGGCGGTGGCGGCGGAGGAGGAACGGGAGACCTACTCCTTCACCTGGGTGCCGCGGGCCGAGGAGGTAGGCGCGTACGTCGACGCGCAGTTGGAGCGCGCGTCGACGGGACGGCTGGCGCCGTACGCGCAGGTGTCGGTCGCGACGGGACGGGCGGTCGGCGCCACGTCGTACCGGGACCTGCGCTGCCGGCGACCAGCCGGTCCGACGACCGGCTGGACGCCGTCGAGATCGGCTTCACCTGGCTCGCCCGCTCCGCCCAGGGCACCGGCATCAACGCCGAGGCCAGACTCCTGCTGCGGCGGGTGCGTGCGGGGCGGACTGGGGGAGGCCGGCTGCGCTACGGTCACGTGGCGGCGAATCAGCCGGATCCCGTCAGTGCCGCGCGCGCGGCGGTGAGGATCTCCTCGGAGAGCGGGGAGCCGTTGGTGGCCCGGGCCAGGACGAGTGCGCCGAGCATGGTGCACAGCCGGGTGATGCCGTCCTGGTCCTCAGTGGTGAGCCAGTCGGCGAAGTCGCCCACGCCTTCGGTGTAGATACGGCGGGCTTCCTGGCCTTCGCCCCCGCGCGCCATGTCGGTGACGAGTGCGGCGACAGGGCACCCGTCCGCCGGGCTGTCGCGGTGTCCAGGGGAGAGGTAGGCGTCGATCAGTGCCCGCTGGGCGGCGGCGCGCTGTCCGCTGTGCTGCTCGAGTCCGTCCTTGTGGTGTCGGCTGAGTTCGTTGAAGGCGTGGGCGGTGGCTTCGTCGATGAGTGCCTCTTTGGAGGCGAACTGCTTGTAGAAGCCGCCGTGGGTCAGTCCGGCCGCCTTCATGATCTCGGCGACGCTGGCGTGAGTTCCCTGTTCCCGGAACAGGCGAGACGCGGTTTCCACGACCCGCCGGCGGTTCTCCTCTGCCTGCGCCTGTGATGCGCGACCCACGGGCCACCTCCCCGATTGGATGTCGACTGGCATCTATCCTAGACCAGTGCTTAGATTGTGGATGCAATCTAATTCGGTGCCGTCGGCCGCTCGCCGACGGCCGTAACGCTGGGAGTGGGCATGGAACTGAAGGACGCGGTCGCGGTGGTGACCGGCGCCAACCGGGGGCTCGGACGGCATCTGGCAGCCCAGCTCGTCGAGCGTGGCGCGAAGGTGTACGCGGTGGCCCGGCGCCCCGAGACGGTCGACGTGCCGGGCGTCATTCCGCTGCGGCTGGACGTCACGGACGAGACGTCGGTGCAGGAGGCCGCCCGCGTGGCGTCCGACGCGACACTGCTGATCAACAACGCGGGCATCTCCACCGGCGCGGCGCTGATCGGAGGCGACCTGGCCGAGGTACGCCGGGAGATGGAGACCAACTTCTTCGGCCCGCTCGCCGCGACCCGCGCCTTCGCCCCCGTGATCGAGGGCAACGGCGGCGGCGCCGTACTCAACGTCCTGTCCGCCCTGTCCTGGTTCCACCCGGCCGGCCTCGGCTCCTACGCCGCGTCCAAGGCCGCCGCCTGGGCGCTGAGCGACGCGACCCGCGAGGAATTGGCACCGCGCGGGATCACCGTCTCGGCGCTGCACGTCGGCTACATGGACACCGACATGGCCGCCGGCGTGCCCGCCGATCAGAAGGTCGCTGCCGCCGACGTCGCGGCCCAGGCCCTGCAGGGCATAGAGACCGGCCTGCCCGAGATTCTCGCCGACGAGACCAGCCGGTACGTCAAGCAGAGCCTGTCCGCGGCACCCCAGCCGAACGCAGGCTGACGCTCACCCCCCGGCGCGACCACCTCCACACCTCTCGGACAAGGACATCTCATGCGCTACACGACCTTCGGCCACCGGACCGGACTGCGCGTCTCCGAGTACGCGCTCGGCACCGCGAACTTCGGCACCGGCTGGGGTGCAGGCGCCGAGCCCGACGAGGCCCGGCGGATCTTCGACCGGTTCGCCGAGGCCGGCGGCACCTTTCTCGACAGCGCGGACGGCTACCAGTTCGGCGAGTCGGAGGAACTGACCGGGAAACTGATCTCCGCCGACCGCGACCACTTCGTCCTGGCCACGAAGTTCACCCTCGGCGCCGCCCCGCAGCCGGACATCTCCAGGACCGGCAACAGCCGCAAGAACATGGTCGCCTCGGTCGAGGCCAGCCTGAAGCGCCTGGGCACCGACTACATCGACCTGCTGTGGGTGCACTTCCCCGACGAGCTCACGCCGATGGAGGAACTCCTGCGCGGACTCGACGACCTGGTGAGCGCGGGCAAGATCCACCACGCAGCGCTGTCCAACTTTCCCGCCTGGCGAGTCTCGCGCGCGGTAACCCTCGCGGACCTGAAGAGCTGGGCCCCGATCGTGGGCATCCAGCACGAGTACAGCCTCGTCGAGCGCACCGCCGACCGTGAGCTCCTGCCCATGGCCGAGAGCCTCGGGCTCGGCGCAGCCCTGTGGTCCCCGCTCGGCGGCGGACTGCTCACCGGCAAGTACCGCGGCTCCGCCGAGGGGCGCCTGAGCGATCTGGGCATGGTCATCCACACCGAGAGCACCGACCAGAAGACCGCCGTCGTCGACACCGTCCTGGCGATCGCCGAGGAGAGCGGCGTGACGCCCGCCCAGGTGGCGGTCGCGTGGGTGCGCGAGCGCGCCGCCCGTTCCGTGGCCACGCTCGTCCCGATCATCGGCCCGCGCAGTCTCTCCCAGCTCGACAGCTACCTCGGCGCCCTCGACGTCCAGCTGACCGATGAGCAGTACACCCGCCTGGACGAGGTGAGCGCGGTGCCGCTCGGCGTGCCCCACGAGGGAATCGCCGCCTCCCTGGACCGCCTCCAGGGAGGCGCCGCCGACCACGTCACCGCCCCGGTCGTGCCGGTGGCCTGATGGGTGAACGCGGCTGAGGACGCGGTGCGCCCTCGCCGCACCCAGAAAGACAACACAAATCAGTTCGCACTGGGAGAAGCCCGGGGCGAGCGGAGACCCGGACCTTCCACGGACGGGAAACGGAACGGAGACGACGATGAAGGCTTTCATGGTCGAGAAGTACGGCGACCAGGCCGGGATGCGTGCCGCCGAAACCGCCAACCCCCAGGTGGGTGCCGACGACGTCCTGGTCAAGATCCACGCGGCGGGCGTCAACCCGCTGGACCTCAGGATCCGCAACGGAGACTTCAAGGCGTTCATGCCCTACCGTCTCCCGCTCATTCTGGGCAACGACCTGGCGGGAACGGTCGTCCAGGTCGGCCCGTCCGTCACCCGCTTCACGGTGGGCGACGAGGTCTACGCCCGGCCCGACAAGGACCGCATCGGTACCTTCGCCGAACTCATCGCCGTCCACCAGGACGACCTGGGACCCAAACCGGCCACCCTCACCATGACCGAGGCCGCCTCCCTCCCCCTGGTCGCCCTCACCGCATGGCAGGCACTGGTCGAACGGGCACGCGTGCAACCGGGTCACAAGGTCCTCATCCACGCGGGCGCCGGCGGCCTCGGCTCCATCGCCGTCCAGCTGGCGAAGGCGCTCGGCGCACACGTCGCCACCACCGTGAGTACCGCCAAGGTCGACCTGGCCAGGGACCTCGGCGCGGACATGGTCGTCGACCACCGCACCCAGGACTTCGAAGAGGTCCTCGACGGCTACGACGTCGTCCTCGACAGCCTCGGCGGCGAGAACCTCGCCAAATCCCTGCGCGTACTCAAGCCCGGTGGCACGGCCATCAGCGTCGCGGGCCCGCCCGACCCGGCCTTCGCCCGCGAACTGGGCGCGAATCCGATCCTCCGCCTTGCCATGTCCGCCCTCAGCTTCAAGACTCGGCGCGACGCCAAGCGCCACGGTGTGACGTACTCGTTCCTGTTCATGAAGGCCAGCGGCGACCAACTGCGCGAACTCACCCCCCTCATCGACACCGGGAAGATCCGTCCCGTCGTCGACCGCGTCTTCCCGTTCGACGAAACCCTCCAGGCCATGGAGTACGTCGAGAAGGGCCGCGCGAAGGCGGGGAAGGTCGTCGTCTCCATGACGTGAGCGCGGGCACAGCCCAACCGGACGCCGGGACTGCCCGGTCACAACGACAGGCCCAACCCCACCCCCGCCCCCCACCACACATCAAGGACCCGGCCATGAGCGCGTCGTCCAGCTCCCCCACACCCACCCCGTCGTCGTACAAGAACGCGCCGACCCGCTCCGTGTCCGTGCAGGGCGTCAACTTCGCCTACCGGCAGCCGGGCACCGGCCCCGCCGGCGGACCCGGCATCGCGGCAGAGGAACCCGAACGCGGCGTCGGGCGGCCAGTCGGACGACCGCGACAAGGCGATCTCGGTGCCGTCGTTCCGCGCCCAGTTGAAGGCCGTCAAACGCTGGGGCCGCATGGCACCGCAGGACCTGTCGCGCATCCAGCAGCCGGTCCTGGTGGCCAACGGCGAGAGCGACCGGATGGTCCCGAGCGAGAACACACTCGACCTGGCCGCGCGGCTGCCCCGGGGCGAACTCGTCCCCCTCTACCCGGATGCCGGACACGGGGGCCTCTTCCAGTATCACGACGAATTCGTCGCACGGGCGCTCGGGTTCCTGGAATCGTAGCCAGGCCGGGGCCCGACCCCGATCCACGAAGCCCCGTGAGTTTCGCGGTTTCTCGAACCCGGCAAGCACGTCGGTCTCGAACTGCTCCAGTTCCTCCGCCGAGACCGGATCCCGGAACTCAAGCAGGTCGCGTACGGCTGCCAGCGCCTACCCGAGCCTCCTCACCTTCACCTCGATCACGGACCGATCGGACGAAGTGAGAACGCTTCAAGAATCCTGAAGTTACGTCACCAACTTGAGGAGCATCCCAAGGAGACAGAACACCCTGGCCGCGGGGACAAGGACTCAGCGGGGCTCAGGGGAACTCGCGGGATGTCGCACAATCGGCTGGAGCAGCGGGTGACGGGGTTCGCGACGCGGGCGCGCCGGCCCTGACCGACCGGGCGCCGCAGGCCGGGGCCGGGTTCCGGGGGCAGGTGGGGTTGGGTTTCGGGGTCAGGCGGCCCGGGAGAGGGCCAGGGCTGCCAGGGCCTCGGGGGCGCCCGACTGGCCTCGGATGCCGGGGAAGGCGTTGATGTCCACGATCAGGGGGGCGCCGTCGCCGCCGTCGACGATGTCCACGCCGTAGACGTCGAGGGAGAACACCTCTCCGACGCGGTGCACCAGGGCCGGCCATCCGGGCGGCAGGTCGTCGAGGCGGAGCGATCGTGTGGGGCCGCGTCCCTGGGGGGAGAGTTCGGAGCGGCGCAGGCCGGCGAAGAGCTGGTCGCCGATCGCCCAGAGCTTGTAGTCCCAGCCGTCGTTGGGGGCGAAGTCCTGCACCACGACCGGCTCGTCCGGGTGGGCGGCCGCCAAGTCCCGTAGCTGCGCGGGGGTGTCGACGCGGGCCACCACGTCGTGCCGCCGGCTGTGGCGGCTCTTGACCACCGCGGGGCGGGACAGCGCCGGCCCGGACGCCAGTCGGGCGAGGGTGGTGAAGGTGCGCGTGCCCGCGAAGGGGAGACCGGCACTCAGGGCCAGCGCGGCCATGGACGTGCGGTCCTGGCACAGCGCGGTCGCCGCGGCCGAGTTGACCACGCGGGCGTGACGTTGTTCCAGATGCCGGGCGAGTGCGAGGGCGGGCGGTGTACGTGCCTTCAGCAGGTAGACGTCGGCGAGAGGTCCGGGGACGGGCAGCGGCGCGCGCGGATCCAGCACCTCCACCTGGTGGCCGGGCGCGAGCAGGGCCGTGGTGAGGTCCAGCAGCGGGTGGCCGGGGTCGGACGTGATCAGGCCGACTCTCACGCCGTCTCGCCCGCCGTCATGGGGACCGGAACGACGCCCAGCGGTGGCCGTGAGGCCGCGCCGAGCGCCGCGGCGGCCGACCCGGCCGCGGTCACCCCGCCCGCGCCGGCCGCCAGGGCGAGGACGGCTCTCGCCAGGCGGGCCGGCGCGTCAGGGACCTGGCGGAAGCTGGGAAAGTCGTTCACGTCGACGACCACGGGGCCGTCCGGTCCCAGGACGACGTCCAGACCGTACAGATCGAGGCCGTAGACCACGCCGACCTGAGCGGCGATCGCGGCGATCTCGGCCGACAGCGGCACCCGGCGCTCCCGTACGGCATGGTCGGGGTGGAGCGGGGAGCGGCGCTCGGTGGCGTACAACTCGTCGCCGACGCTGTACACCTTGAGGTCCACGCCGGAGTTGGGCACGTACGGCTGGGCGACGAGCATGCCTTCTCCCGCCAGCTCGGGGAGCATCTCGGCGAGCTTGTGCGGGGAGGACACCAGGTGCACGGCCCGGCCCGCGCTGCCGTCGGCGGGCTTGACCACGATCGGATACTCCGAATCCGGTATCTCCAGCAGCAGTTCGGGGCACGCGGCCGCGTAGGTCGCGGGCAGGGGCAGCCCGCAGTTGAGGCCGATGGCGGCGGCGAGCGCCTTGTCCCGCACGCCGCGAATCGCCCGGGCGTTGTTGATCGTCGTCAGACCGGCCGAGGCCGCCGCCTCGAGAAGGGTGAGGCCCGGACCGCCGGAGACCGTCTTGAGCACCCATGCGTCATGCGTGCTCGTCTGCACGGCCTCGGTCAGACGCAGCAGGGAGCCGCCCGGGCGCAACACGTCCACTTGGTGTCCCCAGGAGGTGAGTTGGTGGATCACCTCGTTGGGCATACCGTCCCGGCGATACTGCTCCTCCACCAGAAAGCAGAACTTCATCGTTCGTCCCCGTTACCGCCGGCGCGCCCGTCTTGTCGTCTGTCGCCCGGCATTCCGTAATGTCCTGTGGCGGTACAGGATGTCATGGCCGTGCGGCGGGAACAGGGGGAGGTCGGCGCCCTAACGCCCGCGAACGCCGCCGAGGAAGGCGGACCAGGTGGCGGGGGAGACGGTGAGGTGGGGGGTGTCGGGGGCCTTGGAGTCGCGGACGTGTATGAGGGTGCAGGCGGCGACCTCGACGCATTCGCCGCCGCCCGAGTCGCTGTAGCTGCTCTTGCGCCAAGAGAGTGCGACCTCTACGCAATCACCGCCTGAGCTGTCGCTGTAGCTGCTCTTGAACCACGTCAGTTCGGTCATAGCTCACCTGCCAACTGCCCGATCAGCGCTACGGATTCCTCCGGCCGGAGGGCCTGGCTTCTGATCATCCCATAGCGCCGGGCGAGGACACCCACCTCTTCCGGCCTGGATACGAGCAGGCTCTTGCCCAGGGCTTCTGTGTAGACCAGGGAGGTCTGTTCCGGAGTTTCGAGCACGGTCATCGGACCACGCAGCCCCGCGTGGACGCCGATCCGCGAAGGCATCACCTGGACGACCACGTTGGGACGCTCGGCGCATTCGAGCAGGTGCCTGTACTGAGCCCGCCTGATCTGCTCGTCACCGATCCGCCTCCGCAGCGCCTCCTCCTCAAGGATCACATTGATGACGCACACCGGCCTGCGATCGAGTAGGGCCTTTCGTTCCAGCCGGGCCAGTGTCAGCCGCTCGATTTCCTCCTCGTCCAATGGAGGGAAATCGCAGCGGAACAGGGCGCGTGCATACGCTTCGGTTTGAAGCAGGCCGTGGATCAGCTGAGCGCTGTATGACGACACACTCAGCGCCTCCTGCTCCAGCTGCACGAATCCCTGGAAATACTCGGGATACCGCTCCAGCCGCAGGTACTTCGCTGCCGCCGCCAGGATCCCCCCGGCGTTCAGCGCCTTCTCCGCCGCCCCGATGAACTCGTCCGTCGCCGGTTTCGCGCAGGTCTCCACCGCGCTCACCGCCGCGCCGGAGTAGGCCATCAGGTCGCCGAGTTCGTTCTGCGAGAGTCCGGCCGCCGTGCGCAGCATGCGCAGCACCTCGGCGAAGTACTGCGCGGCAGGCGATGAGTTCTTCTTCGGTTGTCCCATGGCGGCGCCCCTCAACCCGGCTCAACGTCGGTCAACCCGCGCCCGGTTGCACTCACCGTGCGGGGTTGTCGACGCTCGGTCACTGTCGAAAGTAGTCGTTGCGACCGAAAGTCGTCATGTGAACACAGAAAGTCATCGCACCTGGCGCCGCCCCTTCTTACCGGTCGTCGAGAACATCCCCGAGGTCCGGCACGGTGCCCGACTGGTGCTCGCCTCCTGGGCCGTTCCGTCCGACGCCGGCGACGTGGCCGTGCTGGTCCTGTCGGAGCTGGCGACGAACGCCGTCCGGCACGCCCGCGTCCCGGGCCGCACCTTCGACGTGGCGCTCGCCTACGACGGCGAGAAGACGGTCGAGGTGGAGGTCTTCGACGCCTCACCGCGTCACCCGGTCGTCAGGTCCTTCGATCCGGACGCCACTTCGGGGCGGGGCCTGCTGCTCGTGGAGGCCCTCGCGGACGCCTGGGAGGTGCGGGACCGCGCGGGCGGCAAGTCCGTGTGGGCGCGTGTCATCGGCTGACGGGCGGCGCGGAAGATCGACTGGACCGGCATCCGGTGATCGGAAACGATCGCGTCCATGACCGCGTACCTGATCCTGCACGGCTGGCAGAACCACCGCCCCGAGGGGCACTGGCAGCACTGGCTCGCCGACCGGCTCACCGGACTCGGCCACCAGGTCACCTACCCGCAGCTGCCCGACCCCGACGCCCCCGACCTGGAGGTCTGGCTCACCGAGCTGGCCCGGCACCTGGACGGTCTGGAAGGACCCGAGCGCGTGGTGCTCGCCCACAGCGCCTCCGCCGTGCTGTGGCTGCACGCGGCGTCCCGCGGGATCGTGCGGCCCGGCGCGGCCGACCGGGTGCTGCTGGTGGCGCCGCCGTCCGCCTCCGTGCTGGCGCGGCACCCGGAGATCGCCGCGTTCGCCCCGCCGCCGCCGGGCTTCGGCCTGCCCGCGCCCACCCGCCTGGTCGCCGGCGACGACGACCCGTACTGCCCGGAGGGCGCGCGCGAGGTCTTCGGCGAGCCGTACGGCATCCCCACCGACATCCTGCCGGGCGCCGGCCATCTCGACATGGACGCCGGTTACGGCTCCTGGCCGTCCGTGCTGGGCTGGTGCCTGGACCCCACGGTGCCGCTCCTGGCCCGCCCGGCGTCGTCGTAGCCGCACGGTCCGGCCGGCGGACTCACGCCGATTCGTTCAGCAGGCGGGCCAGGTGCTCCCGCCCCGCGTCCAGCAGCTCGGGCAGCGGCGCCGCCTGCTCGTACCACCGCTTCTCGTACTCCCAGCACAGCCAGCCGTCCCAGTTGTGCCGGGAGAGGACCTCCACGCACTCGGCGAGCGGGAGGATCCCGGCGCCCAGCGGCAGCGGGGTGGTGTCGTCGGCCGAGGCGATGTCCTTGACCTGCACGTATCCGAGGTACGGCGCGAGGGCGGCGTACGTCTCCGCCGGCTGCTCGCCGCCCAGCCAGGTGTGCATGACGTCCCACAGCGCGCCCGCGTTGCGGTGGCCGACCGGGCCGAGGACGCGGATGGCGTCGGCGGCCGTGCGGTGCGAGTCGTGGGTCTCCAGCAGGATGCGCACGCCGGCGTCGGCGGCGTGCTCCGCGGCCAGGCCGAGGCGCCGGGCGGCCGCGCGGTCGGCGCGCTCGGTGGTCTGCTCGGGGTCCGCGCCGGGGAAGACCCGGACGTACGGGGCGCCGAGGTCGCGGGCGAGGTCGCACAGGGCGCGCAGCTCGTCGATCACGGGCCCGTCGTCGCCGGGCGCGGCGATCCGCGCGTACCCCGCCAGGCCCAGGATCTCGACGCCTCCCGCCTTGAACGCGGAGGCCACCGCCGACCGTTCGGCGGAGCCGAGGCCGGGGTGCACCGGTTCCTCCGGATGGGCGCGCAGTTCGACGCCGTGGAAGCCGTGGGCGGTCGCGAGCCGGACCACGTCCGGGATCGGCAGGCCGGGGACACCGAGGGTGGAGAACGCCAGTCGCATGGTCACCACTCTCACCCGGGGGCGGTGTGCAGGTCCAGCCGCCAGTCCTGGCCGACCAGGTCTTTCCCGAAGGAGCGGTGCGGTCGTTCGGCCACGAGGACGAAGCCGTGGCGCCGGTAGAGGCGGCGGGCGGCGGTGAGGACGTCATTGGTCCACAGGACGAGTTCGCGGTACCCGGCGCCGCGGGCGAAGTCGACGACGGCCCGCACCAGCCGGTCGCCGACGCCCAGCCCGCGCGCCTCGGGCTCGACGAGCAGCAGCCGCAGCCGTGCGGTGGCGGGCGCCTCGTCCCGTACGCACATCACGCAGCCGACCGGCCTGCCGTCGAGCTCGGCGATCCACACCCGCTCCAGGTGCGGGTCGTGGTCCTCGGCGAAGTCGGCGACGATACGGGCCACGAGCCCCTCGTAGTCGGAGTTCCAGCCGTACTCGGCGGCGTACAGGGCGGCGTTGCGCTGCACGATCCAGCCCAGGTCGCCCGGGGCAGGGTCGCGCAGGACGGCGTCCTCGCGGCGCGGGGGACGGCCCACGGAGAGGATCTCGCGGACGGTCAGCATCGCCTCCGCCAGGCGCGGCCGGTCGGCGGCGGGCACGGTGGACAGCAGCGCGCCGACGGACTCGTTCGCCCGCTCCGCGAGCAGGGCGGCGGTCTCCCGGCCGCGCGGGGTGAGCGTGACGTGCCGCCGCCGGGGGTCCTGCCGTGCGGGGGCGCGCTCGATCAGCCCGTCCTGCTCGAACTTGTTCAGGATGCGGCTCAGGTACCCGGCGTCCAGCGACAGTTCGGCCCGCAGGTCGGCCGCGTCGGTGCGCGGGGAGTGGGCGAGCTCGTACAGGACGCGGGACTCGGTGAGGGTGTACGGCGCGTACAGCCGGCGGCTGTAGTCGAGGGCGCCGATGACGTTCGTGTAGAAGCGGTTGAAGGCGCGGATGTCCTGGACGGTCATGATCGTCGGCCTCCGGATCTGATCGTTGACATCGTTGACTCAGTCAGAGATGCCGTCGATTCGAGCGTAGGACACCCGCACCCGGGCGGCTACCCCTCGGCTGCCTGCACGGCGGGCCGGTAGACGCACACCTGCACGCCGGTGCCGCCGGTCACCGACGACACCAGCTCGAACGGCCGCTTGGCCCCGTCGGCGGGGAAGACGGACTTGCCGCCGCCCAGCAGCACCGGCATCACGATCAGCTGGAGCTCGTCGACCAGGTCCTCGGCGATCAGCGTGCGCACCAGGGTGGGGCTGCCCATCATCGCCAGGTCCCCGCCGGGCGCCGCGCGCAGCTCACGGATCCGCGCGACGGCCTGCGAGCCGGGGATGCGCTCGGTGTTGTTCCAGGTCAGGTCGTCGTCGCCGAGGGTGTCGGAGACGACGTACTTCTTCAGGGCGTTGAGCCGGTCGGCGAAGGGATCCCCGGCCCGCTCGGGCCAGGCCGCGGCCATCGTCAGATACGTCCGCCGCCCGTACAGCAGCGCCTCGGCGTTCTCCAGCCCCTTGGTGAACGCCCCGCCGACCACCTCCGGGTCGAAGTACGGGTGCGACCAGCCACCGTGCGCGAACCCGCCGTCGGTGTCCTCCTGCGGGCCGCCGGGCGCCTGCACGACGCCGTCGAGACTGATGAACTCACTGATCACGACACGCATGGGAAATCACTCCTGGGGTTCGTCCGGTGTCCGGTCGGGGCCGGTCGGGGGCCGGTCGGGGGGCCGGGCGGGTTCGTCCGGCCGGTGACGGCAGTGAAGACCGCGCCGCTGCACGAAAATCATCGGTGACCGTCACCCAGCCCGCCCGGCGTTTCAGGACAAGGCCCGTCCAGGGCCGGTGCTCTACAGGGGCGGCAGCCGCGCACGGGCGCCCCGGCGACCCCCGCCCCGTCAGCCCCGCGGCACCCCGGAGGACCCCCGCACCATCAGCTCCCCCCGGATCGCCGCGATGTCCCCGGGCGGGGGCTCCTCGCGGCCCATCGCGATGCGGCCGGCCCGTGCTCCCGCCTCCGCGAGCGGCAGCCGCACCGTCGTCAGGGCCGGCACCGCGTCGATGCTGAACGGCAGATCGTCGAACCCGGCGACCGACACGTCCGCCGGGATCCGCAGCCCCGACTCGCGCAGCGCCGCGCACGCCCCCAGCGCGACGGAGTCGTTCGCCGCCACCACCGCCGTCAGGGACGGGTCGCGGCGCAGCAGTTCGAGCGTGGCCTCGTAGCCGGAGCGGCGGTCGTAGCGGCCGTACACGGTCCAGCGGGGGTCCTCCTCGATCCCGGCCGCCGCCAGCGCGGCCCGGTGGCCCTCCAGCCGGTGCCGGGTCGTCGTCCGCTCCTCCGGGCCGGCGATGTAGCCGAGCCGCCGGTGCCCGAGCCCGATCAGGTGCTCGGTCAGCTGCTGCCCGCCGCCGCGGTTGTCGAAGGTCAGCGCGATGGCGCCGGTGTCCGGCGCCGGCGGCCGGCCGCACAGCACCACCCGCGTCCCCGCGTCCGTCAGCCTGCGCAGCTTGGCCGCCACCGCCGCCGCGTGCGGCTCGTTCTCCATCGCCCCGCCGGTCAGCACCACCGCCGCCGCGCGCTGCCGCTGCAGCAGCGTCAGATACGTCAGCTCGCGTTCCGGGGAGCCGCCGGTGTTGCAGACCACGGCGAGGCGCTCCCCGCCGGCCCGGCCGCCCGGGCCGCCGATCTCCGACTGGATGGCGCTCGCCATGATCCCGAAGAACGGGTCGGCGATGTCGTTGACCAGGATGCCGACCAGGTCGGACGTGGCGGCGGCGAGCGCGCTCGCCGGACCGTTCAGCACGTAGTCCAGCTCGTCGACCGCCTTCAGGACCCGCTCGCGGGTGGAGGCGGCGACGGGGTAGTTGCCGTTCAGCACACGCGACACCGTCGCGGGGGAGACCTGCGCGCGGGCCGCCACGTCCGCCAGGGTCACCGTCATCTCGTCGTCCTCCGGTCGCGCATCTCGTCGTACCTCGTCGCATCTCGCCGTACTTCGCCGCACGTCGCCGCACGTCGCCGCACTTCGCCCGTACTTCGCCGTACGCCCTCGTAGACAGGCCGCCCGGCGGCCACGGTTCCGAGCAGGTGACGGCGTGTCGGGGCGGACTCCGGAGCCGCAGCTTTGCTCGTTCGTTCGCCCGAACACTCGAAGTAGCGGTCACGGTCTTGTCCGGACCACTGGTCAGAGGCTAGCTTCTCATCAGATAGAAAGCGCTTGCTGTTACGCTCGCCATCGGGGCGTCACACGGCGCGCACACCCGCGACGCGGCGCGCACACCCACGTACGAGCTGCGTACGACGCTGCGAAGGGAACGAACGTGACACGCAAGACGGTGCGTATCGCCATGAACGGCGTGACCGGGCGCATGGGCTACCGCCAGCACCTGGTCCGCTCCATCCTGGCCATCCGCGAACAGGGCGGCCTCGACCTCGGCGACGGCACCGTGCTGTGGCCGGAGCCGGTGCTGGTCGGCCGCCGCGAGCACGCGCTGCGCGCGCTCGCCGAGAAGCACGGCCTGGAGCACTTCTCCACGGACGTCGACGAGGTACTCGCCGACCCGTCCGTCGACATCTACTTCGACGCCCAGGTCACCTCCGCCCGCGAGGAGGCGATCAGGAAGGCGATCGCGGCCGGCAAGCACATCTACACCGAGAAGCCCACCGCGACCGGCCTCGACGGCGCCCTGGAACTCGCCCGCCTCGCGCACGCCAAGGGCATCAAGCACGGCGTCGTACAGGACAAGCTGTTCCTGCCGGGCCTGCTCAAGCTCAAGCGCCTCATCGACGGCGGCTTCTTCGGCCGCATCCTGTCCGTGCGCGGCGAGTTCGGCTACTGGGTCTTCGAGGGCGACTGGCAGGCCGCCCAGCGCCCCTCGTGGAACTACCGCGCCGAGGACGGCGGCGGCATCGTCGTCGACATGTTCCCGCACTGGGAGTACGTGCTGCACGAGCTGTTCGGCCGCGTGAAGTCCGTGCAGGCCGTGGCCACCACCCACATCCCGCAGCGCTGGGACGAGAACGGCAAGCCCTACGACGCCACCGCCGACGACGCCGCCTACGGCGTCTTCGAACTCGACGGCGGCGCGATCGCCCAGATCAACTCCTCCTGGGCGGTCCGCGTCAACCGCGACGAACTCGTCGAGTTCCAGGTCGACGGCACCGAGGGCTCGGCCGTCGCGGGCCTGCGCAACTGCCGCGTCCAGCACCGGAGTCTGACCCCGAAGCCGGTGTGGAACCCGGACATCCCCGCCACCTACTCCTTCCGCGACCAGTGGCAGGAGATCCCCGACAACGACGAGTTCGACAACGGCTTCAAGGCCCAGTGGGAGCTGTTCCTCCGGCACGTCTACGCCGGCGCCCCCTACCACTGGGACCTGCTCGCCGGCGCCCGCGGCGTCCAGCTCGCCGAGCTGGGCCTGAAGTCGTCGGCCGAGGGCCGCCGCATCGACGTACCGGAGATCGCGCTGTGACCATCCGACTCCCCGACGCCACCGGCGTCCTGCGGGACTACGAACCCCGCCCCGAACCCCTCGCCGTCACCCCCGGCGCCCCCTTCACCTCCCGTACGGTCTTCTCCGCCGCGCACGTCGTCGCCGACCCGTACGCCGACGTGTCGCCCGACTCGCCCGCCGCCGTCGACTGGGACGCCACCCTCGCCTTCCGTCGCCACCTGTGGTCGCACGGGCTCGGCGTCGCCGAGGCCATGGACACCGCCCAGCGCGGCATGGGCCTGGACTGGGCGGGCGCGGCCGAACTGATCCGCCGTTCGGCGGCCGAGGCGAAGGCCGTCGGCGGCCGCATCGCCTGCGGCGTCGGCACCGACCAGCTCACCGCCGGCTCCCTCGCCGAGGTCCGGGCGGCCTACGAGGAGCAGCTCGCCGTCGTGGAGGAGTCCGGCGCGCAGGCCATCCTGATGGCCTCCCGCGCCCTCGCGGCGGCCGCCTCCGGCCCCGAGGACTACCTGGAGGTCTACGGCCACCTGCTGCGCCAGGCCGCCGAGCCGGTGATCCTGCACTGGCTGGGCCCGATGTTCGACCCGGCGCTGGAGGGCTACTGGGGCTCGTCCGACCTGGACGCGGCCACCGACACCTTCCTGGAGGTCATCGCCGCCCACCCGGACAAGGTCGACGGCATCAAGGTCTCCCTGCTGGACGCGCAGCGCGAGATCGACCTGCGCCGCCGCCTGCCGCAGGGCGTGCGCTGCTACACCGGCGACGACTTCAACTACCCGGAGCTGATCGCGGGCGACGAGCAGGGCTTCAGCCACGCCCTGCTCGGCATCTTCGACCCGCTGGGCCCGCTGGCGGCGCAGGCGGTGCGGGTGCTCGACACCGGGGACACCGGCGGCTTCCGCGGACTGCTCGACCCCACGGTCGAACTCTCCCGTCACCTCTTCCAGACCCCGACCCGCTTCTACAAGACGGGCGTGGTCTTCCTCGCCTGGCTGGCCGGCCACCAGTCCCACTTCACCATGGTCGGCGGCCTGCAGTCGGCCCGCTCCCTCCCGCACTTCGCCCGCGCCTACGAACTCGCCGACGGACTGGGCCTGTTCCCGGACCCGAAGCTGGCCGAGGAGCGGATGAGGAACCTGCTGTCGCTGTACGGGGTGAACCAGTGAGCACCGACCTCGAGCGCTTCTCCATCAACCAGATGACCGTCAGGCAGCTGTCGCTGCCCGAACTCGTCGACGCCTGCCGCGAACTGGGCGTCCCGGGCGTCGGCCTGTGGCGCGAGCCGGTGCAGTCCTACGGCGTCGAGGCGACCGCGAAACTGGTCCGCGACGCGGGCCTGACGGTCACCACGCTGTGCCGCGGAGGCTTCTTCACGGCCGTCGACCCCGACGAGCGCGCCGCCGCCCTGGCCGACAACCGCCGCGCGATCGACGAGGCGGCCACCCTCGGCACGGACACCCTGGTCCTGGTCTCGGGCGGCCTTCCGGCCGGCTCGAAGGACCTGCACGGCGCGCGGGAGCGGATCGCGGACGCGCTGGCGGAGCTGGGCCCGTACGCCGAGTCGCGCGGCGTACGCCTGGCCATCGAACCGCTCCATCCGATGTTCGCCTCGGACCGCTGCGTGGTCTCCACGCTCGCCCAGGCACTCGACCTGGCGGAACGCTTCCCGGCCCACCAGGTCGGCGTCACGGTCGACACGTACCACATCTGGTGGGACGACCGGGCCCCCGAGCAGATCGCCCGCGCGGGCGCCGGCGGCCGCATCCACACCTTCCAGCTCGCCGACTGGACCACCCCGCTGCCGGAGGGCGTCCTCAACGGCCGCGGCCAGATCGGCGACGGCGCGATCGACATGCGCGAGTGGAAGGGCTACGTGGAGGCGGCCGGCTACACCGGCCCCATCGAGGTCGAACTCTTCAACGACGCCCTGTGGGCCCGGGACGGCCGGGAGGTGCTGGCGGAGACGGCGGCACGTTTCGTGCAGCACGCGATCCGGCCGGCGTCACAGGGCTGACCCTTTGCCGGGGCCGTGCGTTCCGGGGCGCCTACGGGCCCCGGGCGGCCCCGGGCCGGCGTGGCGGTCCTGGGCCGGCGTGGCGGTGGCGGGGGGCCGGGCGACGCTGGGCCCGGGGCGCGCCCCCCCCGCGAACGCC
>NZ_JBFADM010000059.1:0-52282 GCF_040641355.1 Streptomyces sp. NPDC020996
GTGGGTCGCGGACGGTTTCGGTGTTGCGGCCTGGGTGGCGGGTGCGCGGAATCCCGCCCAGGACCATACGGTCCCGGCGAGGGCGATGGCGGCGGTCAGCAGGAATGCGGGCAGGAAGCGGCTGTCGCCGGGGTCGGTGCCCAGGACGAGGACCAGGACTGCTACGCCCAGTGCGCCGCCTGCGTACTGGGTCGTGGTCATCAGGGCACCGGCGACGCCCTGGTTGTGGTCGGCGACGTCGCGTGTCCCGCCGACGAACATGGAGGTGTAGATCATGCCGTGGCCGATGCCGCTTGTGAGGAGGCCGGGGAGCATGCCTGTGAGATATGAGTGGTTGTGCACGGAAACGGCGAGCAGTACGAGGCCGGCTGCTCCGATGGTGAAGGCCAGCGGTAGTGTGCGCTGTACGCCGAGTGAGTTGATCAGACGGCCGGCGGTCATGTTGCCGAGCGTGATGCACACTGCCAGTGGCAGGAAGGCGATGCCCGCGGCCAGCGGCTCGTATCCGCGCCCTTCCTGGAGCAGGAGCGTGACCAGGTAGAACTCGGATCCCGCGACGCTCGCCATGTACAGTGCCGAGGCGCCGCAGCCGACGAGGAGAGTGCGGGTGCTGCGCAGGGAGGATTCGACGAGCGGCTGAGCACTGCCGCGTTCCCGGGCGGCGAAGAGGGCGAGCAGGGCCACGGCGGCGGCGAAGCTGCTCAGGGCGAGCGGATCCGTCCAGCCGACGTCCGCGGCCAGGGTGAGTCCCAGCACCGAGACGAGGACGGTTGCTGTGCAGAGCACGGCGCTGAGGATGTTGAGGGGTATGGTCTTGCCCGTGTCGGTCCTGCCGGGCAGCAGCCGTGGCGCGGCCAGTGCGCACACGGCGGCGAACGGCAGGTTCACGAAGAACGTCCAGCGCCAGGACACTGTGGTGAGCAGGCCGCCGATGACGACGCCGGCGGCGAGGCCGCTGGCGCCCACCGTTCCCCAGACGGCGAGTGCGCGTGTGCGCTCGCGTCCCGGCCGGAAGGTCGTGTTCACCAGGGCCAGGATCGAGGGCTGGAGGGTGGCGGCGGCTACGCCCTGTGCTCCTCGGGCGATCAGCAGCAGGGAGGCATTTCCGGCGGCGCCTCCGGCCAGTGAGGCGCCGCCGAACAGCAGCAGGGCGGCGGTGAACATGTTGCGCGGGCCCATACGGTCGGCGGCCCGCCCGCCGACGATGAGGAATCCGGCGAAGAAGACGGCGTAGGCGCTGACCACCCACTGGGTGGTGCTGCCGGACAGTCGGAGGTCCGAGCCCATGCTGGGCAGGGCCACGAAGATGACCGAGAAATCGAGTGCGATGAGGAACTGGGCCGCGGACAGTGTGGCCAGACCTGCGAGGGGACTTTTCGGCGACGTCGTGCCGGGTGTCGTTGGTGATGCCATGTTTTTTTCCAACCGTTTTTTGGTGGTTTCGTGTTGGCGAGGGAGTGCGTGGTGGGGCGCGGTGTGGCCGAAGTCCGGCGCAGTGGGTCAGCCGCGGGGCGTGGTCATTGCGGAGGACCGGAGGACTCCCAGCGTCTCGCCGAGCGCCGGTACGGTTTCGCACACCACCCGCGCTCCCGCGTCGAGCAGTTGCCCGGCCGTCGCGACCCCGTAGGACACTCCGATCGCTTTCATGCCCGCCGCGTGAGCCATCCGCATGTCGTCGACGGCGTCGCCCACCACGAGGCACTCTTCGGGGGCTCGGCCCAGCTGTCGTGCGGCGAGCAGGGCGAGGCCGGGATGGGGCTTGCCCCGTGGGGCCATGCCGTGGCACACGACGGTATCGAAGTGGCCGCTGAGGCCGGCCGGTTCGAGGAGTTCTTCCGTGCTGGCGCGAATCTTGCTCGTGACGATGGCGAGGGGACGGCCCTGACTGCGCAGTCGTTTGAGGAGTTCCGGTACGCCGGGGAAGACCATGGACTTCGCCTCGGGCACGACGGTCTTTCGGAACAGCTCTCGGAAGCGTGCGACGGCGGCTTCCACCTCGGCGTGTTCGTGCGGCAGGTCCAGCAGTTCGCCGAAGGCCGCGACCAGGGGCCTTCCGACGGTGGCCCGTACTTGCTTTCGTGGTGGTGCGGGACGGCCCGACTCCGCCAGGACCCGGTCGAGCACCGACATGATGGCCCGAGGGGTGTCCAGCAGGGTGCCGTCGAGGTCGAACAGGACCGGTGCTGTCGCCTGTGCGGTCACTGGCCGGTCTCCTCACGCGCGGCGAGTTCGAGGGACAGTTGCACGGCGAACTCGCCGGCCAGTGCCGTGGTCGACAGCAGCACCGAGCGGTTGGCCGCGGAGGTGCGGCCCTCGGTGGCCTTGGCGATCGCCTTGAGGAGGTACGGCGTGATGGCGGGGCCCGTGACGCGGTCGCGTTCCGCCAGCGTGGTGGCCTCGGCGAGGGCTGCTTCGACGTCCTTGGACGGAATCCCGTCGGCTTCCGCGATCGGGTGGGTGACCAGGACCGATGTGGCCGTGGCCGTGTCCCAGTGGGCCGCGGCGGCTGCCGCGATCTGCCGGAGGTCGTCGATGCGGTGCGGATTGCGGACACCGCTGCTGACGCTGAAGTAGGCGGGGAAGTCGTCGCAGCGGTAGCCGATCACGGGTATGCCGGCGGTCTCCAGCCACTCCAGGGTCCATGCCGGATGCAGCATCGACTTGGCGCCGGCGCACACCACGGCCGTACGGCTGCGTGTGAACTGGACCAGGTCCGCGGAGATGTCGAAGCTGTGCGGAGCGTCGCGGTGCACGCCTCCGATGCCTGCCACGGAGAACACCCGGATCCCGGCCAGGTCGGCGGCGACCAGGGACGAGGAGACCGTGGTGGCCCCGGCGCCCCCGCCGGCCAGGACGATGCCCAGGTCGCGTGTGCTGACCTTGGGAATCCCGGGGTTGGAAGCGAAGCGTTCGAGATGCTCCTTGCTCATGCCGACGACGATCCGGCCGTCGAGGATGCCGACGCGGGCGGGAACCGCACCGGAGGCTCGCACGGCCGCGTCGATGTCGTGGGCCAACTCCAGGTTGGCCGGATACGGAAGACCGTGCGGGATCACGGAGGACTCGAGGGCGACGACCGGCCGTCCCTCGTGCAGGGCCTCGGCGACTTCCTCGTCCACGGCGAGCAGCGCGGGGTCGGCTCCGGCAACGGTGGTGGGGGTGGTACGGAGCATGATGATTCTCCTCTCTGGCCGGGGGATCAGGCCCGGGTGCCGGCTTCACCGGCGCAAGAGCCGCCGGTGACCGTCCCGGAGCCTTTGAGGAAGCGGGGTGGGAGCGGCGCGTGCGGCCATCACGAAGCCGTGGGGCAGGTCATCGAATCCGTCGTGCTCCGTGATGAACTCCCTCTGCGAGGTGCCTGTCGCGCCCTCCTGGTGGGGGGGGGTGGTGCATGCTGTCCGTGGTGCCGTCGAAGCCGAACGTCTTCATCGCGTGCAGGCGGCACAGCAGCTTGTGGGAGACCGGAGGTGCCCGGATCCAGCGGCCGTTCGAGTGCACCGGGGCGAGCGTGTGGAAGGAGACCTCGCCGCCGATGGGCTGCTTGTGGCGCTTTGCGGCCGGATGGTCGCGCACGCCGTGGCATGACGAGCCGGCTGGGCACGCCCACGGCCCGTGCCGCGGCGGCGAAGGCGCGGGGCTTGCCGATGCGGAAGGCCCTGACCAGCACGGAGTACGGAGCCGGCGGTCAGCCCCTGACGGGACGGACCGGTGCCGTACACCTCGTGGAGCAGGCCGTCGCACACGGCGTAGTGGAGGTCGGTCATCTGGCTTACGGGGCCGGCAGACGGGCCCTGGACCGATCGCTCGACGCGTTCCCGGACCTTGAGCGAGTGGTGGTCCAGGAACGCGGTGGTGCGCAGCGGCGGCGCAGGGCCGTTGGTCATGCGGGCTTCCCTTCGCGTGGCGCGTGGCGCGTGGCGCGTCGGCGTGACAGGCCGAGCATGGCGGCGATGCGGGTGCGCTGGATCTCACACATGCCCGGGCAGATGGTGTTGGCGAGGGCGTTGCGGACGTCCTTCTCCGGGCCGTACTCGGTCATGTGGCGTGGCCGTGGCCGTGGCCGTGGCTGTGGCCGTGGCCGCCAGAAGATCTGGAGTGCTGGCAGCGCGCGCCGCTCGGTGTACCGCTTCACCACCGACGGGTCCTCGGTACCCGGTTGCCCGGCCAGGTGCTCGGCCGCCGGCCGCGGCACCGTGGGCGGGCTTTTGGGACGAGGACTCCGTTGGCGGACCGTCACAGGAGTCGGGGTGGGGGAGTGTCGGGCTGGACAGCCTTCAGCGCTCTGCGCCTTGGACTTCCCGCGGCCTGACAGCGGTCTCCTGGGGTTCCTGCGGCCTGTCGGCGAGCTTGAGCCAGACCACTCCGGCGATGATGACGCCGAGCCACAGGGCCTGGACCGGGGTGAGGGTCTCGTCGAAGAAGGCCGGGCCGAGCAGTGCTGCGCCGGCTGCTCCGATTCCCGCCCAGACGGCGTAGCCGATACCGACGTCGATGGTGCGCAGTGCGACGCTCAGTGCCCAGAGGGTGAGGAGGAAGAAGACGACGGCGACCAGTGACCACGACAGGCGGGTGAAGCCGTGGCTGCCGCCGACGGAGAGCGCGTAGCCGACTTCGAATCCTCCGGCGAGGAGGAGCATGAGCCAGGAGTTGGCGGAGGAGCGCTCGGTGCGGGACATGTACCGGGGTCCTTTCGGGGATGCGGATCGGGCGTGGGCGGGATTTCTAGGCGGCACCGCTGAGCTGGAGGCCGACGACTCCCGCGATGATGACGACGATGCCGAGGGCCTTGCGCCAGTTCAGGCGCTGGCCGAAGAGCAGCACTCCGAGAACGGTGATGCCGATGCCGGCGATGGACGTCCAGATGGCGTAGCCGACGCCGACGTCGAAGGTCAGCAGTGCCCTGCTGAGGAAGTAGGTCCCGAGCGCACCGCTGATCAGGGTGACGGCGGTCCACCGGCGGTTCTTGAAGCCCTCGGCCTTGCCGGCTGCGATGGCGACGACGATTTCGAAGATGTCCGCGATGGCGAGGTAGAGCCACTGCATGGCGGTCCTTTCGTCCGGTGGGGGTCGGCGTGGTCCGGGGCCGGGCCGCCGTGGGGCGGCGGTGGCCCCGGCGGCAGCAAGAACGGCGGCCGGGCCGCACTACCCCCACAGAATTTGCTTGTACGTGCATGTTAATGCCGTCAATCAGGCGGCGTCGCAAGCCCTCGCGAAGGCAGATAAAGCTTGCATGAACATGTATCTTGCTGTCAATGCCGCTGGGGAGAGCGTCGGGAGCGACCGGCACAGGCTGGGGGACACGCCCTGCGCGCCGGCCGGCACGGCCGGGTCGGGCAGGGGCGCGGGCCGGTGCTGCTGGGTGTGGCGGCTGGGGGTGTCTGCCGCTGGTTGTCCGGGGGCGGGGGCCGCGTGGTGGGCGGTCAGGGTGAGGGCGATGCCCTCGTCGGGGTGCCGGCGCCGGTGCCGGTGGGCCCGTGCCGGTGGGCCCGTGGTGGTGGTGGGCCCGTGCGGGTGGTGGTGGGCTCGTGGTGGTGGTGGGCCCGTGGTGGTGGGCCTGTGCGGGTGGTGGTGGGCTCGTGCCGGTGGGCCCGTGCCGGTGGGCCCGTGGTGGTGGTGGGCCTGTGCGGGTGGTGGTGGGCTCGTGGTGGTGGGCCTGTGCGGGTGGTGGTGGGCTCGTGGTGGTGGGCCCGTGCGGGTGGTGCCGGACGGGCCCGGGTGGGTTCAGCCGGCTGTGCCGGCGTAGCGTGGTTGGGGTTGTGCGGGTGTGAGGGAGGGGGTGGTCTCGTTGCTGTGTGCGTAGCGGCGGAAGCCGGATACGAGTTCGGCCTGGCGCAGCGCGCCGCGGTGCAGGACCAGGCCGTGGACGGTGGTGCCGTCGTCGCGCCAGCAGACCAGGGGCAGGCTGTAGGAGTCTCCCTCGGGGGTGCCGAACAGGGCGATGTGGCCGTCGGCGGCCAGCAGGCTCATGACGCGCTGCTGCCGGGTGCTGTGTGGAACAGCCGCCCGTAGCCGGTGATCCGGGTTGCTGTCTGGCCTGCGCCGGCCAGGTGCAGGGCGTGCCAGAACAGTACCTGGTTGGCGGTCAGGACGGCGAAGTCCAGCTCTTTTTCGAGGGCGTTGATGACGCCGACCGCGCGGATGCCGTTGCCGGCGACCAGGACGGCGTCGGGCCGGTGGCCGGCGACGGTGGTGCGGATCCAGTCGGACAGGGCCTGGGGCGTGATCAGCTTCTGGTTGCTGGGCAGGCCGCACGGGCCGTGGTGGACGACGGTGAAGCCCTGCTCGGTGAAGTAGCCGGCGCCGAGGCGGGAGAGCCGGTCGTCGAACCACGGCGGGTTGACGATCGCCACTTTGCGGGCGCCGAGCGCGGTGAGGCCGGTGACGGCGGCCGCGGTGGTGCCGGTGAGCGGGATGTCCCGGGTGCGGGTGGCCAGCCGGGCGAACAGTTCTTTCTCGCCGCTTGCGCCGAGTACGTAGGAGGAACTGGTGAAGCCGAGCGCGATCACGTCGAGGGGGGAGGCGGCGAGCAGTTCCACCGCGTCGTCGATGAGCGGCGGTTCCACGAAGGCGCGTACGGGGTCGTGCGGGATCTTCGGGTCCATCTCGCCGCCGGGCCGCATCGCCGCGAAGTGCACGCGTGAGCCGTGGACGAAGACGTCGTCGGGGGCGATCGCCTGGAATTCCGACTCCGGGCCGACGTCCGCGTGCGGTACGACCACGCCGATCCGTGCCCGGGCTTCCCAGCCGTCTTTCTCGGCCTGGATGTCGCTCATGATGGTCACTCCTTTCGGGGTCAGGCCGTCGCCTCGGCGGCCAGTGAGCCGCCGCGGACCGTGCCGCTGCCGTCCAGGAAGCGGGGGTGCTTGCGGCGCATCTGGGACATGACGAACTCGTAGGGCACGTCGTCGAAGCCGCCGTGGTCGGCGACGAACTCCATGTTCTTCCTGCCCTGGTCGTCGAAGGGGTGGTGCACGCTGTCGGCGGTGCCGTCGAACTCCAGCGGCGTCATCCCGTACAGGCGGCACAGGATCTTGTTGAAGACCGGGGTGGCCTTCACCCATGTTCCGTTGAGGTAGACGGAGTTGAGGCCGTGGAAGAAGACGTCTCCGCCGATGTGGGCGCGCAGCCGGTCGGAGGCGAGGTGGTTGCGCACGTCGCCGTAGTGCAGACGGGCAGGGATGCCCACGGCCCGGCAGGCCGCCGCGTACAGTACGGACTTGTGCAGGCAGAAGCCCTTCCTGGTGGCCGCGACGTGGCTGGCGCGCAGTCCCCGGGGGGACAGATCGGCCCCGTACACCTCGTAGAAGACGTCGTCGCGGACCGCGTAGTACAGCTCGACGGCGAGCCGGCGTTTGTCGGCGGCCCGGTCGGCGACCGCGTGGTCGACGAAGGCCTGGACGGCGTCCGTGTCGTGGTCCAGGAATGCGGTGGGTGCGGTGAGCCGGGCGTGTTCGGCGCTCGTGATGGTGTTCATGGTCACCCTTTCGTCGGCGCTGTCCGCTCACAGGCCCAGCAGGGCGGCGATGCGGTTGCGCTGGATCTCGCTGGTGCCGGAGTAGATGGTTCCGCCGACGGCGTTGCGCACGTCGCGCTCGATGCCGGTGCCGGTCAGGTAGCCCTGGCCGCCGAAGATCTGCACCGCGTCCACAGCGGTGGTCTTGTTGGCCTCGCTGACCACCGTCTTGGTCGCGGCGATGTCGATCGCCGCGTCCTGGCCGGCCTCGACCTTGGCGCCGGTGTCGGTGAGCCACTTGCGTGAGGTCTCCACCGCGATCTTCATGTCCGCGATCCGGTGCGAGACGCCCTGGAACCGGCCGATCGGCCCGCCGAACTGGCGGCGCGTCCTGGCGTGGCGGATCACCCGCTCCAGACGGTGGCTCATCTCGCCGAGCGTGAGGGAGAAGGAGAACAGGATCTCCCGCTTCATCACGTGGTCGAGGATCAGGAAGCCGGCGCCCTCCTGGCCGATGCGGCGGGCGGCGGGCACCCGCAGACCCTCGAAGGTCACCTCGCTCAGCGGGGAGGTGCGCAGTCCCATCTTGGCCAGCGGTTCACCGATCCTGAGGCCGGGGGTGCCGCGCTCGACGAGGAAGACGCTCAGGCCGAAGGGGCCCGGCTCGCCGGTGCGCACGTACAGCAGGAACAGGTCGGCGATCGGCGCGTTGGTGATGAGTGTCTTGCCGCCGTCGATGACGTAGTCGTCGCCGTCACGCCGCGCGGTGGTGGTGATGTTCATGGCGTCCGAGCCGTGTTCCGGCTCGGTGATGGCATGCGCCGTGATCAGCTCGCCGGAGATGATCCGCGGCAGGAAGCGGGACTTGAGGTCCTCGCCGGCGAACGCCTGGAGGGGCACGCCGACGCTGACGATCTGGGTGGAGGCGCTGAAGCCGAGGCCGGCGTCCCGGCAGGTGTATCCGAGTCCCTCCAGGGCGCGCATCGTCTCGGTCAGGGTGCCGCCGCGGCCGCCGTAACGCGTCTCGAAGGGGACCGCCAGGATTCCCGAGCGCCGGATCGTCTTCCACTTCTCCCAGGGGAACTCGGCGCGGGCGTCGAACTCCTCGACGTCACGGTTGAGTTCCTCGGCCCAGGGGGCGGCGAGTTCATAGGGGTCGGGGTCGGGGGCCTGCGGAGCGGACTGCGCGAATGCGGATGTCATGACTGTGTCGGCCTTCCGGTACGTGGTGAGTGAGGGGCCGGGGCCCGCGGGCGGGCCCCGGAACACGGGACTCAGTACTGGGAGAAGCCGTCGGGGGACAGCGTGTGCTTCTCGTCGCCGCGCAGGGCGGGACTGAAGACCGATATCAGTCTCAGGTCCTCGTAGTCGGACGCCACGAGGTGGTGCGCGTCGTTCTTGTCGAGGGCGTAGATGGTGCCTTCCATGATCTTGAAACGCGTCCCGTCCGTGGTGACGACTTCGCCGGAACCGCCGATGCAGTAGCAGGCCTCCAGGTGCCGGCGGTACTGCAGCGCGCTCGAGGTGCCCTTGCGCACCAGGGTCTCGCAGACGGTGAAGCCCATGCCGTCGGCCTCGGTCAGCAGGCGGTGGCTGGTGCCGTTGCCCCACTCCACGGGGACGATGTCACTCATGCTCCGAACGATCATCACAAAACTCCTTCGGGATGTGAGGGTTTTCGTTTCTCCGGTCTCCGGGGTTCTCCCGGAAGATCAGGCGGCGGCCCGGTTCGCGTTCTCGACGAAGGCGACGATGGCGCCGATGCTGCGGAAGTGCTCCGGCTTCAGCGGGATGTCGTCGACGGGAATCGCGTAGGCGGCGGAGAGGTGCGAGACGATCCGGACCAGCCCGAGGCTGTCGACGACTCCGTTGGCGATCAGGTCGAACTCGGTGGTCAGGTCGGCGGTGTCCTCTCCGTCGAGGAATTCGGCGACGACGTAGCCGCGGATGTCGTCCGTCAGCGTGCTCATGCGTGGTTTCCCTTCTGGCGCAGCGCCTTTATGAGGTTGCGGTCGGGTTTCCCGGTCGCGGTGCGCGGCAGGGGTGTGTCGCCCACCTGGACCGAGGAGGGGATGGCGTGCCGGGGCAGGTGCGCGGCGCTGTGGGTGCGCAGGCGCAGGGAGGTGAGCGCGGTGCCGGGCCGCCGGGTCACCTGGGCGTGCAGCCGGTAGCCGGCCTCCGGGTCGGGGAGGGCCACCACGGCGGCCTCGGCGACGTCCGGATGGGCGGCCAGGACGTTCTCGACCTCCTGGACGTTGGTGCGCACCCCGCGGACCTTGACCTGGAAGTCGGTCCGCCCGTCGAGCCAGTGCAGGCCCTCGGCGTCCCGGGAGACGATGTCGCCGGTGCGGTAGAACACCTCGCTTCCGCCGTCGGGCGCGGGGACGAACACGCCTTCGTTGCGCTCCCGTTGCAGGTAACCCGCGGTCTGGAACGGGGTCGACACGAAGAGCTCACCCGTGCCGGGCCCGTCGAGGACCTTCCCCTCGTCGTCGAGGAGCAGGGCCCGCACGCCGGGCAGCGGGCGGCCGATCGGGATCGTGTCCCCCGCTGCGGCGGGGTCGACGTCGTGCAGGAAGCTGTCGTTGGTCTCGGTGCAGCCGAAGACGTTGTGGAAGCGGGCGCCGGGGAAGGCCGCGCCGAGCCGGGCCAGCAGCGGACGGGGCATCGCGTCCCCGGTGAAGATCACCGTGCGGACGTGCGGGTACCGGGCATCGTCCTGGGTGAGCAGCCGGTACAGCATGGGGACGCCCTGCACGAAGGTGACCTTGTACTGAGCGAGCAGGTCCCGCAGGTGGCGGGCGTCGGTGCTGGAGTCCTGCTCGACGAGCACGACCGTGGCGCCGAGCAGGAGCCCGGTCCAGACGTCGAGCAGCGAGAGGTCGAAGTTGAGCGGCGCGTGACTGAGCAGCGTGTCCCGCTCGGTGAGCCGGAAGCGTTCGCTGGCCCACGCGGCGAACCGGTCGAAGGCGTCGGCCGCGATGGGCACGGTCTTGGGCGTTCCGGTGGATCCGGAGGTGGTGAGCAGCAGGCGGGCGGCGGCGGGGTCCACGGCGTCGAACCCGCGGGCGGCCGCCTCGTCCTGCGGGACGTCGTCGTGGTGCAGGACGCCCCGGTCGTCGACGGTGAGGACCACGGAGCACCGGGCCTGCGCGGTGAGCGTTTCCAGCACTGCGGGGCCCAGCCCGGGCGAAGGGGCGAGGACGGCGTACCCCGCCCGGAAGGCCCCGATGAGCAGGGCGATCGTCTCCGGCGTCTTGTGCGCCGGTAAGCACAGCGGGCGGCTGCGGTCGAGGCCCAGACGGTCCAGCGCGGCGCCCAGTTCCCCGGCGAGATCGGCGAGCCGGCGATACGTCGTGCGCCGCCCGCCCCACACCAGGGCCACGGCCTCGGGCCGGTGCCGGGCATGTGCGGCCAGCGCTTCACACAGACGTGCAGATGGCATGATTCCCCCTTGTCCATCCCGGATGCGACGGGAACAGTGATCTGCGGCCCCAAGGGGGGTGACGGCGCATGAGGTGTGCCGGAAAACCGCGTCCGGAGCCCGGGACACACCGGATCGAGCCGGCTCCGTTTACGCCCCCCGTGGTCGTTCGGTCATTCACCGTAGCGGTAATGTATGCAGAGTCAAGCATGTATCGTCTGTGACGAGTGTGAGAGAGTTCACTTCCCCCAGTGTGACAATCTCGCTTGGTCAACTGTTCACTCGAAGGCGTCACAGGCGTACGGCCGAGGCGTCGCAGGCGCACGGGGCGCTGTGCCTCAGGAACCGGGCTCTGCCGTCATCCGCCGCGCCGGAGCCGGGAAACGCCGAGAGCCGCCCGGGGGACCGGGCGGCTCTCGGCCGGCCCCCTTCCCGGGGCCGGGCTCGCGGATGTCGAAGAAAGCGCAGGTCAGACGCCGCTGCGCAGCGCCTGGACGGTACGGGCGAGCTCGGGGACGGCTCCCGCGGCGTTCAGTGCCGCGCTCAGCACCTCGCCGTAGGTGCCGCGGGCGACGGCGTAGCGCTGCCGGCCCTCGTCGGTGATCACCGCGTACACGCCGCGTTTGTCGTCGGGGCACAGGTCCCGGAAGGCGAATCCGGCCGTGTCCAGGCGGCCGACCAGGCGTGTCACCGAACTCTGGCCGAGACCCACCTTGTCCGCCAGGTCCTGCATGCGCAACTCGCCCTCCGCGGCCTGGACCAGGCATTCCAGGGCGCGGAATTCGGACAGGCCGATGCCGTGCTTGCGCTGCAGCATCTGGGTGAGCTGGCGTTCAACATGTGCATGCAAGGTGAGCACCTTGTTCCACATGGCTTGATCGGAGGACGCGGTGGGCGCCTGAGGGATGACTGTCATCTGGGGTATTGGCTCCTCCCGAGCAGCGTTGACAACAAGATACATGTTCATGCAATCTTCTGCTCCAGTCCTTCGATCCCGCAAGGGGGTCCCCACGGCGCAATCATTTGTGCGTACAAGCAAGCGGAGGAGGGTGCCGTCGTCGCTGCGCCGGACCACACAGCGCATCCCTCAGACGGCCCCGCCGAGGCCGGGCCCGGCCTCCCCCGCCCTTCGAGACCAGGCCCGCGCCGAGCCACCACACCGCCCAGGGCCGCACCGGAAGACCGCCCCGGCCGGCCGCTCTGCTCCGGCCCGATCACAGGCGGCGCCCTTCCGCTCCGCCCAACCACCCTCCGACAGGAATGCAGCCATGACACTCACCGAGAGCCGGCTGGCCGAACACGTCCAAGAGGCGGTGCGGATCAGCGCAGAGCACGTCGCCGCAGGCGGCATCCCCTTCTCCGGGATCGTCGTCAACCACGGACAGATCCTGGCCACCGGATTCAACCGGGTGCGCGAGGACGACGACCCCACCGCCCACGCCGAGGTCGTCGCGCTGCGCAACGCCGCAGCCGAACGAGGGGTGTGGGCGACCGCCGGAGCCACACTGATCGCCTCCGGCGAACCGTGCGCCCTGTGCTACATGGCGTCGCTGTACTTCAACGTCAGCCACATCGTGTACGCCGTCGACCGCAAGACGGCCGCACAGTACGGCTTCGACTACTCCGGCTCGTACTCGATCTTCGCGAAGGATCCGGCCGACTGGCCGGTGAAGGTGACACACCTGCAGGTGCCGGACGCGACCAAGCCGTTCGAGGAGTACCTCACGAGCAAGGGGAAGCTGCGATGAACGACGCGACCAACGACCGGGTGAGCATCAAGGTCTGGTCGGACTACGTCTGCCCGTACTGCATGCTCGCCGAGGGACCCCTGCACGAAGCCACCCACGACCTCGACGCCGACATCGAGTGGATGCCGTTCGAACTGCGGCCCTACCCGAAGCCGACACTGCGCCCCGAGGACGACTACCTGCCCTCGGTGTGGGCGAGCTCGGTCTACCCCATGGCCCGCCGGATGGGGGTGGACATCACCCTGCCCACCGTCTCCCCGCAGCCGTACACCCGGCTGGCGTTCGAGGGCTACCAGTACGCCGCCGAGCACGGCAAGGCGGCCGAGTACACCCCGCGCATGCTGCGGGCGTTCTTCCAGGAAAACCAGGACATCGGCCGGCTGGAGGTGCTCACCGCCATCGCGGCCGAACTCGGCCTCGACGCCGACGACTACGCACGCGCGCTGAAGGACGGCACCTACCGGGAAACCCACCAGGAGGCGCTGCGCACCGCGCAGGCGTACCGCATCTCGGCCGTTCCCACGATCATCGTCAACGACCGGCACCGCATCGAGGGCGTGCCGAACGCGGCCCGGCTGCGCAAGGCGGTCCTCGACGAACAGGCCTTCCTGGCCGTCAGCCAGGGCAACGCCTGCGGGATCGACGGCTGCTGAACCACCACGACCGCCACGAAGACCGCCGCGGCCCCGAGCCACCGCCCACCGTGCCCAAGGGCCGGTGCACGGTGCCCGCTTCCCGGAACACCCCGGGAAGCCCGACGGACGGCCCGGATTCCCCCGACGGGCCGTCCGTCCCGGCCTGCCCGCACACCCCTATGACGTCGCCCACCGTCTCTTCGCGGCCCACGACCGCGCCCTCGCCGCTCTGCTGGCCCACCACCGCGCCCGCAAGCTCGGCGAAGACCACGTCTTCCTGCCCTTCTGCGACACCGACGAGGAGGACCTCGTCGCCGACGTCAAAGGCCGGCGGCTCCTCGAACTCGACCGGGAGCGCCTGCGCCGCATCCGCGCCCTGATCGCCATCGTCCACGGACCCAGCCCCGACGACGGCGTCTGCACGGAGATCGGCTACGCCGCGGCCCGCGGCGTGCCCGTGATCCTGCTGACCACCGACTTCCAGGACTACTCCGCCACGAGGGGGCTCCGCACCCCGGGACTCGGCCGGTCCAGAGGCGGCCTGACCAGCAAGATCCACCTGGCCTGCGACGCTGTGGGGCGACCGCTCGCCTTCACCGTCACCGGCGGGAACACCAACGACTGCACGCAGTTCACCGCCGTGATGAAGGCGATCCGGGTGCCCCGGCTGGGGCCTGGACGGCCCCGGGTCCGCCCCGACCACGTCATCGGCGACAAGGGCTACAGCTCCAAAGCCATACGTGGCTGGCTACGGCGGCGAACATCCCGCACACCATCCCGGAACGGTCCGACCAGATCCGCAACCGGCTCCGGCGCGGCAGCCGTGGCGGCCGTCCGCCGGCCTTCGACAAGCAGGTCTACAAACGGCGCAACGTCGTCGAGCGGTGCTTCAACCGCCTCAAGCAGTGGCGCGGCATCGCCACCCGCTACGACAAGACCGCCGAGTCCTACCAAGCAGCCGTCACCCTCGCAGCCCTGCTGATGTGGGCGTGACATTTGACGACAGACCCTAGTAGGGCTTGGTCATCTTCACTCGTGCATGCGTGTCTACTGCTCGCGAGCGTCGTTGGAATGGTGTGACACCTGAGGAGATGGCTGGGGTCCGGGAGGATCTGGAGGCGTTCGCGGCGGAGTTGTTCGACGGGTTCTTCCGTGTGGATCAGCGGCGGTGGGGGCAGGCGTATGTGCGGGGACTGCTTTTGGACGGCCGGCGTAAGTCGGTGGAGCCGATGGCGGCACGCCTGGGTGAGGACGGCAACCGTCAGGCGCTGGCGCACTTCATCACCTCCAGCCCGTGGGATCCGGCCCATGTCCGGGCCCGGCTGGCCTGGAGGATGCACGAGGCGATCGGTCCGGAGGCATTGATCGTCGACGACACCGGCTTTTTGAAGGACGGGGACGCCTCGGCGTGTGTGTCGCGGCAGTACACCGGCACCGCGGGCAAGGTCACCAAATGCCAGGTCGGGGTGTCGCTGCACCTGGCCCGGGATCACGCCTCGGCCGCGGTGAACTGGCGGCTGTTCCTGCCCGCTTCGTGGGATCCGGCCTCGCCGGAGGCCGATGCGGTCAAGGTCGCCCGCCGCAGTCGCTGCGGCATCCCCGACCAGGTGGGGCACGTGGAGAAGTGGCAGCTGGCCCTGGACATGATCGACGAGAGCAGGTCGTGGGGCATCGACATTCCCCTGGTCGTCGCAGACGCCGGATACGGCGATGCCGCCGCCTTCCGCCACGGCCTGGAAGAACGCAACCTGCCCTACGCGGTGGGCATTTCCTCCCGTCACACCGCCCACCCGGCCGACGCCCGGCCCGTCCAGCCCGCTTACGCGGGCACCGGCCGGCCACCGCAGTTGCAGTATCCCGAGCCTGCGCAGACCGTGAAAGACCTGGTCATCGCGGCCGGGAGGACGGCCGCGAGACCGGTGTCCTGGCGAGAAGGCTCCCGCCCTGGCAAAGGAATCAGCGGCTTCAAACGCATCTACTCGCGGTTCGTGGCTCTGCGCATCCGCCCGGCCGGACGCGGCGTCCGCCAGGCCACCGACGGTCCTGAGCTGCCCGAACGCTGGCTGCTGGCCGAGTGGCCGGCCACTGAAGCCGAACCCGTGCAGTTCTGGCTCTCCAGCCTGCCCTCCGGCATGCCGCTGGCGACCCTGGTCCGGCTGGTCAAGCTGCGCTGGCGCATCGAACACGACTACCGGGAGATGAAACAGGCTCTGGGCCTGGCCCACTTCGAAGGCCGCACCTGGGGTGGCTGGCATCACCACGTCACCCTCGTATCGGCCGCCCATGCCTTTTGCACGCTGCAACGACTGGCACGAGACCCAAAAGACGTGGCGCAGGTCTGAGCCTCTACCAAGTCGTCCAAGAACTCCAGACACTCCTCGCCGCCTGGGCCGGCGCCTGCCCCACCTGCCACCGCGACATACCCACACTGATACGGACCTGACCAAGCCCTACTAGTAGGGCTTGGTCATCTTCACTCGTGCATGCGTGTCTACTGCTCGCGAGCGTCGTTGGAATGGTGTGACACCTGAGGAGATGGCTGGGGTCCGGGAGGATCTGGAGGCGTTCGCGGCGGAGTTGTTCGACGGGTTCTTCCGTGTGGATCAGCGGCGGTGGGGGCAGGCGTATGTGCGGGGACTGCTTTTGGACGGCCGGCGTAAGTCGGTGGAGCCGATGGCGGCACGCCTGGGTGAGGACGGCAACCGTCAGGCGCTGGCGCACTACATCACCTCCAGCCCGTGGGAACCGGCCCATGTCCGGGCCCGGCTGGCCTGGAGGATGCACGAGGCGATCGGTCCGGAGGCATTGATCGTCGACGACACCGGCTTTTTGAACGACGGGGACGCCTCGGCGTGTGTGTCGCGGCAGTACACCGGCACCGCGGGCAAGGTCACCAAATGCCAGGTCGGGGTGTCGCTGCACCTGGCCCGGGATCACGCCTCGGCCGCGGTGAACTGGCGGCTGTTCCTGCCCGCTTCGTGGGATCCGGCCTCGCCGGAGGCCGATGCGGTCAAGGTCGCCCGCCGCAGTCGCTGCGGCATCCCCGACCAGGTGGGGCACGTGGAGAAGTGGCAGCTGGCCCTGGACATGATCGACGAGAGCAGGTCGTGGGGCATCGACATTCCCCTGGTCGTCGCAGACGCCGGATACGGCGATGCCGCCGCCTTCCGCCACGGCCTGGAAGAACGCAACCTGCCCTACGCGGTGGGCATTTCCTCCCGTCACACCGCCCACCCGGCCGACGCCCGGCCCGTCCAGCCCGCTTACGCGGGCACCGGCCGGCCACCGCAGTTGCAGTATCCCGAGCCTGCGCAGACCGTGAAAGACCTGGTCATCGCGGCCGGGAGGACGGCCGCGAGACCGGTGTCCTGGCGAGAAGGCTCCCGCCCTGGCAAAGGAATCAGCGGCTTCAAACGCATCTACTCGCGGTTCGTGGCTCTGCGCATCCGCCCGGCCGGACGCGGCGTCCGCCAGGCCACCGACGGTCCTGAGCTGCCCGAACGCTGGCTGCTGGCCGAGTGGCCGGCCACTGAAGCCGAACCCGTGCAGTTCTGGCTCTCCAGCCTGCCCTCCGGCATGCCGCTGGCGACCCTGGTCCGGCTGGTCAAGCTGCGCTGGCGCATCGAACACGACTACCGGGAGATGAAACAGGCTCTGGGCCTGGCCCACTTCGAAGGCCGCACCTGGGGTGGCTGGCATCACCACGTCACCCTCGTATCGGCCGCCCATGCCTTTTGCACGCTGCAACGACTGGCACGAGACCCAAAAGACGTGGCGCAGGTCTGAGCCTCTACCAAGTCGTCCAAGAACTCCAGACACTCCTCGCCGCCTGGGCCGGCGCCTGCCCCACCTGCCACCGCGACATACCCACACTGATACGGACCTGACCAAGCCCTACTAGGACGACATCATCAGCGAACTTGACTCCGACTGGGGCGCCTACACCTTATATCTCCTACGTCTGCCTCGGCGCTTGAGGAAGGACCCGAGCACCCCTTACGAGGAGCTGTGAGACCGGGCAGCCCCATGCTGCCCCTGGTCTGTCGTATCCGTAGAGCATGAGCCCGCAGGCATGGAAGAAAGCCTGTCGGTCGGCTGCATCGTCGCCGTCCTGGGGGACCAGGGCCAGGAACGTGTCGCCGACTTTTTGGGTCCGATGGGCTATCTCGGTGACAAGTGCTCGGCCGACCCCAGTGCGACGATCGGTATCGGAGACGGCCAGGGTCAAGACGAATGTCTGCTCGCCAGGATGGGCTTCCCGGCCTTCGCCAAGTCGCAGTGGAGCCGGAACTCGGCGACCCCGACGATGGATCCGTGGAGCTCGGCCACGATGACGTCCAAGCCCTCGGGGTCGTAGAACCTGTCGCCTCCCAGATTGTTCGAGTGCAGCAGCTCCGCCACCACCGAGTAGTCGGTCTGGGCGATGTCACGGGTGAGCGGCATGGACCGAGTATTCCCGACGGCAGCACAAATGCAGTAGCGCCCCGGATCAGGCTTCCTGGCGTTGCCCCGACGCGGTGCAGCACAACGGCCGGCCAGTGCCGGTTGTCCCGAGTATTGCTGGGCTGTCAGAGGTGTGCGGCATCATCGGCGGATGGCCGCTGCACAAGTCCACCGACGTCGAAGCCGACTTCCTGAAGGTCCTCGCCGACTCGCAGATCCGGAACGTCGACCCGAACCGCCCGTCCAGCGGCGTTGCCCGAGTCCAAGGGCGGCAGGTGGACTTGGCTTTGCTGCGGCGGCCGGTCAGGGCGCGGGCGGCGAGCTGCCGTGTTCCGGGGCGCGTGGCGGGGCGGCGTGCTCCAGGCCGTGTAGCCGGGCCGCCGCGCGCCGGAAGCGTTCGGCCAGGTCGGGGGCGGTGCCGCGCAGCCGCCGCAAATCGGTGTCGGCGGTGCGCAGCGCGGCGGTCAGGAGACGGGCCCTGCCGCGTTCGAGGCGCAGGGCCGCCTGCGCGGGGGCGCCCGCCGCCGCGTGGGCGTGCGCGGCCTCCGCGGCCACCTCGGTCGCCCGCGCCAGCCAGATCTCCGCAGCGGGGCGGGTCAGTTGTGTCCGGGCGAGCAGGTCGACGGCGTCGACCGCGTGGTCGAATGCTTCTGCGGCTTCTTCGTGGGCCTCCCGGCGCGTCGCCCAGGCACCCCAGGCGCGTCCGGCTACCAGCCGCACAGGTACGTTGTCCGCGTCGGCGAGTCGGCAACTCTCCCGGTAGGCACGCACGGCCTCCGCGACGTCCCCAGACTGTCCGCGGTCGGCGAGGGCGTGACCCAACTCGCTGATTATGCCAGCCCGTTCGGGAGCGTCGGGTGCAGTGGCGCGGACGGCGCGGCGCAGTGTCACGATCGCCTCGTCGAGCGGCGCCCGCTGTCCGGTCCGCCGCGCCGAGGCGCGCAGTGCCGTGGCGTGGTTGGTCAGCACCGCGGCCGTGTACGGGGACTTCTCGCCGACTGTCCGCCGGACCTGCTCGTGGACCTTCACCGACCGCTCCAAGGAGGCGCGGTCCCCGGTCAGTTCGGCGTGCAGCCGCAGCGCCGCGGCGAGGTTGCCCTGGCGCAGGGGTAGATCGGGCGAGCCGTCGCCGGTCAGGGCCACGGCCCGCTCGTGCAGCCTGACCGCCCAGTGCGCCTCGGCCACGTCGTCGAGACGGCGGGCGCTCAGCCGAAGACTCGTCCCCCACTGATCCAAGTACAGCGCCTTGTCGTCCTGTTCGGGGCCCGGTGCGGTCGCCGCCCGCTCGTGAGCGCGCACTGCCTCTTGCAGATCGGCCAGGTCGCCGTGGCGTTCATGCCGGGCCAGCAGGACGGTGCCCAGCCCGCTGCTGTGGGCCGCGTGCTCCGGCGATCCCGGCGGCGCGGCCCGCTCGGCCTCGGTGTACAGCGCCACGGCCTCGTCCAGCGTGTCCCTGCCTTCCTGGACGTAACGGTCGGCGAGCACCGAAGCCAAGTGCGCGAGCCGGGCCGGGCGTTCGGGTGAGCGGGCGTCCGTCCCGTCGAGCGACTCCCGTAGATACTCCTCCGCACGGTGCAGATCCCGGACGGAGCCGGTGCACCCGAAGAACTCGGACAGGGCCACCCCGAGGTTGCCCAATGCCCGCGCGGACCGGCCGTCGTGTTGTACCGCCCGCTCGAACCACACGACGGCGTCGGCCAGATCGGCGGGGGAGCCGGTGGCGAAATACCGGGTGCGCAGCACGGACGCGAGACTGGTCAGCATGTCGGCGTCGCGTGCGCCGGACGGCCACGGGCCGTCGGGATCCGCGGGCTGCTCGCGCTCGATCACGCGGTGCAGCAGCTCCGCCGCCCGGTCCAGGGACGCGGGGTGCCGGTTGACCCGATGCTGCAGTTCGAGCGCCCAGGCCAAGTTGGTGACCGCGACGAGCCGTTCGGGGGTGCTCGGCGGGGTCAGCGCGTACACGGTGTCGAGGAGGCCGACGGCACGGCCCACGTCCTCCACCGAGCCCACGCGGTCGGCGCGCCGCAGCAGGGCGACACCGAGGTGGCCGTATGCCACCGCGCGCTGTGGAGCGGTGACACAGCGGTCGGCGGCCCGCTCGCAGTGGTCCACGGCGGTGTCGAGGTCGGTACGGTGTCCGGACTCGGCCGCTCGGTCCAGTGCGTCCCGGGCGGCCTCCACCAGCTTCTCCCACCGCTCCTGCGCGGGGTCGTCCGCCGTCAGTTCGCCGAACACCCGGGCAGGGCCCTCGTCTCGGCACCGCTCAAGGAGCAGGCGGTGGTACTCGTAGGTGTCCGCAGTGGTGTGGTCGGCGTCGGACCGCGCCTTGTCCTCCCAGGAGGCGAGCAGGGCCAGGGCCTCGTCCCCGGTCAGGCGCGGCCGCGAGGCCACCAGCCGTTCGGCGCCCTCCCAGTCTGCGCAGGACAGGAAGCGGTCCACCAGCCGTTCCAGACGCCAGTCACGAAGCCCCTGCATGAGAGCAGCAGTCCGGCCCACCGCGTCCGGCCGACTCGTCGTGGGCGTCCGGCTCACCGCGGGCGTGTGACCGTTGTGCGACCGGGTGTCGTCGAGCGGGTTCTCCAGCCGGGCGAGCCGGTCCACGAGACGGCGGTAGCGGTCGGCCACCGCGCCGTGTCCTGCGGCCGTCAGTCGTTCGAGAGCGGTGTCCCCGGTCAGCAGCGCTTCACTGAGCAGCACTGCCCGGCCCGCCTCCAGGGCCCGTACGGCACCTGGGATGTCACCGGCGCGCAGATACGCCTCGGCCGCGTCCGCGGGCAGCCGGTCGGCGATTTTCAGCCAGCTCTCCCGGTGCGGGCGTATCCCCTGGCCGCGGTACACCGTGCGCAGTGCGTCGAGACCGAACCGGTAGGCGCCAGCCGCTTCCGGCCACGCCTCACGTGCCGTGGCCCAGCTCCCCCAGTTGCGCGCCGCCTCCAGGGCCCAGCGCGGTGCGCGCTCCGCCCCCGACCGGCACGCCTCCTCCAGCGCTGCCGCAGCGGCCAGCCGGTCGTCCTCCGCCCCGGTCAGGCCGTGCAGGTCGCGCAGGAAGCAGCCGAGGTTGTTCAGCCGCAGTGGACGGTTCGGGGACGTCGAGGGCGTCGCGTCGACCGCCTCCCGCAGCAGGGAGATCGCCTCGTTCAGGTCCTCCCGCCCGCCGCTCAGCCGCCAGCGGCGCCACAGCGCGCCCCCGGCGTTGGCGGCGATCCGGCCGCGTTCCGGCGCTGACGCGGGCAGCAGCTCCAAGGCCTCGGCATGGGCGGCGAGACCCGTGTCGAGGTCGTCCAGGTCGGCGTCGCGTTCGTAGCGGTCCATGAGGGCGTTGCCGAGGTTGTCGAGGAACACCGGCCGGTCAGGTGTCGTGCGACCGGCCAGGGCGACCGCCTCCCGCAGCAGGGCGATCGCCTCGTCCAGGTCGTGCGGCGCGTCGAGGTGCTGATAGCGCTCCCGCACGGCGTTCGCCAGGTCGTTGAGGGCGCCGGCGCGGCCCGGAGCGCCCGCGGGGAGCGCGGCGAGTGCCTCGCGGTGCAGGGCGACCGCCTCGTCGAGGTCCACAACCGAGCCCGTCGCGCCGAACCTGTCGAGTAGCGCGTTGCCCAGACCGCCCAGCGTGTCCGGCCGCCGGGAGGCGCGCGGCGGCAGCAGCCGCAGGGCCTGGCGCAGCGCCGCCACGGCCCGCCCCAGGTCGTCGGCCGCCCCGGTGGACTCGTGCCGCAACCGCAGGGCCTCGGCCAGGTTCTCCAGGTACAGCGGGAGACCGGGGTCCCGTTCGGACGTGGTCGCCACTAGAGCTTCCAGCTGGTCTAGGGCGAACGCCAGGTCCTCGGGGTCCCCGGTACGTTGGTGGCGCCGAATCCTGCCGCGCGCACGGTTGTTGAGCTCTGCGGGACCGGGACGCTCGGGGCGCAGCTCGGCGACCGTGTCGAACAGGCCGACGGAACGGTCGAGATCGGCTATCTCCCAGGTGCGCTCGTAGCGGTACGCCAGCGCGATCGCCAGAGCGGTCAGCCTGCCGGGCAGGTCCGGGGCCGCCTCGTCGGTCAGCTCGGCGCAGCTCTCCAGACAGGTTACTGCCCGCTCCAGGTCCTCCTCGTCGCCGTGGTGCAGATAGCGCGCGGTGAATGCCGTGCCGAGCGTGTCCAGACAGAGCGGCAGCAGCGGTTCGGGTCCGCCGAGCAGGCCCACCGCGTGCTCGGCCGCCTCGATAGCCTCCTCCAACTCGGCCGGGTCCGCGTCACGTTCGTAACGCTCCAGGAGGGTGCGGGCGAGGTTGTTCCACAGATGCGGCGAACCAGAGTGGCCCTGGGACCGTTCCGCGGTGGCGGCGCGCAGCAAGACGGTCGCCTCGTCCATGTCGCCTGGGTCGCCTTCCTCGTGGTACCTCCGGATCAGCGCGTTGGCGAGGACACCGGCCTGCCGGGGCCGGTCGGCCGCGCCGACGGGACTCGTGTCGTGGGCCCGCCGGGCGGCGTGCACGGCGTCGGCCAGATCGGCGGGTGAGCCGTGGCGGGCGTGGCGCTCCAGCAGGGCGAGGGCCAGATTGGCCTGCCGCAGCGGCAGGTTCGGGGATCCGGCGGGCGTAAGCGCCACCGCCCGTGCGCAGCCCTCGGCCCAGGCGTCGAGATCGGCCGGGTCGCCGGCACGGTCGTAGCGGTGCATGTGGGCGGAGGCCAGATTCGCCACGTGCAGCAGGTGGTTGGGATCCTCGGCGGCGCCGTACAGCACGGCACGCGTGTGCAGTTCCAGGGCGCGGTCGAGCAACGCGGGTTCGCCCTCGGCGTCGTACAGGTCCGTCAGGACGAGACCGAGGTTGTCAAGGACCGTGGCATCCCCCGGGGACAACTCGGCAGCCGCCTCCAGCACCTCCCGCGCCCGTTCCAGCAGATGCTCGTCCCCCGTCTCGTCGTGACAGACGCGCAGGCAGTTGCCCAGGTTGTTGAGCGAGTCGGCGTCCCGGACAAGCCGCACATGCTCCTCGTGCGCCTCCAGCGCCTCGGCGAGCACCGCGAACTCACCTTCCGCCTCGAAGAGATCGAGCAGTGCACCACCCAACTCCTCCACATGCGCCGCGACATGCTCCTCCCGCGCCAACACCCGCAGCAGTTCTACGGCCTCGCGGGCCGCCTCCACATCACCCGTCTCGGCATACCGGTCACGTGCCCGGTACGCCGTCTCGGCCCGGCCGTCGGTCACGGGCACTTCCTCTCGGATGGTCGACTCGCCTCCCCAGTGTGAGCGTTCATCTACGCTGAGTTCCACCGGATCGGCGAAGGAGCCGACGGTGCTGGGGGTGATGGGGTGGACAGCTTCGAGGAGATCCGCGCGGCCAGGCGCGAACTCGACGCCGTCGTGGAGGAGATCCGGCAGCTCGACGGGTTCGAGGACTTCCTGCCCGAACCGACCGAAGAGGACGTCTACCGCGCCGCCGAGGAGCAGCCGCTGGTGTACCTCTCAGCGGCCGAACGCGGCGGAGTCGCCCTCGTCGTGCACAACCACGACGTACGCCAGGTGGACCTGCCCACCCTGACCGCCGAAGCGGTGCGCACCCGGGCGCGCGCCCACGACGACGCCCACAAGGCGTACGCGGCCGACCGCACAGGACGGCTGACCCAGTGGGAGAAGTCCCTGGAGACGACGACGAAGTGGCTCTGGGACGACCTCATGGGCCCAGTCTGCGAGACCCTGCGCGCCTCCGACGGGGCCGTCCTGGTGGCCGGCGGTCTGCTCGGACTGCTGCCCCTGCACGCGGCCTGGACCGAGGACCCGGCCGCGCCCTCCGGACGCCGGTACGCCCTCGACGACCTCGTCCTCAGCTACGTGCCCAACGCCCGTTCTCTGACCTCGGCCCGCGCACGGGTCGGGGGCTCCGTCGAGCGGCTGGCCGTCGTCGTGAACCCGGCCGGGCGGCCGCTCCTGGGTTCGGCCGAGCAGGAGGCCCGCGCGGCGGCGGCCGGGTTCCCGGGCCGTACGACTGTACTGCGCGGTACGGCCGCCCACGCTGCCGCGGCTCGCGACGCCCTCGCCGACGCCGACGCCGCGCACTTCGCCTGTCACGGGCAGGCCGATCTGCTCACCCCGCTGGAGAGCGGACTGCTGCTGGCCGGCACGGACGAACTGCGGCTGCGCGACCTGCTGGCGCTGCGGCTGACGCTCCGCCTGGCCGTCCTGTCCGCCTGCGAGTCGTATCTGCCGGGCACCGTCCTGCCGGACGAAGTGGTGTCGCTGCCCGGCGGCCTGCTCCAGGCGGGCGTCGCCGGAGTCGTCGCCGCCATGTGGTCGCTGCCCGACGTGCCGGCTGCGCTCCTCATGACTGACTTCTACCGGCGTTGGCGCACCGAGGACGGTCACCCTGCCACAGCGCTGCGTGACGCCCAGGTCTGGTTGCGCGACGTACCCAACGGCGAACGGTTCGCTTTCCTCCAGCAGGCCCTCGCCGCCGGCGAAGCCTGGCTGCCGGACGACGAGACTACCGAAGGTCTCTTGCTGGCGCTGGAGTTCCAAGAGGACGACGAGCGCTCCTTCGCTGACCTCCACTCCTGGGCCGGCTTCGGCCACTTCGGGGCGTGATGGGCCGCACGTGATCAGAGTCGAAGCGCTGCCCGCCCATGAGGGCGACTGCCTCTGGGTGGAGTGGACGTACGAAGGACGCACCCGCCGCATGCTTGTCGACGGCGGTCGCGGGGGCCGCGGCGGCCGGCTGCCCGAGGGTCTCGCCGCCCGGTTCCGCAGACAACCGGTCGCCGAGCGCACTTTCGATCTCGTGGTGTGCACCCATCTCGACGCCGACCACATCGGCGGGCTGATTCCCCTGTTCCGCGATCCGCCGGAGGGCTTCACCGCGAACGAGGTGTGGTTCAACGGCGACCGGCAGATCCTCGGCGACGTCCTCAGCCATGCCCAGGCCGACACCTTCTCCCGGCTGTTGGTGGACCAGCCCTGGAACACGAGGTTCAACGGGCGTGCCGTCGCCGTCCCAGTCGGCGGGGAGCTGCCCGAATTCAATGTCTCGGGGCTGCGGCTCACTCTGCTGTCCCCGCAGCGGAGCGCCCTACTGGACCTGAGCCGGAACTGGACGCGGTGGGTGGAGGAGACCGAACGCCAACGACTCGCCCCCGAGACGCCCTCGCTTCCCGACGTCCTGAGCGGCGGCGACGCCGGCGTGGCCTGGGAGGAATTGGCGCTGCGCCCCTACGTACGCGACGAGTCCGTGCCGAACCGGTCGAGCATCGCCTTCCTCGCCGAGTACGACGGCGCCCGTGTGTTGTTCGGCGCCGACGCGCACGCCGAGACCCTGTGCGACGCTCTGCGCCGCCTGGACACCACTCCGTGGGGACAGCCATACAGGGTGGACCTGTGCAAGGTGCCGCACCACGGCAGCAGCCGCAACCTCAGCCCGCAACTCCTCGCCCGACTGGACTGCCACCACTGGCTGTTCTCCACCAGCGGCGCCCGCTTCGGCCACCCTGACCGGCGAGCCGTCGCCCGGATCGCACGGCGGTACCAGGACCCCGTGCTGTGGTTCAACTACCTCTCACCCAGCACCACCGAGTACGCCTGCACCGAACTCGCCGCCGAGCGGGGCTTCCGATCCGTCCACCCGCCCGAGGATCGGCCGGGCGCCGACCTGACGGTGGCACCCGGCCGGGCGACCCGCACGCACACCGATCCGGAGAGGGCACAGTGAACCCCGACCCCGCTCTCATCGAACTCATCGACCTTTGGCATGAGTTGCCGGTCCTGGTGGGTGAGGACTGGACCGAACTGCGTCCCCGGCTGCTGACCGCCGTGGAGGAACTGGCGACGGCACCGCCGCCGGAGTACGAGCGCCGCGCCCTGGCCCTGCTACGGCTGCTGCTCGGCCACGCCGAGGTCAAAAGGCGGCTCGCCCCGGCTCTGATCGGCAAGACCATCCCCACCGACCGCGCAGCGGACACGGAGGAGGAGGCGACCGGCAGCCGCCCCGCCCGGCGGCTCGCCCTGCGGGCGGGCGTTCTGCTGCCGGACGAACCGCCGGGCCCGTCCGGCCGGTGGATCAACGCCGTGGCCGAGCCCGGCGACCCGAGTGTGCCGGGCGCGTGGGTGCTGGCCTTCGACCTTGCCGACACCCCGCGGGACACAGCCGTCGCGGCGCCCCTTGGGCATCTGGACGAGCCGGACGCCTGGCCCGTGGTCCTGACCGTACGGGTCTACAGCGCCGATGCTGTGGTGGAGCCCCTCTCCGACACGCTTGCCGTGCCCCAGGAGGGACCCTCGCCCGACCGGGCCTGCTTCCGGGTGACTCCGCTCAGGCCCGGCACTGCCCAGCTCCACGCGGTGTTCCTCCACGGCAACACCTATGTGCACTCGATGCTCGTCAACGCGGGCGAGTTGGCGGTGCGCACGAGGGCCCGCGGCCTGTCCCGGGCCGCGGTGGGCAGGGAGCGGGACCGCGGGCTGTCCGTGCAACTGTGGCCGGCTGCCGACGGACACAGTTACGAGATCGTCGTGTCTGGCGGCATCGGCCACGCGTACCGGGCGCGCGTGAGCAAGAAGGAGACCCACCTCGACGCCGTGGCCCGCGATGCCCGTGAACCTCTGCGCATGCTGGCCACCGAGTGGGGGCCGCTCGCCGAGGGCGGCGCCGTGGAGGGGCTCGAACTGTCGCCGGACGCCTACAAGAAGTACACCACGCTGCTCGCCGAGGCTGGCGTCCGCATGTTCCGCGCGCTGTTCTTCGACCATGCGGACGCCCAACTGCAGGCCGTGGGGCGGAAGATCCAGGACTACCTCGCCGAGTCCGCGCCGCGCAGCGTGCAGTTCATCACCGAACGGCCTTTGCTGCCCTGGCATCTCATGTGCCCCGTCGAGGACATACGCAAAGCTGACTTCCGGCACATCCTGGGCCTGCGCCATCAGGTCGACTGCATTCCCCTCTGCGCCGACGCTGGCGGCGGCGTCACGGAGGTGGCCATCGATACCCGGCCGGGCCTCGGCGTCACGCTCGGTCTCAACCGGAGCATCGACCAGGACGGCGAACGCGATCTGGTGCTGGGACAGGAGACGTACTGGCGCGGCTACCTAAACCGAGGGCTGGCACGCCTCACCGTCCACGACCAGCAGGACACCGTCCTGAAGGCCCTGCGCGGTGACGGAGACCCCGCCGAGATCCTCTACCTCTACTGCCATGCCGTCGCCCACGACCCCGAGGACGGCGGACCGGCCTCCGCCAGGCTTGCCGTGGAGGACGCCCACGGCGGCATCCTCCTGCGCACCCTCCACGACTACGGCGGTGCACTGCCCGGGCTGCCCATCGTCGTGCTGAACGCGTGCGGTACCGCCTTCACCTCTTCGTCGTCCACGACGAGTTTCCTCACCTATTTCCTCGAACGTTCCCGGGGCGTGCTCGGCACCGAGGCGGACACACCCGCACCGTTCGCTGCGGCCTGGGCGACAGCCTTCTTCGACCGGTTCTTGGCCGGCGAGGCGATGGGCGAGGCGGTCCGTGCCACCCGGGAGCACTTCGCCGTCGTCCACCACAATCCGCTAGGCCTGCTCTACGCCCTGTACTGCAACGGCGACACGGTCCTGCACCCCGCACTTGCGACCGGCTGACGGCGGCTACGACGGCCGGGACTCCAGATCGGGCAGCCCCGCCGTCTCGATGAGGCGGCGGGCGTACGTCCACGCCGCCTCCTCCACCCAGGCGGGCCGCACCGTCCGGAGCCAGAACAACAGCAGCGCCACGTCCGCGAGCACCAGCGGCACCGACACCAAGGGCTTCGAGGAACCGGCCGGCGGCCAGCCCACCACCGCGTACAGCACCGCCCCGAGCAGACCGACGACCCCCGAGCCCAGGGCCAGCGGCCGCAACCCCAGCGCGTTGCGACGAAAGCCGTACTCGCGGTTCTCCTCCGCCACCAGCTCACTGCCCGGAAGCATCCGCGCACGGGTCCGCAGCACCGTGCCCGCGACCTCGTAGACGGCGTCGGCGCCCTCCGGGTCGGACCGCTCCTCCGCGGCTGACGGCAGCTGCAGCGACGGTCCCGCGATCTGCTCGATACGGGCGTGCAGATACGTCAGGTGCGCAGCCCCCGTCGGGCCCCGCCACCGCAGTAGCTGTACCGACGGCTTGCCGCCCCACCGCTCGAACAGCGCCGGCTCCAGCCGCCGCCCACGGGTCCGGCTGAACTGCCCCAGCAGCAGCGGCAGTCCGCACACCAGCGCAAGCGCCCACACTCGGCGCGCGGCCGACCAGTCCGGCACCAGCACCACCACAGGCAGGGCCGGCGGCAGCGCCGCGATCAGCACCGGGCGGATCCTTGCCCGCCATGTGTACGGACTGAAGGTTCGGGCGATCAGACCCTGTTCCACGACGGACCACCCCCTCATCTTGGCCCGCCCCCACGGACCCTGATGAGGAATACCCCGGCCGCCGTTGCCGTATCCGCTGCCCGGGTCCCTGCGGTGGTCGCCGAACGCTCAGCCCGCGTTCCGCAGCATCTCTCGGATCCGGCGGACGGCGTCGGAGTACCGGTCCCGCAGAGTTGCGGGCAGGCGGTCCAACAGGGCCGGGACCAGACCGAGTTCCTCGCTCAGCAGTACCGCGCGCCCACGTTCGAGGCGGACCACGGCGGCCTCCGGCCTGCCCTGTCTGGCCAGCGCGAAGGCGCCCTCCTGCGCGAGCCCGCGGTACGCGAGCAGCCATGCCTCTCGGTGGCGGCGCAGCGACTGCGCCCGGTGCAGGGCCTCCGCGGCCCGCAGCAGATGGCCGTCGGCCTCGCTCACCTCGTCCCAGGCCGAGCGCTGCACCGCCCACCGGATCCAGTTGTGCGCCGCGTCCACCGTCATCTCCGGGGCGACGGCCAGGCCGCTCGCACACGCCTGCCGCAGCGCGGTGCGCGCCGCGTCGACGTCGTCGGCCGAGCCGGTCTCCTCAGACAGCGCCCGCAGGGTCTCGCCGAGGACGTTCAGTCTGCTCGCCCGGTACGGGGCCGTCGACGGGGTGAGGTCGATGGCCTCCGTGAGCACCCGCACCGCCTCGCGCAGCTCGGGTTCACCACTCACGGGCGACTCGCCCAGCCGCAGCGCCTCGACGCGGTCGGTCAGCGCGTTGCCCAGGTTGGACAGGAAGGTGGCCCGCCCCGCGACCTTCCACTCGGAGACCTCGATGGCCCTGCGATACGCCGCGATCGCCGCGTCCAGGTCGGTGAGCTCGATCCGCTCGCCGGGGCGCGGCGCGGCACCGTCGGGGAACTGGGTGCCGTGGCGGGTCAGCAGCGCATTACCGAGGTTGTTCAGCCAGCCACCCAGCTCCGGGTCTTCCGGGTGCGCGCCCTCGACAGCCTCCCCGGCGAGCCGTACCGCCCCATGCAGGTCGTCGGCAGCGCCAAGCCTTTCGTAGCGGTCCATCCGGAGCATTCCGACGTTGCTGCGCACCCGCGCCCACGCTCGGTCCGTGCGGGGCAGCGCGGCCGAGGCCCGGCTGCCGAGGTCGATCGCCATGTCGAGGTCGGTGAGCGAACCGGTGGCGTCGTACAGGTCCCACAGGCACAGCACGAGCGTCGCCGCACACCGCGCCCACTGGGGTGAGCCCTCCTCGGCGGCGGCCGTCGCCTCCTCGGCCGCCCGCCGCGCCGCGGCGAGGTCGTCGTCGGTGCCGGTGACGTCGTACAGATCGGTCAGGGTGACCGCCAACTCGTTGGACCACACGGCCCGTCGGGCGGGGTCGGCGCGCACGGCCTGCCGGTAGTTGTCCACCGCCTGGTGCAGGTCCCGAGTGTCGCCGGAGTTCCAGAAGCGGCGCCGGTGCGCGGCGGCGGACCGGTCGAGGAGGTCCGCGAGCCTGGCGCCGCCCATGCCTCGTGCCTCGGCCTGCCGCAGTGCGCGCTCCGCCTCCTCCGGATCCCCCGCGTCGGACCCGCCCGGACCTTGCGGTGTCATGGCCTCCCCCTCGTGGCGCCGTGATGTTACCGCGCGACCACGCATGGTGACGGGAGATCGAGGGAAGTCGAGCGGTGCTCAGGACGCGGCGGACGGCTTATGGGGGCGAGCAGGTCAGTAAGGCCCAGGCGGCCGAGGCTGAGGCCAAGCCCGGCTCAACCGCGGCCGACCTGAACGTTGACACTCCGACTGGGCCGCCTACACCTACGTCGACCTCGACGCCTGAGAAGGAGACGGACGGAAGCCAGGTTGCTTCTCAACCGTCACGCTTCAGAACGTGTGTTGGGCGCTGATCCAGACTGAGGCAGGTCGGCGAGAGAACGAGCCTGCCGGGGCCTCCGGCCGCATCATCGCGATCGTCCTACGCCGCACCACCCCCTCGGCACGCTGCTGGCGGGCGCCCCCCGCCCCACGACGTAGCAAGCGGCCACGTTGCGAGCATGGTCCACGGCCTGCCCACTCGTGTGTGGGGTCGTGTCTAGGTGACGGTAAAGGCCCCTGACATTGGTCGTATTGATGCGTGAAATGCCTGGTGAGGCCGATTGTCAGTGGCGCATGGTAGATGTGAAGACAGGGAGAACTTGTGCGGGTTTCCTGCTAGTTGATCAATATCGAGCGAAGAGGCAGGGCATGGTCGAGACGGAACTTCCCGAGCGTGGGGTGGTGTTCTGGCCGGTCGGAACGGGCGACTCCACCACGATCGTGCTCGGCGGCGACTTGGTCCTGCAGGTCGACCTGCGCGACATGAAGCAGGCCGACGAGAAGGGAGCGGTGGTCGCCGCGGTCATCGACCGGCTGGCGGAGACCCTGCCGCGTCCCGACTGGCTGGGCGGTGAGACCCCCTATCTGGCGGTATTCGCCCTGACCCACGCCGACCTAGACCACTGCTGCGGGTTCGGTGACCTGCTGGACAGCGACATCCTGATCGGGGAGATCTGGGCAACGCCACGGCTGTGGCGGGAGATCTCCGAGGACAAGACCATGTGTCAGGACGCCCAACTCTTCCAGGACGAGGTCGAGCGCCGCGTCGCCGCCACCCTGGAGGCTCTCGAGAACGGTGAGGAGCCCGCCAGCGGCAACCGGGTACGGATCATCGGCTACGACGACGACCGCGACCAGCACTCCTACAACGAGCTACCAGACGAGTACTTCACCTTCCCCGGTAAGACGATCACGATGATCGACGGCAACGACCTGTCGGAGACGTTCGAGGCGTTCGTCCACGCCCCTTTCAAAGGCGACTGCGCTGGCGAGCGCAACGAGACCTCCCTTGCCCTGCAGATCCGCATGCACACCGGCACCGGCACGACGGGCCGGCTGCTCCTGCTCGGCGACCTCGCCTACCCCACGATCAAGAAGATCTTCGACAACAGCGAGTACTTCGGCAACACCGACCGGGTGGAGTGGGACGTGCTGCTCTCCCCGCACCACTGCTCGAAGAAGGTCATGTACGCCAAGGGCGAGGACGGCGAGGAGGAGCGCAAGCAGGACATCCTCGACCAGTTCGAGACCTACGCCAGTGCGGACGCGCGGGTGATCGCCAGTTCGCGGCCCTTCCGGGACCAGGACGAGAAGGGACACAATCCGCCCCATCTGTTGGCCCGTGACGCCTACGAGGAGATCACCGCGCTGCCAGTGCTGTGCACGGGGGAGTACCCCACCCAGGACGAGCCCCGGCCGGTGGTCCTCGCCTTGGACCCGCTCTTCGGGTTTGAACTCGTCGACGTGGCCGTGCTGGAGAACAAGTCCCTGGTCATGAAGGCCGCGGGCGGCGGACGACGGATGCTGGCCGCGCTGGGCACCACCCGCTTCCCGGCCGCGGCCTTCACCGCCACCGCCGCGCTTCCCTCCCCGCGGGCGGCCGCCGCCGCGCGCAGCGCCGTCGAGCAGGCCCGCGGAGACAAAGCCGCACCCGCCACGCCCCTGGGATTCGGTGACGCGTGAGTGACCGCACCACCATGGCCGTCACGTCCGGCCAGCACCTCGCCCTCGAGCAACTCCGGCAGATCGCCAGCTCCGACCGCGGTGGGGTATTCCTCGCCCATGTGGACACAGCACCCACAGCCCTCAAGGGTTTCGTGGAGGCGCGCATCAGCGTCGGATGCGCCGGTCTGCCCCGTGCGGAAGACGGCCTGCGACTGCGCAGCGAAGAACCCGTCACGCTCTACATCCCGCCGGACTTCCCCTTCGAGACACCGATGGTGTACACCCGGCACAGCCGCTTCGCCGGGGCCCCGCACGTTGTCTGGGCCCGCTTCCCGTGCCTGTACCGCTCCACGGCGACCGAGTGGGACCCGGCCGACGGCATGTACGGGTTCATCACCCGCCTGCTGGACTGGTTCAAGGCGGCCGCGGCCGGAGAACTCGATGCCCCCGGCGAGCCGCTGCACCCGCCTCACGCGGTCGGCGACTACGCGGACGGCCTGCTCGTCGTCCGCCGCAACGCGCCCGCCGCCGAGGACGACGAGCCATGGCTGGGCGCAGCCCTCCTGCACCACGTCAACGCCGACCGCAGCGACGTGGTCGGCTGGCTCCCCTTCGGCCAACCCTGGCCCCACACCCTCGCCGACGCCCGCGCCGCCGCTCAACTTCCCGAGGACGCCAAGGTGTTCCTCGCCCCGGCCGTGATCACCGCAGACCACCTGACCTTCGAATACCCCGACACCGCCCAGGCGCTCATTACCGCACTCGCCCGCGGCCGCATCACCGCACGCATGGTCCTCGGCCTTATCGGAATCGCCGCCAACCACAACCGCCGCCTGCGCACCACCACCGACCAGACCGGGCCGGGCGGCACACCGCATCTGCCCGCCCCGGTCCACCTGCTGCTGGGCACCCCCTCTCGAGGCACTACCGGCCACGGCCCCCGCCGCACCCACCTGGTGGCCTGGCACCTGCCAGATTTCGCCGAGAAACTCACCCGCCTCGCCGTCACCGCTTACGTCGACCGCCAACTGCCCGAACTCGGCGACGAACTCATGCAGATCGGCGAGGAATGGCTCGACACCCTCACCACCCAGTGGATCCCCCTGTATGAAGCCCGCCCCGAGGTCACCGTCCGCCGCGACCACCACACTCCGGCAGCCTGGTTGTACCACAAACGCATCCTCGTCCTGGGCGCCGGCGCTCTCGGCGCCCCCGCCGCCGACATCTGCGCCCGCGCCGGCGCCGCCCATATCACCGTCGTCGACCAAGCCCTCGTACACCCCGGCATCCACGCCCGCCAGCCCTACATCGACGCCGACATCGGCTACCCCAAGGCTGACGTCCTCGCCGCCCGCCTCAACCAGATCGACCCCCACGCCACCCGCATCGAGCCCGTCGTCGCCGACATCACCCGCCGCTTTTCCGCCCTCGACGTGCACTCCTTCGACCTGATCCTGGACTGCACCGCTAACCGTGTCGTGCGGGCCTACCTCGAACGCGCCCGCCGCACCGACCCGACTGCCTGGCCGCACCTGGCCACCGTCATGATCGGCCACCAGGCCACCCGCGGCATCGCTGCACTCTCACCCCCCTCGGCCACCGGCGGCGGCACCGACGTGCTGCGCCGCACCGCCCTGACCGCCCGCACGGACCCCACCCGGGCCCTGGCCGACATGGTCGAGGATTTCTTCCCCACCGAACCCCGCACCGAGCTCTTCCAGCCCGAACCCGGCTGCTCGGACGCCACTTTCACCGGCTCGGCCGCCGATGTCACCGCCCTGGCCGGACAGCTCATGACCGGCATCCTTCACGCACTCAACGCCCCCGCCGACCGTCACACCATGGCCGCGCTCACTGTCCGCGCCCCGAGCAGCCCCATCGATCCCCAGCCCGCCGGACCGCGCTGGCTGACCTGGCCCAACGACACGATCGTCACCGACGACGCCACTGGCTACGACATCCGCATCGCCCCCGCCGCCCTCGCCGAGATGCGCGCCGAAGCCCGTCGCGGCGCCCGCGTCCGCGGCCCCTTCGTCGAAACCGGCGGCATGCTGCTGGGCACCATCGACGACGCCACCGGCATTATCCACGTCGACGAGGCCACCGGACCGCCCCCGGACTCCCTGCTGGCCGAGACCTACTTCCAGCACGGCCTGGACGGCGTCACCCGCCACCTCGCCGCCCGCCGCACCGCGACCGGCAACACCAGCCGCTTCCTCGGCCTGTGGCACACCCACCCCCACTCCCCAGCCCAACCCAGCCCCACCGACCTAACGGCCATGGAACTCCTGACCCTGCCCCTCGACGATGCCCCCGCCCGCGCCCTCGTCCTCATCGCCGGCGGACCACAACCCGTCTGGCAGAAGTGGCTCACCACCGGAGACGGGCCCGACCTCTACGCCCGCCTCGCCACCCGCACCACCACGGCCACCATCCCACCGGCCGCGACGGCGCCATCCGGCAGCCCAGGCTCCGCCCTCTGGTGGCCCGGCGGCTACGCCACCCGGCCCACCGCTGCAGACAGCCCCCTGCCCGCACCACGCCGATCGGACGACGCCCGCCCATGACCCGCACCCTCGGCCTCGCCCTGTCCGGCGGAGGTTCACGCGCAGCCGCCTTTCACCTCGGCTGTCTGCGCGCCCTCAACGACCGCGATCTCCTCGACCGCATCCGCGTCGTCTCCGGCATCTCGGGCGGCTCCCTGCTCGCCGCCCTATGGGCCTACGGCCCGCGAGACTTCGCCGACTTCGACGCCCACACCACCAGCCTGCTGCGCTCCGGCCTGCAACTCGACATCGCACGGCAGGCATTCAAACCCACCGCGGCCGTACGCAACCTCACTCTGGCCGCTCGTGCAGGGGCGCGTCACCTGTTCACCCGCACCACCGACGTAAGCGTCGCCCGCCCAGCCAACCGTACCGACGCCCTGGCCGCCGTCCTGGCCCGTAAGGCCTTCGCCACCGCCACCATGGCCGACGTCACCCACCCCGGCTTGGACGTGGTCCTGACCGCTACAGATCTGGCCACCACCAACGCCGTCCGTTTCGGCAGTGCCCGCAGCGGCTGCTCCCGCTACGGCACCATCGCCGAACCCATCCACGTCGCCACCGCCGTGGCCGCCTCCGCCGCCTACCCCGCCCTCCTGCCGGCCTTGGAGCGCACCTTTACCTTCCAGCACCGCGACGGGGGCCAGCAGCAGCACACCGTGCTGCTCACCGACGGCGGCGTCTACGACAACCTCGGCCTGTCCGTCCTCGAACCCGGCCGCTCACCACACCACACCCAACACGTCTACGACGTGCCCTTCATCATCGCCTGCGACGCGGGACTGGGCGAACTGGCTCTGAAAGCACCTCACTTCATAGCCGGCCGCCTGAACCGCTCCTTCGCCACCGTGCACCGCAAAGCCCAGGACTCCGCCCGCTCCCGCCTGCACGAATGGGCCGCCAGCGGACGCATCGACGGCTTCGCCCTGGCCTACCTCGGCATGAAGGACGACCGCCTGCCTGCACCGCCCGCCGACCTCGTCCCCCGCAGCGCAGTAGCCACCTACCCGACCGACTTCGCCGCCATGAGCCGCACCCACTTCGACACCATCACCACCCGCGGCGAACAACTCATGCGCACCGTCCTGCCGATGTACCTGCGCTCTGCACACCACTGACACATCAGCTCGCCATGCGGCAAGGGGGGCGGGTTCAGGAGCCAAAAGCGCAGCAACTTACGCCCCTGCCCCCTCCCGGCGGTGCCCCAGCTACCGCCGGGAGGGGGCAGAGGTCTACTGCCTTCTCTCCTGCAGTCTCGCCGTGATCACGCGGCCTTCGTCGGTGAACGGGTTGGTGGTGACATCGAGGCCGAAGAGTGCGTAGATGTGCCGCAGGGCCTGGTAGGCGTCGCGTTCTGGGTCGCCCAGGGCCTGCCAACTGTGGTTCCAGTCGTTGCTTGTGGCTGGCTGTGGGGCCCCTCGCCGGGGGAAGGCGGGGTCATCCCCGGGGGCGAGGATGCGTGCCGGCGCCTGGGTGAAGTCCGAAGCGACGATCCGGTGTGTCCAGGTGCTGTCCACCAGCGGCATCACCTGCAGGTCGACCAGGCGGAAGTACTCCAGCGTGATCTCGGTCAGCACGAACACACTGATCCTGCGTGCCCCGTCGCCGGAGTAGTACTCCATTGCCCAGCCCAACATATCCGGAGTGGCCGCGGCGGCGCCGGTGACCCCTCCGTCCGCATCGATCAGCAGCCCGCCGCGGGCGGACATGGTCAGAAGCAGACCGCCCTCGCGGGGCTCCGGGCGCGTGTGCTGCGAGGCCCAGTTGAAGGCGTCGGCGTTGCGGAGCGTGTCCTGGTTGCTCAGTACGTCCCGCAGGCCGCCGTCGGCGTACATACCGGGAAGGAGGCCGCGCGGATGGTCGGGGACACTCTGGAAGAAGAGCACCGGTGTCTCCGCCATGCCCAGGGCGGCGCGCAGGGCTTCCCGGGCTCCCGGCCGGTCCGCGGCCCGCGCAGACATGGCGGGCTTGGTCCCGCGCCGCGCGCGCAGGCCGTCGTTGAGGAGCCGGTACACCTCGTCCTGCGGGAGGAAGACGGTGGTGTCGCCGTTGCGGATCGGGACCGTCCAGCTGTTCTTGATGAACTGGCCGTCGTCAGTGATGCCGCGAGTGACCACCGCCCACCGGTCGGCCTCGGGAAGAGCAGGCACCTCGATCACGAAGTAGTGCCCGGATGCCTCCAGGTCGTCTTCGGGGTGGTCGTACCAGAAGAACTTCACCTTCAGCAGCGGACGTACGTACTCGGTGATGATGTCCTTGTACTTCGTGCTGTCGACCAGCCTCTTGTCGAAGGGCGTCACCTTCTCGGCGACCTCGTGGAGCTCGGTCTGCTTCTTCTTCGCCTTGAAGCCGCACACGAGCAGACCGCCGCCGGCGTTGGAGAACGCGGCGACGTCCTTGGCGAGTTCGAACTTGCCCCTGTCGGTGCTCAGGTCGTAGGGCCCCTGGGGTGGGACGCTCTTGAAGTCGACCCACTCGCTCTCCGGCGTGCCCACGATCTCGTACGGCTGCTGCGCGGTGAGGTAGGAGACGAGCTGAACCATGCTGTCGGCGGCCATGCCGCCGGAGCCTACGCGTGCGTGGGCATCGCCTGCACGGTGTGTCGAGGCGCGCCGGAGTGCGCGACCACGCGCGCAGTGGACCCAGCGCAGGCACCGGGACCTTCCCACCGTGCCGCCGACGGCTCCGAAACCAGGGCCGCCAGCAGCGGTGCAAGACGGGATCAGCTGATGCGTGGGGTCAGCGCTGCTCTATCCACCAGATGATCCACTCGGTCGTACTCGCGCCCAGGGCGCCGGCGGCGCCGCGGACGAGGCCATGGACCGCCGTAAGGGCGAGCAAGCGCAGGCGACGATGGCGGCCGCTGTCGGTACGACTTCGTCCACCGCATCGCGCCCGAGCTCAACACCTCCGCGGGTAAGACGGTTAGGAACCCGCGCCCTGCGAGTCCGCTGCGCGCCGAGCCCCGCGGCCTGGACTGCAGGCAAAACACCCCGACTACTCCGGCCGTTTGTCGCCGAGGTAGCGCACGGCCGGGAAGCGCTCGGCCAGGCGCATGATCACCTTGGCGTGCCCCTGCTCGGCGAGCTCGCGCCGGGCCTCCTTCATGTTGAGGATCTTGTCCATGGTGTAGGTCTCGGTGCAGGGGCCGAGGTCGATCTGGTGGTCGCCGATGGTGAAGAGCATGGACTCGTATCCGGCGGTGAGACGGAACATCCCGCCGCGGATGTCAGCTAGCTGGTCGAGGCCCTCGGCGCTGATCACCTCCACGGACACGGTCTCGCCCCGCAGAACGATCTCTTCCCCGTCGAGCAGCGAGTGGATCTCCTTGACCTCGCGCACGTCCTGTCGGGTGAAGTTGTCGGGGACGGGGAAGAACTGGTTGGTCCTGTTCTGCAGCCGGGCCAGGTCGTCGTACGCGTCGGCCCAGAACCGGGCTTCGCCCGCCTCCCAGCCGGGCGGGGTCATGCCGGTGGTGATCGGGGCGCGCAGCCCGTCGCTGGTGTCCCCGGCGAAGACGAGCGCCATGAAGCGGCCAGGGCGGCTTTTGGCGATCAGTTGCAGCACCGGCACTAGGGCTGTCGGCATCGTGGTCTCGGGCGGCACGAAGGAGAATTTGAGCTGGCCGGAGAGATCGCGACGGTGGAAGCGTACCTGTACCCGCATCAGGCCGGTCATGTCGCTTCCGTATAGGGTCCCGCCGTCCGTGCCGAGGACACGGTGCGTGAAGTCCACGGACAGGGAGGCGACCGGGAAGCCGGAGGGCTGCTGGACGATGACCCGGCCGCGCAGCGGCGGTGTCACCTCTTGGCGTGGCGAGGTGATGCGCATGCTGGCGAGCGTGAGCTGATCCAGGCCGAGACCTGCGGGCCCGGCCAGACGCGTCTCGGCGAGGTTGTCCGCCGTCAGTTCCACCTCGCCGCCGAAGCGCATGGTCTCCTCGAACTGGCGCCGCCGCGCGGCCTCCTGTTCATCGCCGGCGATGAAGCGGACGCGGCCGGTGAAGCGGATCGCCGTCTGACCGTCGGGGGTGGGCCCCTTGGGCGTCAGGTGTACGACCGTCTGCCCGTCCGCGCCCAGCGTCGTGTGCAGCGCGTAGTGCGGGGAGATCTCCTGGGCCCGCGCATGCAGCGCGCTCGCCCGCTCGAGATAGTCGGGCAGCCCGCCCAGCAGCACGTCCCGCTCGGCGCGCGCCTCGGCGACCCGATCCAGGATGTAGTCGCTGGACTCCTGCAGCGCGTAGCGCACCAGATCGGGATAGGCGGCGAACTTTTCGTCCAGCCAGCTGCGCCCGCGCCAGTGCCGTACGAACGGGAACTGTTCGCGTAGCCCCTCGAACCACAGCAGTTCGGCGGGGTTGTGGTCGATCGGCACCAGGAGGTCCCAGTGGTCGGGCTGGTGGCGGGCCGCCGACACCAGCGAGCCCACCACCTGCCGCCGCCGGACCGCGGTCATGCGGCCGGTGAACGACTTCGCCTCGTAGACGACGAGTTCATCGTCCTCCGTGTCCTCGAACAGGTCCCGGCCGCCGTCCCCGCCGCTGCCGTCGACCGCCCGCGCTCTCTCGCGCAGACGCAGCACCAGCATCGTCACCAGTGCCTCGGACACCTTCGGGCTCTCGGCCGCCAGTCTGTCCCACGGAACTTTCACCACTCACCCACCCTACGAACGCCCACTGACACCAGAACCCCATCCGGCTGTCGCACCGCTCCTGCGTGTCGCCCGCTCGGGTCCCGGCAGACAATCCGCCGGGACCCGAGCGGGGATGGGTCAGGCCGGTGCCGCGGACCGGTCGCCGGAGCCGTCCGCGCTCGGGCGGGGAGGGCCGATACGGGTGGCCGGGTGCGAGGTGACCTGGGCGAGCCACTGCGCCGGGGTGACTACGGGCCATGTCCGCGGGCCCATTCGGCCGCGCAGCCCGATCAGGTCGGCGGCCCGGCCCTCGGCGGCCTCGATCGCCTTCGCCGGGCTGAACGGGTCGGCCTCCACGACGAACACCCCCGCGTAGACCCGGGCCCGCTCGGGATGACGGAAGTGATCCTCAAGCCGGGCTTTGACCCCGCTGCCGCGGTGCGCCTTGCCCAGCCACCGCAGCCGCCCCTCGGCGTCGACCGCCAGATACAGCCCGGCCAACACTTCGCCGAGCGCCGCGAGGCTCTCGGCCCGGTGCGGTAGGAGGAGGCTGCGCGCGGCGGGCCAGCCGCCGCGCGCCAGGGGGCCCAGCGCCGTCCACGCGTGGCGCAGCACCCGCGCGTCGACCACCGGTCCGGCGACCGGCTCCGGGCAGCAGTCCCCGCTCACAGCGACATCACCGCCAGGGTGGCCTTGTCCAGCAGCGGGGCGATCTTCGCGCACTCCGCCTTGATCTTGTTGAAGTCCTCTACGTACAGCTTCTGCACCTGGGCCGGTTCCTCTGCGGCGCCGGCCTCCTCACGGGCACGCACAGCGTCCTCAAGGGTGACCAGGAGCCGGGCGATCTGCTCGGCCAGGGCGGCGGCGCCCACCGTGCTGCTGTCGACCACGGCCGACACTTCCATGCGCAGACGGGTCAGCCGCACGAGTGGGTCCTCGGGAATCTCCTCGGCGAGTTCCACGGTGTCCTCGCCGCTGTTCTCGCCGATGTCCCCGTCCTCGGCACCGATGTTGTCTGCGGGTGGCTGCGGCCGCTTGGACCTGGGAAATGAGGTCAGGGGGAAGAGCGCGTCGAACCATTCCTTGTCGGCGAGGAGTCCCTCGCACGGATCGCCGTGTGCGTCGGGCGCCCAGAAGGTGCCCGGTGCCAGGCCGTCGCCGGCCGGGGAGTCGGGGGCGCGCAGCACGGACTCGGCGAACGCGAGCAGCAGCGCACGCGTGACGCCCTCGGGCGGGTTGGTGTAGGCCTCCACGAGCGACTGGACCGCGTTGGACGGCGCGCGCCGCACACCCTTGCGCTGCGCGCTGGTGAGTGAGCCCTGGTTGGGCGTGATGAACGGCTCGGCGCCGCTGATCATGCCGGGCACCAGGTGCCGCCGCACCAGGGCTTCCCAGGCCGCGGGGTCTCCCTGGCGGCAGGCGGTCAGCAGCGAGGCGAGGCTGCGCGCGTCGGTGCGTACCCCGAACTGCACCTCGGCCCTGCCGAACAGGCCCTCGGCGGCGGCGAGGGGGCCGGGGCGCAGGAAGTGCTGGGCGACCACGGCCGCCCAGATCTCCGTGCGCCGCTTGGCCTTGTCCCCGTTCCTCTGCGTCCAGGAGGCCTCCTGCAGGGCGGCGCGCACCACCGGCCAGTACCGGCCGGTGGGCATGTGCGCCCGGGCCGACAGGCCCTCGGGGCGCGGCGGGACCGGCGGGAACACCAGGACGGTGGCACAGCGGATCGCCACGTCCCGCAGGGTCATGGGGCCCACGTCGTCGCCCGGCGGCAGCAGCACCGTGAGTTCGTCGAGCGCCCGGGCCCCGACCAGCGCGTCGGCGATCGCCTCCTCGTCCAACTCGCTGGCCGCGATGCGGCCGTGGGCGACCTCCTGGGCCAGCAGCTCACCCAGCAGCCCCTTGGCCCGGTAGGCCTTGACCAGGGTCGACCACAGTCCCAGGGAGCGGTCCATGTCCTCGTAGTCCAGCTGGCCGCGCAGGTGCTCGTGGACGTTCAGCTGGCGCAGCGACTCCTCCAGGCGCTCCGGCTTCTTGGCGCCGACCACGATCCGGGCCGGCACCTGCGCGATCCGCGCCGCCCGCTGCGCACGCCCTTCAAGATCCTGGTCGGGGTCGGCGTACTCGGCGTTGAGCAGGGAGCTGATCCGGCGCAGGATCTCGCCCAGACCCCGTACGACCATCCGCCGGTTGTCCTCCTCCCCGGGCAGTCGCAGCAGGGACTGAGGCACACCGGTCAGCAGGTGCTGGGGCGTGATGCCGAAGGTCTCCAGGCGGGCATCGGTCCGGTTGGCGCCGGTGGCCTGCTGGCCCCGCCAGATGTGCCGCCGGGATCCGTCCTGGTCGATCACGGGGGTGCGCTGCAGCACGACCACCGTGGAATCCCGCTGGCCCTCCTGCACCAGGGACTCCGCCAGGTCGTAGGGGCGCTGCCGCGCCCGCTGCCGCAGCGTCTCCACGGCATAGCGCTGCACCTCGGCGGCCACCTCCGTGCGGACGGCCTCCGTCGTGAGCGCCGCGAGCGGGATCCCGTCCTCGGTGACGGCCCGCACCACCGGCAGCGGGCGCCGCTTGCCCAGCGTCTGCTCGCACACCTCCAGCTCCCGCCTGGCGCGGGCCAGTTCCTCCTCGGCGGCCTCGACCGCTCGCGCCGCCGCGCTGTTCTCCGCCGCCGTCGCGGTCGGGGACAGGGTCCGCAGCGCCGACCGCGCCCGCTCCAGTGCGACGGTCCGCACGGCCACCGACCGCTGCTGGTCGACGAGTTCCTCCAGCCGCTGCTGGTTCTCGGCGGAGGGGTGCAGCCAGGCGCTGCGCGTGCGGTCGTTGTTGACCCAGGGCAGCGTCGCCGCCCCGTGCAGCTTCGCCTTCAGCACCAGCAGCGCCCCGTCGGTGTCGCGCTGCTCGACGTGGTAAGCGGTGGCGCGCAGGAAACGGCTCTCGCGCCGGCGTTCGGTGACGTGCTTGGCCTCGCCCTCGCCGAGCGCCGGCGCGAGAGCGTCGAGCACGGCCTGCTGGGGCACGGGCGCGAAGCCCTCGACCCCGCAGGTGTTAACGATGGCCTCGTAGAGGTTCAGAGCCCAGGTCGGGTGGGTGGGATACGGAAAGGGCCCCTCGGGGGCCTTGCGGGCAGACATGAGAAGCAGACAGTCCTAACTCCCGGAGCCCTCATGGCCCCGGGCGCGACCCAGCGCATCCGGCGATGCCGAATACGGCACGCACCCGGACCGCAGGCACTCCTTCCACGGAGCACCGGCGAGGGCCGCCGCCACCGCCACGCACCTGCGGCGCGTACCGGCGAAGACCGTCTGCCTCTTCGAGTCCACCACCGGAGACTGTGCGCGCCACCGGAACATCACCACTGCAACACCATCAATAGTGGGCAGTTCCGCGGCGTACGGCTCACGCCCCCTCCGCCGACGGCGGTACGGGGCTGGCAGGTCATTGAGACCACTGACGTGCCCTAACAGTCTGTCAGACCCAATGGAAATCAGACAACTTGCATGCAAGACGCGCATAGAACCACAAGATCACCAATGTGCGGATGCCTGCTCACATCCACACCGGCCAGTCAACCCCGCTGCTCCCACTGGAGATGCCGCATCGACAGATGCGGCATCTCGCCCTCGGCAAGCACCCGAGCGCGTTGGCCGCATGCCGCCCTGCACTGCGGCGCACAGGGGGCCTTGGCGCCTCGCCGGGTGTCTGTGGCCTGCCCTGTCGGGCGGGTCCGATACCCGACAGAGATCTTCCTCGGGGCCTGGAGGACTCGCCGGGATCAACGAGGGGCAGGCCCTGCGGGCACGGTCACCTCGGTCACCCCTGGGGCGCCGACGAGTGACCTCGGCACGGGGACCACCGTGACCGCCGAACCGAGGTCACTCGTCGGCGCCGTCCAGGCCGCGGTCGCCTATTTCGTGGACGCGGTTGGTCCAAGCCTTCATGAACGCCTTCGCCCCGCCCTCCTCCGCGCCGGGCAGGGACAGTAGCCCTTGCCCGGCACTGATCTGTTCGTCGATCAGCTCCTCCATCCAGGCGGCGAGCGCGGCCATCTCGGGAGACAGGCACATCACCAGTGCGTGGGGGACACCGGACGGCTTGGCCATCTGAGGGACGAGCAGGGCGATCAACAAGGCGAACCCCGACTCGTCGACCCTCGCCCGCAGCCGGGCGAGGAAGGGGCTGTCGGGCATCAGGAACCCATGCATCACGTAGAAGAAGCCGACCAGAGTGAGGACCCGCACCACACCCCGCGCCGCGGCCATCTCCTCCTCACCGGCGGCCTGGAGGCGGGCGAGCGGGTCGACGAGCGCCCCCGCCTCGATCCAGCTCTCCAGGGTGCCCTCGCTCTCGGCCCTGCGCGCGGACTCCGCGACCGGAGTCCAGTCCACACCGGGCATCAGCGCGGCGAGCGCCTCGACGAGCATCTCGCCCCCGACCTCGCTGGCCCCCATCCCGGCGGCCGCGGCCAAGCGCACTACCGCGCTCCGCCGCTCGCGCTCCGGGCTCGGCCCCCACCCGCCCGCGGGATCCTCGATCACCCGCCGTATTTCGTCCGGGTGCGGCAGCCCGGCCGGACCCCGCCCCACCACCCGCCCGGCCTCCGCGTAGAAAGCGTCCTGCGCCTCCTCACCCCCGCCGCCCGCAGCCCGGGCCTGCACCACCACCCGCTGGGCGTGCGAGCGGCCCACCGCCCACACCAGCGCCTCCCGCACGGCTGGCCACGGCGGCTCCGGCACCGCCAACTCCCCGGGCCGGGCCGGGAGTCCGGCCTCGGTGTACCAGGCGATCACCGTCCACCGCAGATCACGCCCTGGCCGCGCATGCCGTCCCAGCGCCGCCGCGACGGCGACCGTCTCCTCGGCGAGCACCGACACCGACCCGCGCCCCCGTCCCAGCCACCGCCGCGCATGCCCGGGCAGCAGCCCCGCCCCACGCCACCGCTCCAGCTGCGCCGCCGACACCCGCACCCCGAGCGCCGCCAGACGCTCGATCAGCTCCTTGTCCGCCGTGCTCGGCACCCCTCTGGCCACCACCCCAAGTTAAAACCCCGCGAGGTACTCGGAAAACGCAGGTCACGTACGCGCTGAACTGGGCAGACAACCGGGTCCCGGCCAGGGCCCGCGCACCGCGAAGGAGCCGTCCGCCCATGGCCATCCGCACCCGTCAGCGTCCCGCCCGTCCGGCTCACCGCACCGCCGCCCGCCACCGTGCTCCTGCTCGCCCCGACCGGCCGCACCGCCCTCACCTACGCCGGCACCGCCCTCCTACTGCTTCTGGCCCTCGCCGCAGTGATGGTCTGCGGGGGAGTGTCAGTTGGGCATCGTCATCTGAGTGTCAGTGGCGCAGGCTCAGTGACCTGTGGTTGGTGCTGACGGGTGATGCCCACCTGTTGCTGACATGAGTGACGAAGGGCCATGTCATTCTCACGCAGACTGCTATAGCGGATGCGGAGTTTGCACTGGTCAGAACACGATTTCCATGCTGTGGAACGGTTAGCCCTGGCAGTCAGCGACTGGTACGTGGACGGCGGCAGTGACAGTGCGTGATGGCTCTTGTGCGTCCAGGCTGGCTGGTTCCGGGGCTGCAGCGGCCGAGTATGGGGCGGGTGAAGGCTCACGGCAGCGTGCCATCGAGGCCGGGCATGGGCTGGACCGCGTTCCGGCGCCCGGCAGCGCAGCAGCCGGGCACACCCATTCCGGGGGAGAATGTGGCGGCCCTGGTCGGCCGTTATCACCGTGCAGCGCACTCAGGTCGCCGGTGTCACAGGGAATCGAAGACGGTTACGCTTCTGTCCTCGGGGTCGACGGGCCCGGTCCAGAAACGATCAGGCAGGGGTTTCTTGGTCCGCCTGTTGGCTTCCCACCTCTTCTTCGCCATGGCCTGGAGATCATCCGCCTTTGCCGCGCGCAGGCCCGATTCGATGACGAAGTATCGCGCCCAGTCGTAGTCGTCGGACGTTACCTCCTCCAGGGCCTTTCCGATGTAGTAGCGCTTGTCGCCGTTTCCGTAGGTGCGGACCTGGGGGGTCAGGATGTGGAAGCGGGCCATGCTCGCGTAGTCGATGCCGAGACTGATGGCCAACAGAGTGTCCTGTGTGACTACCATGAAGTTGTCGAGCTTCTCGAGTCGCTTGAAACGAGGGTCCCGATACTCCCCGCGAGGCTCATCGAAAGGGGAGGGCCTCTCGCCGAAGTTGAAGGCTGACCATCTGGTTGGCCCTTCGCCGCTCTGGTAGTTGGTGAGCAGCGCCTGGAATGCCAGGCTGAGGCCGGCCATGGCCTGGACGTAGTCGCCGATGTCGGCATGCGTTTGTGTGTCGCGCAGCAGTTGCTTGACCTCGTTCTGAGTCAACAGGTCGACCATCTCGATGGTGTCGAGCTCGACGCCGAAGATCTTGGGGGTGACCGTGGTGAAGAAATCGACAACGGTCTCGCGGGCCTGCTCGATCTGGTGCGCGGAGGGGAAGGTTCCGTTGTGTTTGAGGGCGACGCGGGCGTCGTTGAGGCGCTTCATCTGATCTTTCTTGGGGAGTTCATAGACCGGTTTGATCGCTTCCCAATAGCTGAGGAACTCCGCGTTCTTCTTCAGGTCCACGCCCAGGTGCTGCGCGGCGAGGCCGATGAAGTTCTCCACCGCGTCGTGGAAGGAAGTGATCGCCCGGGAGTGCAGTGGCGAGGGTTGCCCACTCTGCTCGACCCCCTCGCGGTACAGGTATCGGACATACGCGAGCCGCTGAACTGTCAGCGGATCAAGAGGCTGCGCCATTACAACTCCAGGGGATCGTCATGTGCTTGAGATTGTGACGGCGTGCGGAGCCCTGCCGCACCAATATTTCCGTGCGACCCGCGCAGCCCAATCGCCCAACCGCAGCCACGGTCGCACATTACGCACCATGATGGTCTGCGGGGGAGTGTCAGTTGGGCATCGTCGTCTGAGTATCAGGCGTCTCAGTCCAACGCGTCGAACAGCGACTGCTGAGCGGGGCTGGGGGAAGGAGGAGGCTGCCGTACCGGCCGTCGGCCAGCGCGTGACGGCACGTGTCCCGCAGGGCGAGCATCTCGTGCTGTGCACCGTGCACCAGCCGGGGAGCCGAACGTCTGACAGCCCCGGCCCCCCAGTACCCGTCGCTCCAAGATCACAGGACTCCGAAGGCAGTGGGCATTGCCGGGCTGGCGTCCCTACGACGCTTCTGCCTGCAGCGGCCAGCTCAGGGTGGCAAGCCCCGTCGGACTGCCGATGTGCATGTACTGCGTGCGGCCGTGGGTGTGGACGATGCCGGTGACCGGCGCCGCGGTTGCCTGGGGAGTGGGTCGCATCGGCCGCCTCACTGGGGCTGCTCTTCCTTGCTGTGGCCCGAGGTATCCACGCTGCCTCCACCACATGGCAGCCCACCGCTGAGCGAGGAGCCTCGTTCAGCACCTGAGTCTGGGCTCAGTGAAGGGACTACGCGTCTGCCGGGGGGCGGAGTCGACCGGACAGCTTCGCCTGGACGCACGGCAGCGTGACCGATCGGCGCTGCGTCCGAGGAGGCCGCCGCCGTGTCGCTTCCAGGTGAGGTGCGAGAGGTGGCGAAATGTGTATGCATGGTGAAGGGATCGTGTGTAGGATGCGCGAAGGCCGCGTGCGGGTGGGGTGCTTGAGGCGGTTATTCACCGCCTGTGCCGTTCGTGGTGCGGGCTCCAGCACGCCGGGGGTGTGGATGTATCTGGCATGTCTGTGTGCCGAAAACTTTCTGCTCTTCGGCTGCGCTCGGCAGAACGAGCGGGTCAGGCCGTACGTCTGTAGGCCGACTTCGACTCGGCCATCCATGCTGCGGTCGGGGAGAGCGACAGCGACGGGACCGCTTCTCGCCGACGTCATCCGCCTGTGCCCTGTGGCGCGGATAGACCGACCACGACATCATCCGTCGGCGATCAGCGACGTGCCTTCGGCCAACGCGTGGGTGGTCCGGCGTCGATGGCGGAGTGCTTCGGTGCGGGAAGTTCGCCGGCCGTGGCACGCAACGAGTTGCAACCGAAGAGCCAGAGGGACCGGTGGGCGGGACTGACGGGTACTGGCCTTGGCCGGGTTGCGCATCTGCAGGGTAAGCCGCCCCCGTGCCCGTCGGGACTGGGCATCTTTGGAGTCCCGGCAATCTGTGGAACTGCCCAGTAGTTTCGGTGCCCCGGCGTACGGTGTCCACCGCCAGCCGCCAGGGCCGCCCCGACGCACGATGAGATAGGCACAGGACCGCCGATGACCGAAACCGACTCCAAGACCCCTGGCGTCGACAGCACTACCTCAGGCCCCGGTTCAGCGCCCCTGACGAGTCGGCAGCCGCCTGGAGGCCTGCCCCTCAGTGGCGGTGTCGAGCAGGAGGTCGGGAAGGTTGCAGGCACCGAGGACTCCACGCCGTTGAAGTTTCACGTCGCCCTTTCCCCCGACGCGTACCTGCAGCTCGACGACGTGGTCAGCACCCGTCGGCAGATCCCCGGCTACGGCGAGGTCGTCACCTCCGGCGTGGTGACGGAGGTGGTCGCCCGCCACGAGGGCGCCGCGTTCGGCTCGGATGTGTTCCTCATTGCGGACGGGATCTTGCCGGCGACCGTGCAGGAGATCGCCGAGGTCACCACCACCCGCGTCGAGCCCGAGTGCTACGTCCCGCCACGTCCCGGCGCAGTCGCGATCCGGGCCTCGGGTGCTGACCGGGACGCCGCCTTGTACTTCGACAAGATGGACGCGCGGATCCCCGCCGGCATCGGTCGTGACGGCGAACCGATCTATCTCAACCTCGAGTTCCTCGACGGTACCCGCGGCGCCCACGTGTCGATCTCGGGTATCTCCGGGGTGGCGACCAAGACCAGCTTCGCGCTGTTCCTGCTGCACTCGCTGTTCACCTCGGGTGCCCTGGGAGCCCGTACGGTCAACGCCAAGGCCCTGATCTTCTCGGTTAAAGGCGAGGACCTGCTGTTCGTCGACCAGCCCAACGCCCGCCTCGATGAGACGCTGCGCGCCGCATACGCGCGGCTCGGCCTGCCCGCTCGACCCTTTGCCTCTGCCGGCTTCTACGCGCCGCCGCTGCCTGGCGATACCACCGGCCGCCCCCACGTCACCGGCCGGACCAGCGGGGTGACCGCGTTCTGGTGGACGCTCGCGGAGTTCTGCCAACGCGAGCTGCTCCCGTACGTGTTCGCTGACGTCGAAGACGAGAAGAACCAGTACACGATTGTCGTGCACCAGGTCACCAGCCGGCTGCACCGCGAGGCCCAGGCCGCAGGGAACGACGGCGCGGTCGCCATCGACGGAGCCACCATCCGCACCTGGGCGGAGATGATCGCGTTCATCTGCGAGAAGGTCACCGACGAAGCCACACGCGCGGACTGGGCGGGGCCGGCGGTGGGGATGGGTACCGTCAACGCGTTCGTGCGGCGGCTGCGGTCGTCCCAAAGGCCGCTGGGCCCCCTGCTTCGCGGCGACCTGAGCACGGTCACCGACCGTCCGGTCACGCACTCCATCGACACCTCGGGGCAGCAGGTCACCGTGGTGGACCTGCACAACCTGCCGGAGCGGGCGCAACGGTTCGTCGTGGGTGTCGTGCTCGCCGCGGAGACCGACCGCAAGGAGCAAGCCGGTCCGGGCGGGCTACTGTTCACGGTGATCGACGAGCTGAATAAGTACGCGCCGCGCGAGGGCTCCTCTCCGATCAAGGACGTCCTGCTCGACATCGCCGAACGCGGCCGCTCGCTCGGCATCATCCTTATCGGCGCTCAGCAGACCGCCTCCGAGGTGGAACGGCGCATCGTGTCGAACTCCTCGATCAAGATCGTCGGCCGGCTCGATCCCGCCGAGGCCGGCCGACCTGAGTACGGCTTCCTGCCCGCCTCGCAGCGGCAGCGCGCCACCCTCGCCAAGCCTGGCACCATGTTCGTCTCCCAGCCCGAGATCCCGGTGCCGCTGGCCGTCGAATTCCCCTTTCCTGCCTGGGCCACCCGCCTCTCCGAGGTCGCCGATCCCACCTTCACTACCGGCCACTCGCCTGCTGACTCGAACGCCGGTGGTGCGGCGCGACCGGACCCGTTCAGCAAGCTGCCCCAGACCCAGAGCGACTCGTGGTTCGACGATCCCGACGACGGGGCCATCGACGAGCCGCCCTTCTGACGTCCGCCGAAGCGCCTTCAGATCACGCCTGACGCAACCCGCTGCTCTGCTTCAGCCATCCGAAAAGGACCGACCCGGTGAAGTTCTCCACACCTCCGACTGGCATGTCGGCAAGACCCTCAAGGGCCGTAACCGGCTCGAGGAGCAGGCAGGCGTACTGCGTGAGATCACCCAGATAGCCGTCGGCAACGACGTCGATGCCGTCCTCATCGCCGGCGACCTCTACGAGAACGCCGCGCCCACCGCGGACGCCCAAAGGCTTGTCGTGCGCACCCTGCTGCAACTGGCCAAGCAGGACATCGAAGTTGTCCTGATCGCCGGCAACCACGACCACGGCGCCACACTCGAGGCCTACAAGCCGCTGATGGACATCGCTGGCATCCATGTCTATGGCCAGGCCCGCCCGGCTGCAAAGGGCGGCGTGCACAGCTTCCGCGCCAAATCCACCAACGAGCGTGTCAACGTCGCCGTTCTGCCGTTTCTCTCCCAGCGCTACGCCGTCCGCGCCGCGGAGATCATCGCCAATACCCCCTCGCAGAACGTCGGTGCCTACGACCAGCTCATCCGTGATGTTCTGGACAACCTGACAGGGGCTTTCACCTCCGACGCCGTCAACATCGTCATGGCCCACCTGACGTGCACCGGTGGCGTCTTCGGTGGCGGCGAGCGGGCTGCCCAATCGATCATGGAATACCACGTGCCCGCCGCTATTTTCCCCGTCGAAGCGCACTACGTGGCCCTGGGCCACCTGCACCGCCGACAGACGATCCCGGCCGCCTGCCCGGTGCACTACAGCGGATCCCCCTATGCGATCGACTTCGGCGAGCAGAACAACACCCACGTGGTCTGCCTCGTCGAAGCCTCTCCCGGAACCCCCGCGAAGATCACCGACATCCCGGTCACTGCCGGCCGCAGGCTGCGCACCATCGAGGGGACCGTCGCCCAGCTCACCGCCGACCACGCCGTCTACGGCGAGGACTACCTCCGGCTCGTGGTCACCCAGCCCGCCTACGCCGGCATGCGCGACGACCTGCTGGAAGCCCTTCCCAACGCCCTCGAGATCCGCATCCACCCCGACCATGCGAGCACCGGCGCCAAGGCGGGCATCGCCACCCACCAGCCGACCAAGACGCCTGCGCAACTGTTCTCCGACTACTGCCACAGCGTCGGCGTCAGCGACGACCGGGTCACGGCCCTGTTCAACCACCTGCACGACGACCTGACCCGCTCGACCGCCCGCTCCTGACCCAGCGGCCCTGACACCCGCTAGAAGGAATCCCTCAACATGCGCCCCGTTCGCCTGGAGCTCAACGGCTTCGCTGGTTTCCGCGCTCCCACCGTGGTCGACTTCACCGACGCCGACTACTTCGCCCTCGTCGGCCCCACCGGGTCAGGCAAGTCCACCGTTCTCGACGCCCTGACCTTCGCCCTGTACGGCTCGGCCTACCGGTGGGGCCGCAGCAACGCCATCGCCTACGCGCTCGCCCCCACGAGCAACCGATGCACGGTCTCGCTCACCTTCGACGTCGCATCCCAGCGCTACCAAGTCGCCCGCGAAGTCCGCCGCGTCGGCCAACAGATCCAGCAAAAGACCGTCAGCCTGGTGAAGTTCACCGACCCTACGGCGGTCGTCACCGACGCAGACGGGCCACAGCCGGAAGTACTGGCCGGAGAAATCAAGGAACTCAACGCCACCATCGAGCAGTTGCTCGGCCTGTCCTTCGACGACTTCTGCCAGTGCGTCGTCCTGCCCCAAGGCGACTTCGCCCGGTTCCTGTCCGCCAACGCCCGCGACCGGCAACAGATCCTGCTCAAGCTGCTCGGAGCCGCCCACTACGAAGGCATCGGCAAACGCGCCGGCGCCCAGGCGGCCGAAGCAGCCAAGGAGATCGAGGTCCTCACTGACCAACTGAGCCGGCACGCCGACGCCACCCCGCAAGCCGAGGCCGACGCCCAGGCCCGCCTGTCGGCACTGGGACAGCTGGCCGCCACCGTCGACCAGCTCGTGCCCCGCGTCGCCGAGGCACACTCCCGCGCCAGCGATGCCCACGCACGTGTCGCCACTCTGCGCACCGAACTTGCCCGGCTCACCCCCCTCCGCACCCCAGACGGCATCGGAGAGCTGCAGCGCCGTGCCGTGGAGGCCCAGACAGCCGCCCACACGGCCCGCGACGCCGCCGACGCGGCTGCCCAGACCCTGGCCGACGCCACTAAAGCCGCCCAATCCGGCCCGCAGCGCGCTGTCCTCAACATTGCCCGCGACCGTTACACCGAGAAAGCCGGCTTGGTCGGGCGCCGCGACGCAGTCATCGCGGCTGCACAGCGTGCCCGCCAAGAGCTGGCGCAGAGCGAGGAGCGGCTACGGGCGCTGGCAGACGCCGTCACCGAGGCCCGGCGCACCGCCGAGGAGACCCGCGGCCGCCGCGACCGGGTACAACAGGCGTACGCGGCATTGCAGCGTCGCCAACAGCTGCTGGCTCCCGTCCAAACCCCCGACGGTGTCGGTGACCTGACCAGCCGGGAAGCGGCTCTGGCACGGCAGGCCGACGCCGCCGCCACCCAGCTGGCCGCAGCCCGCGACCGGCACAACCAGGCCGCTTCCGCGCTCACCGCCGCCGGCGACGGCAGCCGGCTCACCGAGGCGCGCGAGGTACTCGACCAGCTCCTTCACGTCACCAGCTCCCTCACCGACGCCACCAGCGAGCTGGATGACGCCGTGGAGGCAGCCGCCCAGGCCGACAGTGCGGTCACCGGCGCGCAGGTGCGTCTCGACGCGGCCACGGCCGCCCTCGAGGAAGCCCGCACCCTCGCCGGTGCCGCCCAGCTACGCCCTCAGCTCCAGGTGGGCCACGCCTGCCCGGTCTGCGAGCAGAGCGTCACCATCCTCCCGCCGCCGCTGTCCGACCCGGCCCTGGCCGCCGCCCAGGCCGCGCGTGATGCTGCGGTCCGCGAACACCGTGACCTGCTTTCCCAGCGTCAGGCCGCCACCACGACGGTTGCCGCCAAGCAGCGCGCCGCGGACACCCTGACCCAGCGGCGCACCCTGCTCGATGAGCGGCTGGGCACGCTGTTGCCCGATCGTCCTGCCGACACCGAACGTGACTGCGACGCCGATCGCGCCCATCTTGACGAACGCGCTGCAGCCCGTGACCAGTTGGTCGCCGCCGAGCAGCAGGCACGTGCCGTGGTACAAGAGGCCGAAGCCGCGCACACCTCCGCCACTGCGGCCGTCGCCACGCTGCAAAGGGAGATCGATCGTACCCGCAGTGACCTCCACACGCAGCTGGGCGCCCTGGCCGAACTCGACCCACCTGCCGTCGACACCCATGATGAGCTGACCCGAGTTTCGTAGAGTCCGGTGATCTTGTTTCAGGCGGACTGCGAGACGGCTTCCTGTTGTCGCCACCAGTCGCGTTCGTACTCGG
>NZ_JBFADM010000060.1:0-51060 GCF_040641355.1 Streptomyces sp. NPDC020996
GGGGCTGAACATCATCGAGCCGTACGACGATCCCGACACGTTCGACGCGTAGACCAGGTGCTTGCCGTTGTAGACCACGTCGGTGAAGTCCTTCACCGAGACCCACCCGTTCGCCGGCTGCGCCAGCGCACCCGTCGACGACCACCGGTACGTCGACGGGAGAGAGCACGTGCCCGGCGGGGGCGTCGTACCGGAGAGGCCGGTCCACTTCTGGTTGCTGCCGCCGTTGCACGTCCCGATCTGCGCTGCCGTGCCGTTGGCCGTACCGGCGCCCGCGGCCTCCAGGCACAGCCCGGACTCCACCCCGACGACCGTGCCGTCGGAGTTCACCCGCCACTGCTGGTTCGCCCCGCCGGAACAGGACCAGATCTGCACCCGGGTGCCGGCCGTGGTGGCGTGGCCGGGGACGTCCAGGCACTTGTTGCCGTACACGGTCAGCTGATTGGCGTCCGTCAGCGTCCACTGCTGGTTGGTCCCGCCCCAGCAGTCGTAGATCTGCAGGTACGTGCCGTCGTCCTGGCCGGCGCCAATCACATCGAGGCACCGGTTCGAACCGGCACCGCGCAGGGCGCCGCTGGTGGCCGCCTGAGCCGGGGCGGCGACGAGCATCGCCGCCAACGCGGCCAGGACCGCAACCGCGGCGGCGAGCACCGCAGACGTACGCCTGCGGCCGAGACTTCCTCTGTGCATGGGGACTTCCTCAACCTTCAGTGGGCGGTTCCGGTCGGCCTCGTCAGAGGTTGTCCGGACTGTCAGTACCAGACCGCTGCGAGGCTGGCGCGGCCATGACATGCGACTGTTCGCAATATCGAACAAAGCTCGAAGAGTCGAGCAACCTGAATGGTAAGGAACCGGTGAACGGCGTCAACACCCCTCGCATGTATCGCTGTCCACGCCGAAACATTGCGGGAACGGGTGCCGCCAAGCGTCGCACATCACACTCGACGAATGACCGAGCCGGACCACGCTTGACATCGGAACAGAGGAAGCGCCCGGCACACTCGCCCCGACCTCGCCCCTTACCCTGCGACATCCACGCCGACGGCGACACCGGGGGCTCACCGCTCAGCGGAGGGTCTCGAAACATTCGAACAAGAAGCAGAAACTTTTGTGCGCGGAGTATTGACGATGCATCGTCAATACCTCAATCATCCCTGCCTGAGAAGCCGACCGCAGTTCGACATGTCGAACCTTCCGTGCTGCCCGGGCTCCGGCCCGCCCCGTCCGTCCGTCTGCCGCCCGGCAGCGGGCGATGCAAGACCCCGCGCTTCGGTCCTTCCGTGATTTCTACCTTGGAGGCACAGTCATGGGCTCGTATGCCCTTCCCAGACCCGTTGTCCGCCGGAAGATCCACGGCCTGCTGTTGACGCTGGTCGCCGGCGTCCTCGGTGTGGTCGCCGCTCTGATCACACCGCCGACCGCACACGCCGCCGAGAGCACGCTCGGCGCCGCGGCGGCGCAGAGCGGCCGCTACTTCGGCACCGCCATCGCCTCGGGCAAGCTGGGCGACTCGGCGTACACGACGATCGCGGGCCGTGAGTTCAACATGGTGACGGCCGAGAACGAGATGAAGATCGACGCCACCGAACCGCAGCGGGGCCAGTTCAACTTCACCGCCGGTGACCGCGTCTACAACTGGGCGGTGCAGAACGGCAAGCAGGTGCGCGGCCACACCCTGGCCTGGCACTCCCAGCAGCCCGGCTGGATGCAGAGCCTCAGCGGCAGCACCCTGCGCCAGGCCATGATCGACCACATCAACGGCGTGATGGCCCACTACAAGGGCAAGATCGCCCAGTGGGACGTCGTGAACGAGGCCTTCGCCGACGGCAGTTCGGGAGCCCGGCGCGACTCCAACCTGCAGCGCACCGGCAACGACTGGATCGAGGTGGCCTTCCGCACCGCGCGCGCCGCCGACCCGGCGGCCAAGCTCTGCTACAACGACTACAACATCGAGGACTGGACCTGGGCCAAGACCCAGGCCGTGTACTCCATGGTCCGGGACTTCAAGCAGCGCGGTGTGCCGATCGACTGCGTCGGCTTCCAGTCGCACTTCAACAGCGGCAGCCCCTACAACAGCAACTTCCGCACCACCCTGCAGAACTTCGCCGCCCTCGGCGTCGACGTGGCCATCACCGAACTCGACATCCAGGGCGCCTCGGCCTCGACCTACGCCAACGTGACCAACGACTGCCTGGCCGTCCCGCGCTGCCTCGGCATCACCGTCTGGGGGGTGCGCGACACCGACTCCTGGCGATCCGGGGACACGCCGCTGCTGTTCAACGGCGACGGCAGCAAGAAGCCCGCCTACACCGCCGTCCTCAACGCACTCAACGGCGGCTCCACCACCCCGCCCCCTTCGGACGGCGGACAGCTCAAGGGCGTCGGTTCGGGCCGCTGCCTGGACGTGCCCAACGCCGCCACCACCGACGGTACCCAGCTCCAGCTGTGGGACTGCCACAGCGGCACCAACCAGCAGTGGACCTACACCGACGCCGGCGAGCTCAGGGTCTACGGCAACAAGTGCCTGGACGCCGCCGGCACCGGCAACGGCTCCAAAGTCCAGATCTACAGCTGCTGGGGCGGCGACAACCAGAAATGGCGCCTCAACTCCGACGGATCCATCGTCGGCGTCCAGTCCGGCCTCTGCCTGGACGCGGTCGGAGGCGGAACCGCCAACGGCACCCTGATCCAGCTCTACTCCTGCGCGAACGGCAGCAACCAACGCTGGACCCGCACCTGACGGTCCCCGCAAGACATCGTTGAAGGTCCCGGGTCGCCGCCGTGATGGCGGCGACCCTCGCGATCGCATGCCCGCAGCGATGAATCCGGCGCCCGCCGAGACAAGAGCACCCCGACCGCGGCGGCCGGGTCCGCCTCAGCCACTTCACCCAGGCCACGCAGCCGCTCCGGCTCAGCGCAATTCGGCCATCATTTCACAGCCGAACATTCTTCCGGTCGCCGTTCTCCGGGCGGTCGCCCGCTATCGCGGATCCCGATGAATGTGAGGGGTTCTTGTGGTGACGGCGAGACCCCAGGGATACGATATCGCGCGCTGCTCGCGATGGCGGTCGGCGAGGTCGGGGATGAGGGTGACGTACCGTGATTGAGCTGCGAGAACACGTAATCCGAGGCGGTCCTGCCCGAGGTCGTGAAGGCGTGTTCACCTTTCAGGCTCGCGACACTCACAATTTATCCTCATATGATCATCATAATTCGGCCCACGCAACAGCGGTGGGCCCTTTTCATTCCCTGACGTTCGCCGACCGGCGTCCGCGCCCGGAGTCATGAAGTGGGCGTGCGGCGAAAAGCGAGTGCTTCGTTCTCACCACAAGAGAAGTGTGGAGTGTGATGCCATGAATCGACTCGGCAGAGATTCGCGCCGGTTGGCCTGGCGGCTTGCGGAGCCGCCGGCGCGCGTCGCGTTATCTGTTCTATTGCTGGCAGGGGGCGCCGTGGGAGCGACGGCCGGACCGGCTGCCGCCTCGACCGCCGACGGCACGCTGACGGTCGAGGTGCTGCGCGACTTCTTCGGCACCGGAGTGGTCAACGCGACGATGGACGTGCCGCAGCGGGGCATGAAGGTGAAGATCTCCGACCCCGCCGGGCACAGTGTCACCGGCGTCACGGATGCCACCGGAAAGGTCGTGACGCCGGGCTCGACGGCGCTGAGCGGCGGCCGGTACCGCGTCGACGTCAGCATCCCGGCGCCGTACAGCGACTATCTCCGGGCGGCGCCCGCGTCGACGAAGGAGGACCACTTCGACAGCTTCACGTCGTTCGTGGACGTGTCGGACGGAAAGAACGCCTCGGTGGTGACGGGGGTGTGGAATCCGGCCGACTACGCGCTGCCGGACTCGCGGTACTTCGTGCCGGTCCACAACGGCGCCAACGGGACGGACAATCGGGCGTTGGTGGCGTTCGGGACGAAGGTCCGGGGCACGTGTCCCACCGATGTGGCGTGCCCGACCACGCTGGCCACGCAGGACCAGGTGGGCACGACGTTCGGGCTGGCGTACGACAAGTACAGGACCCGGCTGTTCCAGAGCGCGTTCGCCCGCCGCTACGCCCCGTACGGGCCGCAGGGCGGGGGCGCGATCTACACGGTGCCGGTCGACGGCTCCGGTACGCCACGGCTGTTCGCGCGGGTACCGGACGCCGCGGTGACGCGGCACGACACCGCAAACATGATCAAGGATGCCGGGTTCACCGACGTGCCGGGCAAGGAGAGCATCGGTGGCCTGGCCCTGTCGGAGGACGGCTCCACGCTGTACGCGGTGAACCTGCGGACCCGCAGCCTGGTGAGCTTCGACGCGACAGGGGCCACGGCCGCGGCGCCCAAGTCGACGGTCCCCATCCCGGATCCGGGGTGCGCGAGCCCCGGGGACTGGCGGCCGTTCGGTCTCCAGGCCCACGACAACACCCTGTATGTCGGCGGCGTGTGCAGCGCGGAGAGCACGCAGCAGCGCGCGGACCTGAAGGCCTTCGTATCCGCCTACGACGGCAAGCGGTTCACCACGGTGCTGAGCCACCCGCTCACGTACGAACGCGGCACCGTCTTCGGTTCCGGCGACAAGGCCACCCACTGGAACCCGTGGAACACCAGCCTCGACACGTGGGACGACCGCAAGTCGGGCAACGTCTACATCGATCCGCAACCGGAGCTGGCCTCCCTCGCCTTCGCCCGCGACGGCTCGATGGTCCTGGGATTCCGCGACCGGTTCATGGACGTGCTCAGCTGGGGAGGGCTGGACCCACGCCCGGGGAACGACACGGCCGAGAACGGCATGTCCGGCGGTGACATCACCATGGTCTGCGCCACTCCCACCGGTGAGTACCAGTGGGAAGGCACGGGGAACTGCCCCAACCACGCCACCCCCGCCAACAACGGCGGCCAGCCCGCCGATGTCGTCGAGTACTTCCCGGGCGACTTCTACGCCAACGCGCACCGGGAGACCGCGCTGGGGTCGGTGGCCTACATCCCGCAGCAGCAATGGGTCGTCAGCACGGAGTTCGACCCGGTCGTCAACGTCGCGACATCGGGGACCGGGTACTTCGACATCGCGACCGGTGAGGGCCCGGGCAACAACCCGACCGCCAACGGGTTCCAGTTCGTCAGCCGGGAACAGGGCGGGTTCGGCAAGGCCGGCGGACTCGGTGACATCGCGTACGCGGCGGCGAACGCGCCGATCCAGATCGGCAACGTCGTGTGGTTCGACGGCGATCACAACGGGATCCAGGACCCGGGGCACGTGCTGCTGCCGGGGGCGACGGTCAACCTGCTGGACGCGGACGGCAAACAGGTCGACACGACCAGGACCGATGCCGCCGGCGAATACTACTTCGGTGGTGTCGGCGCCGCGTACGAGCTCACGCCGGGCGCGAAGTACACGGTGCAGTTCGACGTGTGCACCGCGGACACCAGCCAGGTGCCCGAGCAGCCCCCGGCGAGCGAGCTGAGGTTCACGCTCCCGCGAGCCGGCGCCGACCGTGCGCACGACTCCAATGTGACCCCGCCGGCCACCGGGCCGTTGTGCAACGGCTACGCGCCCGTCACGGCGCCGGACAAGCCGGGCGGGGTCGATCACACGATCGACGCCGGGGTGTACATCCCGAAAGACACACCGACGCCGACACCGACTCCCACACCTACACCGACACCGACACCGACACCGACACCGCCCGCGGCCTCCACGGCGCCGTCGCCCGCGCCGCCCGCCAACCATCCGGCCCCGGCCGGTGGCGGCGAGGGTTCGCTGGCGAACACCGGTACGTCCGGGCTGGCGGAGATGATCGGCATCGTCGGTCTGCTGGTGGGTGCGGGCCTGGTCATCGCGTTCGTGACCCGGAACCGTCGCGCCCGGCAACACTGAACGAACCGCACAGCGCTGATCCGCCCGTCCGTGATCCGGACGGCGCGGACGGGCGGATCACGTCCCGGCCGGTCCACGAGGGCCGGCCTCGGCGTGATCCGTCACCGGACTGCCGAGGGCCGCCGCGAACCGCGGCGGCCGGACGGCGTGGTGACCGAAAGGATGAATCGCAGAGTGTCAGCGTCGAGCCGTGTGCGAAGCATGAGAACCCGGCAAGCCCCACCGGGTCGTCCGGCTGACCGGCGCCGATGGTCGCGGTCGCGCCGGGCGGCGGCCGTCATGGGCATCGCGGCCGCCGCGGTGGCCGGGGTGGCCGCGTTCCTGATCACCGACGGCGACTCCGGCGCCGGCGGTCCACGCCCGCTGACGACGGACGAAACGAGCCGGCTGGCGATCACGCGCTTCCGCAACTACCAGGCCCAGGGCCGTGCGGTGACGATCACCGTGCCGGGCACCGCCGGCGGGCTGACCGTCACCGGGTCCGTCGACTATCGGCACAAGGTCGGGTACGGCGTGGTGCACGGCACCGGGCGCGGCAAGTCCAGCGACGGGCTGATCCGGTGGACGCCCACGGCGGTGCACGTCCGCCCGATGACGGACGCCCCGGCGCAGGCACCCGCGTCGCCGCCCCGTTCGGGCTGGTACGACCGTCCGCTGCTGTCGTCCGGCAGCGCGCTGGACACCTCCCTGTCCATCACGCTCGGACTCGGCCGCGACCGGCCGGACAACGCCGAACTGCTGCCGCAGAACGGCGCCGCGTGGTTGGGACGGGACCATGTGGACGGGCGCCGGGTGGACGTCATGACCGGACCGTCCTCCCCGGACCGCTCCGGCACGGCGGGCAACGTCCGCTACTGGATCGGCTCCGACGGCACCATGTACCGGGTCCGGGTCAGGGTGGGTTCGCAGCCGGAGCCGGTGGTCATCGATTTCGACACCCACAAGTACGTCCCGGTCGAGCCGGTACCCGGAACCACCCCGACCCGGTGACCGCCGTTCAGGACGTCCGCACCCGCGCGTTCGCGGCGAGCAGGGACACGGGCGGCAGCCGGACGCCCTCCAGCTTCGGCAGGGCCGGGACGGGCGGGACAGCGGTGGCGCCCGCGGTCGCGGCGTGCGGGAACTGCGGCTGCGGAGCGGGCGCCGCGACCTCGGTGAACGGGATGCCACCGGGTGCCGTCGGCACCGTCCACCTGCCGGCCGGCGAGGACACCCCGGCCGGAACCGGGCAGGCCGCGGTCGTCGCGAGCCGGGCGGGCACGGTGGTGCGCAGATCGTTGCCCCGCAGGCAGTTGCCCCGTCCCCGCGTGGCGGTGGGAAACGTCCAGCCGACGTCGACGCCATTGCCGGTGAACGTGTTGTCCAGGATCTGGTTGCCGACCGGAGGCATGTCGGTGGTCGCCGTGATCACCAACCCGGCGTTGCGGTTGCCGGCGATGCGATTGCGGACGAACCGGTTGTCGCTGCCGCCGTCGATGCCGACGCCGATGCCCCACCCGCCGTCCGCCTGCTCCGGAGTGGCCGTCCGCTGGTTGCCGGCGATGAGATTGCCCGCGATCACGGAGCCCCTCTGCGGGACCAGTTTCTCCTGGTGGTCGGAGTTGGTGGTGAGTCCGACCCGGTTGCCGACCAGGCGGTTGCCGACGACGTACATGTCCTCGCTGGCGTTGGTGCCTTCGTAACCGACCGCGTTGAGTTCGGCGACGTTGTCCCGCACCACGATGTTGCAGGGCTTGCACTGGCCGACATAGATCCCCGAGTCGGCGCCGCCCGACGCGTACGAGTGCTCGATGACACCGTTCTGGGCGGAGAACGCGTAGATGCCGTACAGACCGTTTCGCGTCGCGGTCACGTGGGAGACCAGGAACGACTTCAGGAAGGTGACGGGCTCGTCGCCGGTGTCGTAGCCGCCGCTTCCCCCCGGCAGGCCGGCGGCCGCCTTCGCCGAACCGGTGACCAGGACTCCGTTCTGCGTGTTGTTCTCCACGGTCAGGTTCTCCACGGCCACCCCTGGCGCCGAGACGACGACGCCGTTCGGCTGCTGCAACCGCCCGTCGATGACAACCTTGTCCCGGGACAGACCGCGAAGAGTGATGCGCGCCGTGCCGATCCTCACCGACTCGTGGTAGACGCCCGGCGCGACCAGCACCAGGTCACCGGGCCGGGCCAGGGACACCGCATCCGAGATCGTGGGGGCATCGGCAGGTACTCGGATCGTCACATGCGCACCGGCAGGGCGCCGGCCTCTTTCCGATCCGCCATCGCCGCCGCAGCCTGCCACCAGTGTCAGCGTGCCCACTACCGCCGCCAGCACGCGAAGAGCTAATCGAGGCATGATCCCAGTCTGGCATGACTCCCAACCCCGGGCCGGAATCGCGAGATTGACCGGCTTTCGCGATGCGGGTGTGGCACTCTGCACCCCATGCGCCGAGCCGATCGCCCCCTGTCGCGCCGCACGTTCCTCGATGTCGCCGGCGCCATGACGGCCACCGGCCTGACCGCCGGGTGCACACCGGGCTCCGCCCAGCCAGGCCGGCACGCCCCTGCCCGGGGGGCTACGCCTGTGCCGATTCCGGCGACGGGCCGCCATCAGGCAGGCATCACGCTCCCCCGGCCGGCCCAGCCCAATCTGCTCGCCGTGGTGGCCGACCTCGGCGCCACCGTGGCACCCGGTCCGTTACTGGCCGAACTCGGCCGAGCCATCAGCGCACTCACAGCGGGCACCGACGCCCGGCTGCTGGGCCTGCCGCCGGGCGACCTCACCGTGACCATCGGTGTGGGGCCCCGGCTGGTGCGCACGGCCGGTGCCTCGCTGCCCGGCACGGCCGACCTCCCACGATTCTCCCGCGAGCGGATCGCCCCGCAGGCACGCGGCGGTGATCTGCTGATGCAGATCTGCGCCAGCGACGCGCTGCTCCTACCGGTCGTCGCCGCCGCGCTCCTGGACCACGCCGGTGACCGCATCCACGTACGCTGGCGCCAGTCCGCACGCCGCGGTACGAACGTGCCCGTCGGCAACGGCCTTACCGCGCCACGCAACCCGCTCGGTTTCATCGACGGCATCGTGGGCCCGCACACGACCGCCGAACAACAACGCGACCTGTGGCTGGCCGGGCCCCCTGCGGTCGCCGGCGGCACCCTCGCCGTACTGCGGCGTATGGAACTCGACCTGCCGCGGTTCGCCGCCCTGTCCGTCGCCGAACAGGAAGCTGTCTTCGGGCGACGCCGGGCCAGCGGCGTCCCCCTCTCCGGCGGCACCGCAGCCTCGGGCCCGGCACTCGGAGCCAAGACACCGGACGGGCGCTATCTCGTCCCCGCGGACGCCCACGTGCGCAGAGCGCACGCCACCGTCGTCGGGGTCGGCCTCATGCTCCGCCGTTCCTACAGCACCGACCAGCCCGCGCCCGGCCTGCTCTTCATCAGCTTCCAGAACGACCTGCGGACCTTCACCGCCACCCTCACCCACATGGACACCTCCGACGCACTGCTGCCCTTCACCACCACGACCGCCAGCGCGACATTCCTGATCCTCCCCGGCTTCGACCGGCAGCATCCGCTCGGTTCCCAGCTGTTCGGCTGATCACGAGCGACTTGAGGCCGGCAGACCGCAATCGCTCACACCACCCGTCGACTTACCCATGACGACGCACAACCGCCGTCCTCGTACAGCCAGTCGCCCGCCCCGCAAGGGCTCGTTCCCGGCTGTCCGGTGGCCGCCCCGGGGACCGTCGTGGCGAAAGTGGCCGTGTCGCGTGGATACTGCGCCCACTTGTCTGACAGACGCGCACATGCACGCGGTCCGGCCGACCGGGGTTCCCATCACGGCCTCCGCCGGAAGGCCCATCAGAGAGCTCACCTGACGGGCCGGCTTCCCGGTCCCTCCGCGCACCCCGCTCCGCTCTGCCGGTCTCTCTCTCGCAGGGCGGAGTGCTCCTACCGGGACGCGGCCGAGGCCGGAGGCACACCCGGGCGGCCGGGCCGACGGCGACGGGCGACGGGCGACGTCGATCAGTGCCCACGGCGATCGAGGCCTGATCTGCCACTGCCGACTCAGCAGACGTATCTGCAAGAGGTCAGTCGGATGCGGCGGAAGTCCTGCCGGCCCGACCCGGCACAGATGTACGGACCGCGGTGGGAGCCGCGGTCCGTACACGTGTGGTGAGATCAGGGCCCGCAGGCCGGTCCGCTGGTGGCGCGGTCGGTCAGCGCTGCACACCGGCCTTGGCGAGGGCCTTGGCCAGACCGTTGGCCCACAGTTGGTTGACGCGGGACCTCTCGGTCGCGTTCGGGTAGCGGTTGGTGCAGGACGTGCCGGGGCCACCGCCCGACATGAGCTCACTGCACGGGCCGCTGTAGTGGTCGGGCAGGCCCAGCACGTGGCCCGTCTCGTGGGCGGCCACCCGGATCGAGTCGTACTGCTGGTTCTGCGCGTAGTCCAGGAAGATGTAGCCGCTGCCGTGGCCGTCGGTGGACGCGTACGACCCGCGTGAGTCGTTGCCCTCGTAGTAGGCGAAGTCAGCGCTGCCCGACGTCGCCTGGAGCTTCACGTTCGACACGGAGCTGTTCCAGATCGAGGCGGCGCTCGATATCTGCGAGCGGAAGCTGGGTGCCTGGGAGGCGTTGTAGTAGACGGTCACCGTCTGGAGGGAGGGCTGCTTGGCCTGCCGCTGGGCGACGGACTTCAGTACCGCGTCGAAGAAGGCCTTGTTGCCGGCGTTCTCAGCGGAACCGACGTAGCCGGCGGCGCTACGGGCCTGGGCCCGGTCGGCGCCCTGGGGCTGGGCGCCCGCCGGGGCCGCGGTGCCCAGGGCCGCCGCGGCCAGTCCGAGACCGAGCGCGAGAGCCGTGAGTCTCCTGGAGTTCTTCTTCCTGGCGCTGGTGCGCAACGACGCCATGTGGGGGCTCCTGTTCGTTCTGTGGGGTGGAACGATCGGTTGCCAGGAAGTCTCGGACACCTGAACGGGTCCCGGGATGATGGCAAATGGGGATAGCGCCGGGCTATCAGGGTCCAACTCATCCGGATTCGCTGGCACTTGGGCACCTGGTGTCACACGGAGCCCCGCTCTACGCTCCCCCCATGGAGCTGGAGGTCAGGCACCTGCGCGTGCTCTGCGTCATCGCCGACACTGGCAGTCTGCACAAGGCGGCGCGGGAACTCGGCATGACGCAGCCCTCGTTGAGCACCCAGCTGCGGCGCATCGAGAACACCCTCGGCGCCCAGCTGTTCCTACGCAGCCGCACCGGCTGCCGCCCCACGCCGCTGGGCCTGGCGGTGCTCAGCCGGGCCCGGCCGCTGATGACGGAGTTCTCGGCGATGGTGACGGAGACCCGGGCCGAAGCCGCCCGCGCCGCCTGCGGCTTCCAGCTTCGCATCGGCGCCACGGCGAACCGCGCCATCCCGGGCTGGCTGTACCGGCTGCGGGCCGGGGTGGCGCGGATCGAGCCGACGCTCCAGATGAGCGTTTCCGCCAACTCGCTGCTGGCCATGGTCGCCGCCGGCAAGCTCGACATGGCGTTCGTGCACGAGGTCGAGGGCAGCCCGCTGCGGATGCCGCCCGGACTCTGCGTCCGCGTCCTCGTCGAACGCGAGCCGCAGTTCGTCACGCTTGCCGCGAACCACCCGGCGGCCTCGCGAGGCCGGGTGCGGATGGCCGACCTGGCCGGTGACCGCTGGATGGTCGATGCCACCGTCGACGGCGAGTGGGATGCGCTGTGCCGGGCCCTGCGGTCGGCGGGCCTGCGGCCGGAGATGCTGCACGGCGACTACCTCACCGCGTACTCGCTGGCCGCGATCGGTGAGGTCGTCACCGTCAGCCAGCCCACCGCCCACCCTCGCCCCGATCTGGCCATCCGCCCGCTGGAGGGCGACCCCATCGGCGTGCGGCTGCTGCTGGCCGCCCGCACCGAGGCCGAAGTTGACGAGGTCTACCCGTACCTGGAGGAGTCCTACTGGGCCGTGGCCCGGGAGGCACCGGCCTACGTGGAGTGGCTGGAGAGCGCCGGCACACCGGCCGCCCCGCCGCCCGTCGGCGCGCCCGACCCACCCGACGGCCGACGCCGGCCGGACGGGCTCGCGAACACGCCGCCCAGAACACCGGCCTGAGCCCCTGCGCGGTCAGCGTGCGCGAATACGCCCGGCGCAAGGGCCGCATCCGCGGAACTCCGCTCGTCGACGTCGAGACCCGGCGCCCGATCGATCTCCTGCCGGACCGGGCGGCGAACAAGCTTGCGGCCGGCGTGCCGAGCTCGCCGGGAGGCCGGGGGCGGGGCCGGACGGCCTGACCCGCCGGCCCAGACGAGCCCGTCCGTCAGTCCTCGCCGAAGTCGTGGTCGGGGTGGTTGGCTTCGCCCACGCGCCAGTAGCCGCGCGTGGTCACCTGCGGGTGCGGCAGCGCCCGGTCGTCCAAGAGGTACGAGCGGGCCTTGCGGACCGCCGAGGCCTCGCAGGCGATCCAGACGTGCGTGTCGTCCCCGAGGGCGGCCCGGCACAGCGCGTCGACGAGGGCGGCGCCCGGCTCGCCCGCCCGGTCGTGCCAGGTCACCTCGACACCGGCGGGCGCCGGCAGGGCGATGCGGGCCTCGGGGCTCTCGATCTCCAGGTGTACCTGGCCGGTGCCGTCGTCCGGCAGCGCCTCGAGCAGCGTGGCGATCGCGGGCAGGGCGCTCTCGTCGCCGCCGATCCACCATGGGGCCGCCGTCGGGTCGACGGAGAAGCGGCCCCCTGGGCCGCCGATGGCCGCACGGCTGCCGGGTTGGACCTGCGCGGCCCACCGCGCGGCCGGGCCGTCGCCGTGCAGCACGAACCAGACCTCCAAGGTGCGGGCCTCGGCGTCGAAGCGCCGGGGTGTGTACGTCCGCATCGTCGGGCGGCCGTCGGGCCATCGAAGGCGGCCGTCCGGGCCGACCAACGGCCGCGCGACGTTGCCCTCGGCGTCGGGCAGGAAGAGCTTGATGTGCGCCGTCGGGGCGGGCTCGGCGAAGCCGGCGAGGGACTCCCCGGCGAACACCACCGCCACCATGCGCGGGGTCAGCGGTGTGACGTCGACGACCTCGACCTCGCGCGGCGGTCGGCGGCGCGGGCCGCCGGGACGGCCCAGGCCATCGGGACCGCCCCGGCCGCCGGGGCGGCCGGAGTCCGGGGGGAGGGACAAGGGGTGCTCCTTCACTTGCCTGCGCGGCCCTGGCCGGGCGCGCCGATGAACCGTTCGGCCAGGGCTTCGGAGCCCCGGGCGAGCAGGGCGACGTCGGCGCCGACGAGGACGAACGACGCGCCCTGGTCGAGATAGGCCGACGCGACGGCCGGGTCGAAGGCGTTGACGCCGACGGGCTTGCCCGCGCCGCGGACGGCCTCGACGGCGCGCTCGACCGCGGCCACCACGTCGGGGTGGGTCTGCTTGCCGAGCAGGCCCATCGACGCGGCGAGGTCGGACGGGCCGACGAAGACACCGTCGACGCCGTCGACCGCGGCTATCCCGGCGGCGTTCCCGACGCCGGTGGCCGACTCGATCTGGACGAAGAGCGAGACGTGTTCGTCCGCGTTGGCCAGGTAGTCGCCGACGCGGTTCCAGCGGGCCGAGCGCGCGAGGGCCGAGCCGACCCCGCGGTTGCCGCGCGGCGGGTAGCGCACCGCCCGCACGGCCGCCTCCGCCTGCTCCGGGGTGTCGATCATCGGCATCAGGATGTTCTGGGCGCCGAGGTCGAGGATCTGCTTGATCACGACCGGCAGCAGGCCCGGCGCACGGACGAGCGGGGTGACCGGGTAGGCGGCGACCGCCTGGAGCTGCGCGAGCACCGACTCGAGCTGGTTGGGTCCGTGCTCCATGTCGATCAGCAGCCAGTCGAGGCCGCCGCCCGCGCAGACCTCGGCGACGAGCGGGCTGCCGCTGCACACCCACATGCCGATCAGGGGGCGGTCGGAGGCGGTGAGGGCCTCGCGGAAGGTCGCCGGGATGTTTACCGGAAGCTGCACGAGATCGTTCCCATCGTTCTGTAGTCGCAGAGCACCGAGTCGTCGCGCGACACCCACATCGGCCGGGTGAAGGATCCGGCGAGGATCAGCTCGCCGGCGTCGAGGCCGGTGCCGTGCTGGTGGAGTTTGTTGGCGAGCCACGCGACGCCCGTGGCGGGGTGGTTGAGCACACCGGCGGCGACGCCGGTCTCCTCGATCGTCTCGTTGCGGTAGAGCAGCGCGGAGATCCAGCGCAGGTCGACCGTGTCGGGTGCGACGGGGGTGCCGCCGAGCACCAGGCCGCCGTAGGCGGCGTTGTCGGCGATGGTGTCGACGATCGTGCGTCCTTCGAGTTCCAGGTGCGAGTTGAGGATCTCCATCGCCGGGACGACGTACTCCGTCGCACGGAGCACGTCGAAGAGGGTGCAGTGGGGGCCCCTGAGCGGTGCCTTGAGCAGGAAGGCGAGCTCGGCCTCGATACGGACGTTGGAGAACTCCTCGAACGGCACGACGGCGCCGTTCTCCCAGACGGTGTCGTCGAACATCACGCCGTAGTCCGGCTCGGAGATGCCCGTCGCCGCCTGCATGGCCCTGGACGTCAGACCGATCTTGCGGCCGACGAGGCGGCGGCCGACCGCGATCCGCCGGTCACGCCACAGCCCCTGGATGGCGTACGCGTCCTCCACCGTCGCCTCGGGGTACCGGGCGGTGATGCGCGGCAGCACGGCGCGCTCGGCGTGTGCCCGTTCGAGTTCGGCGGCGAGTTCGGCGCGGGTCTGGTCGGGAAGCATCGTCAGGCTCCTTGGTCGACGCGGTCGCCATGGGCGTCGTTGGTGTTGTGGATGTTGCGGGTGTTGCGGGTGTTGCGGGTGCGGAAGGCGTCGAGGGAGCCGGTGCGGTGCCGGTGCACCGCCTGCTCGATCCGGTCGGGCGTTCCGTCCCCCTCGATGAGGTCGAGCAGGTCGTCGTGCTCGCACACTGACTCCTGGGGCCGGTGCGGGACGAACCCGAAGATCGAGTCGCGCAGGTGGCCCAGCCGGGCCCACTCCGCGTCGACCATCTCCAGCAGCCGGGGGTTGGGGCACCTGGCGTAGAGGGTGCGGTGGAACTCCTGGTTGAGCGCGCTGAAGCCCCGGAGGTCGAAGTCGCCGAGCGCCTCGCGCATCGCCGCGTTGAGTTCCCGGGCGTGGGCCAGGTCCCGCCGGGTGAGGTGGGGCGTCGAGAGTGCGGTCGCCGCGCTCTCGAGCACGGTGATGACCTCCATCGTGTGGATGTAGCGGTCCGGGTCGGCCATGGCGACGCTCGCGCCGACGTTGGGTTCGAAGGTCACCAGGCCCTCGGCCGTGAGGTGTTGGATGGCCTCGCGGACCGGCACCACGCTCATGCCGAGCCGGCCGGCGAGCGTCGTCAGGACGAGGCGGTGGCCGGGACCGAAGGCCCCGGACGTGATCCGCTCACGGATCCACTCGTAGGCGATCCGCGACTTGCTGGTGGCCGGGGCCCGCCGGGTCCGGGTCACGAGCCGGCCCGCGCCGGGTCCGACGGCGCCGCCTCCGGCCCCGCGGCGCGTTCGGCCTCGTACCGCGCCCGCCATGCGGCGTTCATCGGGAAGAGCCCCTCGACGCGGTGGCCCTCGGCGACCTTCCGGGCGATCCAGCCGTCCTCCTCCTCCTGGGCGAGGGCGGCGTCGGCGATCTCCTCCGCGATCCCCGGCGGGATCACGACGACCCCGTCGGTGTCGCCGACGAGGATGTCACCGGGCTGCACGGTGGCACCGCCGCACGCGATGGTGAGGTCGGCGTCCCAGGGAACGTGCTTGCGGCCGAGCACGGCGGGGTGCGGCCCCGCCGTGAAGACGGGGATGCCCACGGCGGCGACGGCTTCGGCGTCGCGCACCCCGCCGTCGGTCACGATGGCCGCGGCACCGCGGGCGTGGGCGCGTATCGCGAGGATGTCGCCGAGCGTGGCCGATCCCTTCTCGCCGCGCGCCTCGATGACGAGGACCTCGCCCTCCGCCACGGAGTCGAAGGCGCGCTTCTGTGCGTTGTAGCCGCCGCCACGGCCGGCGAACAGGTCCTCACGGAAGGGGACGAAACGCAGCGTGCGGGCCGTGCCGACGAATTTCTGTCCCGCCACCACGGGACGGACGCCGTCGATGAACACGCCCTCGAGGCCCCGGCGGCGCAGCTGGGCCGAGAGTCCGGCGACGGGCGCCGACGCGAGCTTCGCCCGCAGCTCCGGGGTCAGAGGGGAAGCGGGTGTGGGGTTCAAGGCAGGACTCGCTTCAATATCGTGTACGGAATTGTGGTTGGATCTGCTGCATGGCGACCAAGACCGAACAGGCATTCATGATCCTCAAGGAACGGATCATGAACGGCACTTATGGACCTGGGCACCGTCTGGTCATCGACCAGTTGGTGCGCGAGCACGGCATCAGCTCGGTGCCGTGGCGCGAGTCGCTGCGCCGGCTCCAGGCCGAGGGCTGGGTGGAGATGGTGCCCAACGTCGGCGCGCTGGTGGCGACGTTCGACACCGACGCGTGGCAGCGGGGCCTGCAGATCGTGGCGCGCCTCGGCGGCTACGCGACGGCGCTGTCGGCGCCCCACCTGACCGAGGCCGACCTGACGGCGGCCCACACACTCGACCGGCAGATGAAGGAGGCGCTGGCCGACTTCGACCCGGCCCGCTTCGGCCGGCTCAACCGGGAGTTCCACCGGTTGCTCGCCTGCCGCTGCCCCGACCGCCGTCTCGTCGACATGGTCGACAACGAGTGGGCCCGGCTCGAAGTCGTCCGCAGGTCGGCCTTCTGGTACGCCCCCGGCCGCGCCCAGGCCGCCATCGCCGAGCACGAGGGCATCCTGCAGCTCATCGAGTCGGGCGCGTCGGCCGAGGCCATCGAGGCAGCCGCGAAGCAGCACGAGATCAACACCATCGAGGCGGTGACGAAGTACGAGGCCGGCCTGCCGGACCAGCGGTTCTGAAGCGGGCACGGATCACTCGCCCCGCTCGCGCCACAGGGCGATGAGCGCCTTGGCGTAGTCGTTGCCGTTGGGGTGCCTCAGCGTCGTGTGCACGTGGAACCGCGCGGGCAGCTTGTTGTTCAGCCACACCCCGGCGTGGTCGTCGAACTCGGCGATCAGCACCGGGCTGTGCGCCCGGAAGTAGAACGGCTGGGAGCCGTCCGTGGCGCCGTACCAGGAGAACCACGTCTCGTCGGCGTGCTCGTCGTACTCCGCCAGCGCCAGCTCGCGCTGCCCCTCGACCAGCAGGTGCAGGCAGTCGGCGACAATGCGGCGGAGCAGGTCGCGCTGGGCGTCGTCGAGTTCGTCCGCCGGAATTCCCTCGTAAGGGATCACCCGGTTGTCACGGAACGCGCCCGCGACGTGCCGCTCGTCGGCGGGGTGCAGCCGTCCCTCCGGCATCTCCGGGTCGAGGACGGACTCGTAGACGACCGCCCGGGCGCGCTGGGCGGCCGTGAAGGAAGCGGCCAGTTCGAGGGCGAGCCTTTCCCGCTCCGCGAAGAGCGGCTCGTGGCCGCCGTCGTCCATGAGCGCGGGCTCGGCGCCGAGGAAGACCGGGGCGATGACATGCCGGCCCCCCACGGAGACGAAGTTGAGGGCCACATGATGCCCGAAGAGCTGCCAGCCCCACGGCTCGCCCCGCGCGCCCGCCGACGGGTCGCCGAAGATGGAGAACCAGTAGCTGTGCCGGTTCATGACCGTGGGCAGGCCGACCAGCTCGCCGAGCCGGCCGTTGAGTTCCATGGCGCCCGAGACCCGGGCGTAGCCCTCGGGGCTGAGCGATGCGCGGAGGATGCCGTGGATCGCTGACGTCTTGTCGCCGGTGAGCACCTCCATCCTCAGTCCCACGCGGTAGACCATGAACTCGGGGTTGCTCCAGGACCGCCACTCGGGGGCGTCGATGTCGTGGCGCACCGCGTCCAGTTCGCCGGGGGTGAGCATGCCGAGGAAGCGGACGGCGGCTTCGGCGGGCGCGCTCCCGGTGTCCGGCGGCGCGGCGGACGGCAGGGCGTACAGCCCCTCGCGCACCGTGCCGTCGGAGGTGATCCCGACGAACGGCTCGCGGTAGAGGCCGTCCCAGTAGGCGAGGAGGTCGCGCAGGAAGGGCGCCTGGTAGCGGTTCTGGGCGAACTCCTCGTAGGTCATCCCGCGGACCTCGGTGAGCCTGGGGTCGTCGAGGTCGGGCAGGAAGGTGCGGTAGCTGTCGTCGGTCAGCTCGACCGCCTCTTCACGGCCCGTCGTGCGGGAGGTCGTGAAGAAGCCGTCGATGTCCTCGTCCGGTAGGGCACTCATCGGTCTCGCTCTGCTCGGGTGCGGGTCAGATCGGGAGGTTGAACATCTTCTTGGCGTTGCCGTGGAACACGGCCTCGCGGTCGGCGTCGCTGATGTCCAGCTCGTTCTTGACGAACTCGACGCCCTGGCTCATCCAGGAGCGGAAGACGGGGAACGAGGAGCCGAACATGTAGTGGTCGGCACCGTTGATCTTCAGCGCCGCCTCGACCTGGATCTTGCCCCAGGAGTGCGGGTGGGTGAGGTCGAAGAAGATGTTGTTCTCGAGGTACTGCTTGATCTTGTCGCCACCGGACGTCGACAGACGCTGCATCGCCTCGCCGGCCTTGGGGGCGTGCGGGGTGAGCAGATCCGTGACCCCGAACCAGTTGCCGCCGAGCATCGTGTGGATGAACTTGAGGTCGGGGAACTCGTCGAACATGCCGCTGAACAGCTCGCGCCCGACCGCGATGCCCTGGTCCATGATGCGGCCGTACTCACGGCGGAAGTTCTGGTAGTCGATGACCGACTTCCACTCCACCGGCAGCGGCGTGTGGTGGACGATGACCGGGACCTTCTTGTCGTTCAGCACCTTCAGGTACGGCTTGAACGCCTCGTCGTCGAGGTACAGCTGGCCGTAGTGGCAGGCGAGCTGGACGCCCACGGCGCCATTGTTGAGGCAGCGCTCGAGCTCGTAGATGTTCTCCTTGCCGCCCCACGGAGGGACGCAGGCGGTCGAGAACAGCCGGCCGTCGGACTCGGCGACGATCTTGGCGGCGTTGTCGTTGACCGCCTTGCAGGTCTCCAGGCCCAGCCACTCCTGCCAGACCGGGACGCGCATGACGCCGTAGTCGACGCCGGCATCGTCCATCGCCTTCAGCTTCGCCTCGGTCGAGTAATCGCCCTCGACGTAGTTGAGGTTGGGGTAGCCCTTCGGCTTCTCCAGGACCAGCTGCTTCTTGCCGTCCTCCATGGTGATGACGCCGGCGATCTCGCCGAAGCCGCGCGGAGCGCTGTTCAGGAAGCCGTTGAGGATCTTCTCGTTGGTGAACAGGTCCTCGGGCAGGTGGTGGATGTTGATGTCGACGACGGTCATGACGCTGCTCCTTGCGGGGTGCGCTCGCGCAGCTTGGTGCGCGAGGTGTCGGTGTAGATGCTCTGGACGATGTCATGCGGGGTGAACTCACCCGTGAGCTCCCGCTCGACGACACCGTCGCTGAAGACGAGTACGCGATCGCACAGCAGCGCGAGCTCGTTCTCGTCGGAGCTGGCGACGAGAACGGCGCGGCCCTCGTGGGCGGCCCCGCGGACCGCTTCGACGATGGTCTTGCGCGCGCCCACGTCGACGGCCTGGGTGGGCTCGTGGAGCACCAGCAGCGCCGGGTCGGTCGCGAGCCACTTGGCCAAGAACACCTTCTGCTGGTTGCCCCCGCTCATGTTCCTGAGCACGGCGTGCGGCCACGGGGGTCGCACGTCGAGGCGCTCGATCCAGTCGGTCGCCAGCTGCCTCTCGGCTGCGTTCCGTAGCGGCCGCACCTTGGCGGAGGCGGTCGCGGTGCAGGTCTGCGGGAACGCGATGTTCTCCGTCACGGTCATCCCGCCGACGAGACCGGCCGACTCACGGCCCTCCGGGACGAGCGCGATGCCGCTCTTGATCGCCGAGGCCGGCGACAGGCCGCTCAGCGCGAACTGCCCTGCGGGAAGGGTTACGGTGCCGCCGTCCGCCTTGCTGACACCGCTGATCAGGTAGGGGACGTCCTCGTGGCCCGCCCCGCTGAGTCCCGTGACGCCGACGACCTCGCCGGGCCGGATCCGCAGGGTCAGCTCGCGGAGGTTGCCCCCCGTGAGGCCGTCGACCACGACGGGGGCGGCGTCGGTCACTGCGTCGGCCGCCGTACGATGCTCCAGGCCCTCGACCTCGCGCCCGAGCATGAGGTGGGCGAGGTCGGACTTCGTCATGCCCTCGACCTCCTGGCCGGCCACGACGATCTCGCCGTCGCGGAGCACGGTGACCCGGTCGGCGGCCTCCACGACCTCCTCCAGGCGGTGTGTGATGAGCAGGGCCGAGGTGCCGGTCGCGACGATGCGGTCGAGCAGGGCGTAGAACCGCTCGAGCGACTCGCGGCCGAGAGCACGCGTCGACTCGTCGAAGATGATGACTCCGCTGCCGTCCTCGAGGTCCTGCACGGCACGGGCGATCGCGACGACCGCCTTCTCGTCCTCGTGCAGGTCCGCGACCCTGGCGTCGAGCGGGATGCGGCGCGGGCCGAGCCGCTCGAAGACGGCCTGCGTCGCCGCGGCCTCGGCCTTCCAGTCGATCCGGCGCAGGAAGCGCGAGCCCTTGAACCGGCCGAGCCGGGTGTTCTCCAGCACGGTGGCGTCCGGCACCAGGCCGAGGTTCTGGTGCACCACCGCGACGCCCGCGGCACGGGACTCGTCGGGCCGGACCGGCAGCCGCAGGTCGGTGCCATCGACCGTGACCCGGCTGCCCGCGTCGGGGCGGTAGAGGCCGGTGAGGATCTTGGCGAGGGTGGACTTGCCGGACCCGTTCTGCCCGATGAGGGCGTGGATCTCGCCGGGACGCACGTCCATGGCGACGTCGCGCAGGACCGTGGCGCTGCCGAAGGTCATCGTGACCCCTTCGACGACGAGCCGAGGGACCGGCGGGAGAGCGGTCTCCGTAGCCGGGGCCTTGTCCTGGAGCCCGCTCACGCGACGCCCCACAGCTTCTTGAAGTCGTCGGTGTAGGTGGCCGGGCCGAACCACTCGCCGGACAGCTCGGCCTCCTCGGTGAGCTTGACGTCGCCGATGTTGTCCTTCGTGAACAGTCGCGTCGGGATGGTGTACTCCGGCACCGGCCGGCCGAGGATCAGGCGCAACGCCGCGTCGGTGTCGACCCAGCCCTGGAAGGCCGCGGCCTGGGCGGTGACGGCCGCCAGCGAACCGGACTTGAGTGCCTTCATGCCGCCGAGGGATGCGGAGCCGGTGACGACCTTGACGTCCGTGCGCGACGTCTGCTGGACACCGCCCTGGGTCGGCTGCAGGAACTGCTCGAACTGTGCGTCGACGTAGTTGATGGTCGGGTCCTTGAGCAGCACGGCGCTGGTCGAAGAGGGAACGAGCGCGAAGTTGGAGGACGAGACCTTGTTGATCGTCAGCTTGCAGTCGGGGCAGCTCTTCTTCAGCGCGGCCTTGCCGTCGGCGACGAAGTCGGCGGGCGACGGGCTGTCGGAGCTCTGGTTGACCAGGATGTCGGCCTTGCCCTTGGAGTCCGAGACGATCCACTCGAAGAGGCGGATCTGCTGCTCGCTGCCGGGGACCTGCACCCAGGTGAGCGTCTTGGAGGCCGGGTGGGACGGGTCGGGCACCTGGTTGCTGAGGACGACCGGGATGCCGGCCTTCTGCGCGGCGTCGAAGCCGTTGGCCGCCAGCGTGTACGGGATGGCATCCGCGATGATGGCCGCGGCCTTGGCGTCCGTCGCCTGGCCGACGCAGCCGCCGATGTCGGTCGGCGTTCCCTTGCCGTCGCAGACCTGGAGGCGCAGGCCCACGGCCTTCGCGGCGGCGGCGAGGGTCTTTTCGGTGGTGGTGAACTGCGGCGCCTGCTTGGTGATCGGGACGTAGAAGATCGTCTTTCCGGCGACGGAGTCGACGTCGTCGAGCTTCTCCGTCGGGACGGGGTAGGCGTCCAGCGGCTTCATCGCCGTGGCCAGCTTGTCGTCGGCCGCGGAGGTCGAGCCGGCGGCGCCGGCGGACGTGGTGTCCCCCGCGTCACCGCCGCAGGCGGCGAGGGAACCGGCGAGGAGGGCGATGCCGGCGGCCGCGGCCCAGGTGCGGGTGCGTCGACGGGAGGTGTGACGTGCGGGTCTCATGGCGAACTCCGTTGTTTGCTGAGAATGACGCGGGGGGCGGGGTGGCGGGGGTGGCTGGTCCGGGAGGGCGACCGGCGGGTGATCAGCGCGAACGGCCGCGCAGCACGGTCGAGATGGTGACGGCGACGACGAGGACGCCGCCGTAGAAGACGCTGGTGACCCAAGAGGTCGCGCCCAGGAGCTGGAGTCCGAGCACGCCGGTCGCGAGGAAGAAGACGGCGATGAGGGTGCCGAGCGGGTTGAACCGCCCCGGCTGGAGGATCGCCGTGCCGAGGAAGGTCGCCGCGAAGATCGGCAGCAGGTAGCTCTGCGACACGTTGGGGTCGAAGCCGCCGGTGGCCGCGGCGGAGAGCACGCCTCCCACGCCGGCGATGAGGCCCGCGGTGGTGAAGGCCCCGATACGGACCCGTGTCACGCGCACCCCGGCCAGCCGGCTGACCTCACGGCTCTCACCGACGAAGCGCATGGTGCGGCCCAGCGGTGTGAAGTGCAGGACGTAGGCGAACCCGAGCATGAGCGCGAGCCCGTAGAAGAAGCTGACCGGAAGGCCGGCGACCGGCTGGAGCGCGATGTCCTTGAAGTCCGTGGGGAGGCCGCTGACCGGCATCAGGTCGGAGACCCAGAGGGCGATGCCGAGGAGGAAGGTGCCCATGCCGAGCGTCACCACGATGGTGTTGACGCCGACCTTGACCACCAGCCAGCCGTTCACGGCGCCCACTGCGGTGGACAGGACGACCGAGGCGAGCACCGCCGCCCACACGTTCCACCCGTGGTTGACGTTGAGGATCGTCAGCATGATGGCGGCGAGCCCGAAGTTGGAGGCGACCGACATGTCGACGAACTCGCCGACGATGATCGTGCAGAGCAGGGCGGCGGTCAGGAAGACGAGCGCCGACTGGTTCTGACTGCCGAAGATCACCTTGAGGCTGCCCGACGTCATGAAGGTGTCGGGGCGCAGGGCCGAGAAGAGGACCGCGAGCGCGATCCAGACGCCGATGACGGCGAAGCGGGAGGCGAACCAGGGCCCGCCGCCGCTGTGCTTCACAGGGGCTGCCGGGGCGGAGGCCGGTGCGGGCGGTGACGTCACGCCGGTGGTCGGCTCGGCGGCCGTGGGCATATCTGACATGGGATCGGGCGCTCCCTGGCTGGTACGTGCGGGCTGTGGTGCCGAACACTTCAGAATCGTGTGCGAAACCATATACAGAATCGCCTGCAATGCAAGACCTGCTGCCACCGTGAATCGTGGTTGAAATCGTACATGATCTCGCCTACGGTTTCGGATCAATGTGTGGCACAGGCCATATCCCAACGCGAAGAGGCAGGGAAAACGTGACCCAGGCAGCCTGCCGTGACGTCGAGTACCAGCACGAGGGGACCCGGATGCTGGGTCTGGTCGTGGCGCATCAAGGCGAAGCCGGCGCCTCCTCCTCCGCCGCCGCGGTCCTGCTCCTCCACGACGCCTTCGGCGTCGGCGAGGAGATGATCAGCCACGCGACACGGCTCGCCGCGGCCGGACATCCGGTGTTCCTGGCCGACGTGTGGGGCGAGCGCGCCACGCCGGTCTCGGTCGACGAGATCGGCCCGCTGATCGGCGCCATGGCCCAGGACCGCAAGCGCTGGATGGGGCGCGTCGCCGCAGCTCACGCGGCACTCGACGCGCAGCCGGAGTTCGCCGGCCGTCCCCTGGCCCTCCTCGGTTACTGCTTCGGTGGCTCCTCGGCGCTGGAGTACCTGCGCACCGGGGCCGATGTCGCCGGGGTCGCCGCCGTGCACCCCGGGCTCGACCTGCTCGAACAGGACTGGAGCACTCCGGGCTCGGCCTCCGTGCTGCTGGTGATCGGCGCCGACGACCCGATGGCGACGCCTGCCATGCGACAGCGGCTCGCAAAACACCTGAGCGCCGCCGGGCTGGACCACCAGCTCCACCTCTACAGCGGCACCACCCACGCCTTCACCAGCCCGAAGGCCGCCGACTCCCCCGATCCCGCGGTGTTCGCCCACCACCCGCGCAGTGCCGCGCGCGCCTGGGCGGCCACCACCGGCTTCCTCGCCGAGCTCTCCGCTCCGGCCTCCTGACCACCCGCCTGTCCCCCCTCACCTGACGAGGACACCCACATGACCACCACTGATCCCGACATCGCGATCATCGGTGCCGGTCCGGCCGGCCTGCTCACCGCGCTCCGCATGCACCAGAAGGGCTTCCGCCCGGTCGTCTACGAGGTCGTGCCCGAGCTCAAGCCGCTCGGCGTCGGCGTCGACATCAAGACCGTCGGCACGGCCGAGATCGACGACCTCGGGCTGCTGGAGGAGTTCCGCGCGATCTCCGTCGACGCGGAGGACTCGATCTTCTACAACCACTTCGGCCAGGAGATCTACGCCGAGAAGTGCGGCGTGCACATGGGCTACCTGCACGAGCAGCGCTTCGTGCACCGCGGCACGCTCCAGATGCTGTTCTACGAGGTCGCGCTCGAACGGCTCGGCGCGGACGCGATCCATCTCGGCACCGGCGTCACCGGATACTCGCAGGACGACACCGGCGTGACGCTCGACCTCCGGCACGACGACGGCCGTACGGAGCAGGTGCGCCATGCGGCGGTCATCGCCTGCGACGGCATCAAGTCCGCCATCCGCAAGCAGATGTTCCCCGATCTCTCCGAGCCGCACTTCTCCGGCATCACCATGTGGCGCGGCACCACGGTCATGGAACCGTTCCGCAACGGCCACACGATCCTGCACATCGGCGACCCCGACATCGCCTCGATGATCGTCTACCCCATCGCCGACAACTTCGAGGGCACCGGCAGGACCCTGGTCAACTGGGTCGCCGAGACCAACGGTGAGGAGACCATCGAGGACTGGAACCAGGTCGGCGACATCAGCGAGGTCATCCCGCTCTTCGACACCGTCGACCTGCCCTTCCTCGACGTCCGGCGGATGATGCGCGAGGCCCGCGAGGTCTACCTCTTCCCCCTGATCCGCCACGACCCGCTCGACAACTGGGTCGACGGCCGGGTCGTCCTGCTCGGCGACGCCGCCCACGCGATGTACCCCCGCGGCGGCAACGGCATCACCCAGGCGATGCTCGACGCCCGCGTCGTCGTGGACAAGCTCGCCGAGACCCCGGACGACCCGCACGCGGCCTTCGTCGCGTACGACGCGGCCCGCCGCGAGGGCGTCAACCGGATCGTGATGAACATGCGCGGCGAGGGATACGAGGTCATCCGCCGCATGGTCGCCGAGCGCACCGGGGGCGCTCCCGTCAAGGACATCGAGGAGGTCCTCCCGCTCGCGGAGGCCGACCAGATCTTCAGCAAGTACCACGCGCTGGTCGGTTCGCCCCGTCCCGGCTTCGAGGCCGGCGAGGCGACCGGCTACCGCACCAATGACCTCGACGAGTACGGAGCCACGGCATGACCGTCGCCCCGGTGGTTCTCGCCGACGAGGCCACGCGCGCAGCGATCCTCGACGTGGAGGAGCGCCGTCAGCAGGCGCTGCTGGAGATCGACCTCGACACGCTGCGTGACCTGTACGACGACTCGCTGATCCACACCCACGCGCCCGGCCTGACCCACACGAAGGCCCAGCTCCTGGAGCACGTCGCCACCCGCGCGCCCTACAAGGGCGCCACCCGGGGCGACCTCACCGTCCGTGTGATCGGCGACGTCGCGATCATGACGGGCCGTCTGATCAACCGCCTCGGCAGTCCGGACGGCTCCGAGCGCACGGTCGCCGGCCAGGTGATCCAGGTGCTGCGGCGCTGCGAGGACGGCGCCTGGCGCTTCGTCAGCTTCCAGATGACCCCGGACGGCGAGCACGTCTGGACCCCCACCGCCGAGGAGAAGGCCGGCCTCGACAGAATCGCGCAGGAGGAGCAGCAGTGAAGATCGCACGCTTCCACACCCCGGAGGGGCCGACGCGGCTGGGCCGGGTCGACGGTGACCGGGTCACCGACATCTCGGACGTCGTCGGGGGCACGTCGCTGCGGTCGATCCTGCCCCTGCTGCCATCGCTGAAGCAGGAGATCCTCGCGGCCGACGGCCCGTCGCACGCGCTGGCCGACGTGGTCCTCGAGGCCCCGATCGACAACCCGCAGAAGTACCTCGGCATCGGCATGAACTACAAGGAGCACGCCGAGGAGGCGCGCGCCGCGGGCATCCCGATCCCCGAGAACCAGATGTGGTTCAACAAGCAGGTCTCCTGCATCACCGGCCCCTACGACGGCATCGTGAAGCCCCACCTCTCCGACGCCCTCGACTACGAGATCGAGCTCGGCGTGGTGATCGGCCGGCGCTGCAAGCACGTAACCGTCGAGGACGCCCGCTCGGTCATCGCCGGGTACCTCGTCGCCAACGACGTGTCGGTCCGCGACTGGCTGCAGAAGAAGTCGCCGACGTTCACGCTCGGCAAGTCCTTCGACACCCACGGCCCGATCGGCCCGTGGCTGACCACCGACGACGAGATCGCCGACCCGCACGACCTGCGGATGACCCTCAGCGTCAACGGCGAGATCCGCCAGGACTGGGCGACGAACGACATGGTCCACAACATCTACGAGCAGATCGCCTATCTCTCGCAGGTCTTCACCCTGATGCCCGGCGACATCCTCGCCACGGGCACGCCCGCGGGCATCGGCGCGATGCAGGGCAGGTTCCTCAAGGTCGGCGACGTCGTCCGCGCGAAGATCGAGGGCCTCGGCCACATCGAGAACCGCGTCGTCGCCGAGGGCTCAGCGCCATGAGCACCCGTACCAGCATCGATCTCCCCGGGTTCCGCCACGTCAACCCGATCCCGGCCGCCAGCCGGATCGGCCCGTTCGTCGCGACGGGCGCCCTCACCGGCCGCGACCCGGTGACCGGCGAGATGGCGCCCGACGCCGACCAGCAGTTCGCGCACGTCTTCACCCACGTCCGCACCCTGATGGCCGAGCTCGGCGGCACGACGGACGACATCCTGAAGATGACGTTCCACCTCACCGACCCCAACGACCGCGAGGCACTCAACCGTGAGTGGCAGGCGATGTTCCCCGACCCTGCCAACCGCCCCGCCCGGCAGGCGATCGCGGCCCGGCTCGACCGCGGCGCCGTCGTCCACTGCGACCTGCTCGCGGTGCTCAACGACTGAGGAAGGAATCATGACGCACCTGCCCGACCCCGGCGGCTCCTCGCCCGGACCCATGACCTACGAGGCACCCGTCACCATCAAGCGGATGCTCTTCGCCACCTGGGCGCTGCTCGACTCGCTCCGCCCCGAGCTCAAGGCCGCGGCGATCGTGCCCGACATGAGCGCTCCGGGCCGTGTCGACTGGGACTTCATTCCCAAGCCCGACCGGGCCGGCATCCCGATGCACGCGCTCGACCGGCACCAGAAGGTCATCGCGCAGTCGCTGCTCAAGGCCGGCCTCAGCATGCGCGGCTACAGCCAGGCGCTGTCCGTGATGGCCACGGAGAACATGCTGCGCGAACTCGAGGTGGTCGAGCGCGGCTTCGGCGTCCTCGCCGGCGACTTCCGCGACCCCGAGGGCTACTGGTTCAGCTTCTGGGGACGGCCCGGCTTCGAGGACACGTGGGGCTGGCGGGTCATCGGCCACCACCTCTCCCTCAACTACACGATCGTCGCGCAGCGCCACCTCACCGTCACACCGCTCGCGATGGGCGCTCAGCCCGTCGGCGCCGGCGTGCTGGACGCGCTCGGTGAGAACGAGCGCCGGGCTCTGGCGATCCTGCACTCGCTGTCCCCCGACGCACAGGAGCAGGCCGTCGTCCACGATGTCGCGCCCGCCGACTTCGTCACCCGTCAGGTGCCCCGCGTCGGCGCCGAAGAATGGCCCGACTGGGTCGACCTCGGGATCGTCGGCTACGAGACGACCGACGAGGACCGCGAGCGCCTGCGCTTCGTGAAGTCCGACCCGTCGGGCATCAACGGCGCCGACCTGACCGGCGATCAGCTCGATGCCGTACGCGGCCTTCTCCTCTACTACGTGGAGACCGGTCCCGACGAGCTGTCCCGGCAGTACCGCGAGCAGGTTCTCGCGGCCGACCCGCGCGACCTCCGTTTCGCCTGGGCGGGCGGACGCGAGGCGAACACCGCCCACTACTACCGGATCTCCACGCGTGACCTGCTCGTCGAGGCCGACAACGCGGTCGCCGCGGGCCAGCACGTCCACGCGGTCTGGCGCGACCTCAACAACGACCTCGGTCACGACCTGCTGCTCGACCACTACGCGCAGCACGGCCCGGACGGCCGGCACCTGCGCCGCCGACTGGTGTCGAACCGGCCGGCCGAGGACTTCCCGCTCGAGACCGGCGGATGGTACGTCCCGGAGGTCTACACGAAGCACTGACCCACCCGTGGAGCACGTCGGTCGCCGGGCCACCCGCGTGGGCAGCCCGGCGATCGGCACACCACCATGATCAACCATCAGAGGCTCGACACCTCACCGCCTGTCGTGCACGAGCTCGTCAGCCGCCGTCCCGCACGCGGGAACGCGTCTCGTGCAGCGGTCACCAGCGACCGGAGGATCAGGTGCCTGTCGGCCGACGTGATCGCTGAACTCGTCGCGGAGACGAGCACGTTGCGGGTGTACGGCACCGAGATCCGGGTCCGCCGGCCGGCCGCAAGGACCGGGACGGGTTCCTCTCCGGCAAGAACAGGCAGAACGCCGGCGGGCCCCGGCCCGCCGCCTCGGCCGCCGCGAGCGCATGAGCGACACCGTCCAGGCCGTCGCCGGACTGCTGTCCCGCCGACAGACCGCGGACCTGACATCGGCGCGGCCGACAGGGACCTCAAGTCCCGCCGACATCCTCGGCACCTTCCTGCCTGCCGAGCACGAGCTCGTCAGACCGGGGCCCCGATATGCGCCTCGCCCGGCTCTATGACCCGGAGGCGTTCATGGAGCGCCGCCAGCGCCTCCGCGGCCTGCTCGATCGCCGTCCGATGCTCCGCGCTCAGCCCCTCAAGGGCCTGCCGTATCGGCACCGCCCAGCTTTCCGCGATCGCCTCGTGCTCCGAGCACCCGAGCGGGGTGGGTCTGACCAGCGTGATGCGGCGATCCGTGGGGCTCCTCTCCTTGATCACGAAGCCGCGATCGGCCAGGACCCGGATCGCCGCACTCACGTTCGGCTGACGCAGTCCCAGTGCCTGCGCCAGCTCGCCGACCGTGGACCCCGGCGCGTCGATCACTTGTTTCAGCAACGCCAGCTCAGTGGTCGGGATCGGGCCGACGCCTGCCCGCTCGGGCGTCCGCCGGTGGACGGTCCACCCGAGCTCGCGCAGGACGTCGGCCAGTTCACGCTTGTCCGGGGAGAGGCTCATCCCGCCTATCGTAGTCAACGACCCCGCGGGAAGGCACAGCTCAGAGGGGCTGGGCCATGACCTCCAGGACATGGTCGGTGGCGTCGATGTTGTCGAAGCCCGGCTTGCGGCCCATCTCCCACTCCGCGATGTCGAGCGAGGTGTCGACGACGAGCTTGCAGCGCTCGAAACGGCGGTCGGTGTACTCCGCGAAGGCCCCCTCGAGGTCGTCGTGCCTGTCGAGGCAGTCGGCGAGCACCACGCCGTCCTCGATCGCCTGGGCGGCGCCCTGGCCGAGGTGCGGTGTGATCGCGTGGACGGCATCGCCCATCAGGACGATGCGGCCCTTGTGCCACGGGGCGTCCACGATCAGGGATTCCTCGGGCCGCAGCACGATGTCGCAGTCGTCGGTGATGAACTCGTCCCGGATACGGCCCATGAAGCCACCGAACGGAGCGAGGTACTCGCGCAGCTTCTCGGCGCTGTCCATGCCCGAGTCAGGGGTCTGCTTCTCCATGTGGGCGTTGTAGAAGAGGTAGGCCAGGTCCTTGCCGATCGGGACGAGACCGGCCATTCCCTCGGTACTGGCCTGCAGGATGATGCTGTCGATCTCCGGCAGGAGCGGGATGTTGACGCGGTAGGCCGACTGTCCGATGTAGTAGGGCGCGACCTCGCCCTCGACGACGTAGCCGCGGGTCTTGGAGTAGACGCCGTCGGCACCGACGACGATGTCGAAGCGGCCGGTGGAGCCGTCGGTGAAAGCGACGTCCACGCCGGCGCCGTCGTCCTCGAGCTCCGTGAAGGTCGTCGAGTAGCGGATGGTCACGCCCGCTTCGAGGGCGTGGGAGGTCAGGATCTCGTGCAGCTTCGGACGGGTGAGGCCGTTCATCGGAGGCAGGTCGACACCGGGGACGGGCGTGCCCGGCATCTCCTTGACGAAGGTCCCGTCCGTGGAGTAGAGGCCACCCCAGCGCTTGGCCGGGTAGCCGGCCGCGATGCAGTCCTGGGCACAACCGATCATGTCGAGAGCCCGCAGGGCGTTCATCGGCTGGATGATGCCGACGCCGTAGACGGACGAGTGCGCGTCGGAGTGGAGCTCGACGACCGTCGTGTCGAAGCCCTTCTGCTGAACGGCGATGGCCGTCGCGAGACCGCCGATGCCTCCACCGACGACCAGGATCGAACCTCGACTCATAACAAGTCCCCTTTGACTCAGCGGAGTTGATCCGCAATCAGGTGCGTTGTGGCGTCCACCACAGCCGGAAGATACGAACACATATATATATGTGTCAATACTTCTGACAGCGCGGGTCCCGAACCCCTCCGCGGGACCGCCTCCACTCCGCGCCGTCGCGATCCCCGCCCGCATTCACGCACCGCAAGAAGCAAGGGACGCCGGCCAGGAAGCCCGGGGCCCCGCCGGCAAGGTGCGGTGGGGGCGCGCGACAGGCGCTCGCCGCTGCGAGCAACCCCGGGGGGGGGCCGGCCCGTGGATGGGCCGAGGCCGCTCTCGGGCGACGGCTGGTCAGGGGGCGCGTCACGTCGGCAAGGCGACCGGGGCGACACCTCCGGCGCCGGGACCACGATCAGAAAGTGCGGCTGCCACCCGCCGTACCGCTGCCACAGAGGCGCCGGCGGCGGCGCCATGCTGCCGAGCAGCCCTGCAAACCTCCAGGTCCGAGCCCTGCCACAGGAATGAGCAGAGACCGCGCCTCCCCGTCCTCGTCCGAGACAGACGCTGTGGGCGTGTACTCTTGGCTGCGAAGTCCGGCGCGTACAAGCATTCCGAAACAGCGCCCGTCTCCCGAGTCGACTCGGGAGACGGGCGCTGTTTTTGTTGCCGGTCTCCGTATCGAGCGATGAGGAGCTGCACTGTGAGCGACAACCCCTTTCACACCCACCTGCCGCGCAACCCGAAGGAATTCGTCACGTTCATGCTGGTCATCGCCGTGATCTCGGTGAACGTCATCCCGGTGGTGATCGGCGGTCTGACCGCCGGCTTCACCCTGGCCATGTGGACCGATCTGCTGGAGGTGATGCCGGCCCTGCTGGTCGCGGTCATGGCCGTCGTCCTGCTGACGATGAAGCCCGCCGAACTGCTCACCGCACGGCTCGTGCGCCCGGGCGACAGCTTCCGCGCCCATATGATCTTGAACGCCCTGTGCAGCGTGCTGTTGATCTCCCTCGTGATGACGGTGGTCGGCACGTGGATCGGCACGCGGCAGGTCTCCACCGAGCCCCTGAAGCAGTTCGCACACCTGTGGCCGCGGAACTGCACCATCGCGTTCCTCGTCGAGGTGCTGCTCGCCCAGCCGGTCGCCCGGCAGGTCATGCGCCTCCATCACCAGCGCGTCGACGCCCGCGCCGCGCTCGCAGTGGCCTGACAGCTGGGCGTGATCCGGCCGGGTGCGACAAGCGGTCGCGTCTGCGGCAGCAGAACGCTGGAGACGGCACGAGAGCGTTGCGTGGGAGAAAACGGGTCAGACCACCGGCGTCACCGAGAACCGCGGGTCAGCGACCCTTCGCCACGGGTTCGAGAATCGCCACGCACTCCACGTGGTGGGTCATCGGGAACAGGTCGAACGCCCGCAGCGTGCGCACCCGGTAGCCGCCGTCCCGGAAGTACGCCAGGTCACGTGCCAGGGCGGCCGGGTCGCAGGCGACGTAGGCGATGCGGCGGGCGCCCAGGGAGGACAGGTGCTCCACCGTCCGGCGGCCCGCTCCGGCCCGCGGCGGGTCCAGGACGATCAGGTCGACCTCGGTGATGCCGGTGCGCGGCAGGACCGACTCGACCTTGCCGTGCTCGACGCGGACGCGGTCGAAACCGGCGAGGTTGTGCCGGGCGTCCTCGACCGCCCGCTTGCCGGACTCGATGCCGAGCACCGCGCCCTGGTCGCCGAGCCGGTCGGCGAGGGCGCCCGCGAACAGGCCGACGCCGCAGTACAGGTCGAGCGCCGTCTCGCCCTTGCGCGGCAGCAGGCCCTGCATGACCGCGGTCACCAGGGTGTCCGCGGCCTTCGGGTGGACCTGCCAGAAGCCACCGCTGCCGACGCGGTAGGTGCGGCCGTCGGCGCGTTCGCGGACGAAGGGGCGGCCGTGGACGCGGTGCACGCCGCCGTCCTTCTCCCCGACCCGCATCACGGACACCGGCCGGTCCAGCTCCACGATCGGAAGGCGGGCGCCGGGCTTCGGGGTGAGGATCACCTGCCGGTCCTGCGAGCCGGTCGCCGCGATCGCGTCCACGGACTCCATGCCGCTCCAGTCCCGCTTCTCGATGCCCAGCTCGCTGACGCCCTCGGCGGCGATCATGCAGTGGTCGATCGGTTCCACCTCGTGCGAGCGGTGCCGGCGCAGACCCGCGTGCCCGTCGGCGTCGACCGCGTACTGCACGCGCGTGCGCCACCGCGGCACCTGCCCGGCGGGCAGTTTGTCGCCCTCGGCCGGCACCACCGTGCCGTCCCAGCCGGCCTCCTCGGGGGTGAGACCGGCCAGGCGCCGGAGCTGCTCCTCGACGACCTCGCCCTTGAGCCTGCGCTGCGCCCCCGGCTTGGCGTGCTGCCAGTCGCAGCCGCCGCAGCGGCCGGGACCGGCGTAGGGGCAGGGCGCCTCGATGCGGTCCTTGGACGCCGACAGCACCCGCACGGCGTCCGCGCGCAGGAACCGGGCCCCCTCCTCGCCCTCGGTGACCCTGGCCACGACCCGCTCACCGGGCAGCGTGTGCCGGACGAACAGCACCTGTCCCTCGGACGTGCGGGCGATGCAGTGGCCGCCGTGGGCGACGGGGCCGACCTCGACCTCGTACTCCTCCCCCACGAGGGAGCCGAGCGAGCCGGCCGGCGACCCCGCCTGCGAATTCTTCGGTTCTGCCTGCATGGCGGGGTGACTCCAGTAGCGAGAGGGGGAACGGGCGGACAACAGCCCACCAGTCTACTTCGGCGCCGGTGCCTCCTTGGCCCGTTCCTGGGCCGGGCCGCGGCGCACCGAACCCGGCGCGTTCCACTCCTGCCGCCTGCGGGCCCGGAGCTTGGCCGCCTCGGAGGACTGCAGCTGGTAGGGGACGGAGGTGACCATCACGCCCGGCGTGAACAGCAGCCGGCCCTTCAGTCTGAGGGCGCTCTGGTTGTGCAGCAGGTGCTCGTACCAGTGGCCGACGACGTACTCGGGGATGATCACGGACACCGCGTCGCGCGGCGACTCCTTGCGCAGGCTCTTGACGTAGTCGATGACCGGGCGGGTGATCTCGCGGTAGGGCGAGTCGAGGACCTTCAGCGGTACGTCGATGCCGCGCTCCTCCCACTCCTCGCGCAGCGCCTTGGTCTCCAGCGGGTCGACGTTGACGCTGAGCGCCTCCAGGGTGTCCGAGCGCATCAGCTTGGCGTACGCCAGCGCCCGCAGCGTCGGCCGGTGGATCTTGGAGATCAGGACGACGGAGTGGACCCGGGACGGCCGGACGCTGTCGTCGCTCGGTCCCTCGGGGGCCGCGAGCTCCTCGGCCACCCGGTCGTAGTGCTTGCGGATGGCGGTCATCGTCACGTAGAAGATCACCATGCCGAGCAGGGCGACCCAGGCGCCGTGGGTGAACTTGGTGACCAGCACGACGACCAGCACCAGGCCGGTGAAGAAGGCGCCGAAGGTGTTGATCGCGCGCGAGCGCACCATGTGGCTGCGCCGGGCGGGGTCCTTCTCCACGGCCAGGTGGCGGTTCCAGTGGCGGACCATGCCGGTCTGGCTGAGCGTGAAGGACACGAACACGCCGACGATGTACAGCTGGATCAGCCGGGTGGAGTCGGCGCCGTAGATGATGACGAGCAGCATCGCCGCGCCCGCGAGGAGCACGATTCCGTTGGAGAAGGCGAGGCGGTCGCCGCGGGTGTGCAGCTGGCGGGGCAGGTAGCGGTCCTGGGCGAGGATGGAGCCGAGCACCGGGAAGCCGTTGTAGGCGGTGTTGGCGGCCAGGAACAGCACCAGGGCGGTGGCCGCGGCGAGCACCACGAACAGGAAGCTGCCCTTGCCGAAGACGGCCTCGGCAACCTGGGTGATCACCGGGTTCTGCACGTAGCCGGCGCCGACCCCGACGCCGTTCTTCAGCAGGTCGGTCGCCGGGTTCTCGGCCATCCTGACCTTGGTGGTCAGGGCGAGGACGATGATGCCGCAGAACATGGTCACCGCCAGCAGGCCCATCATCGCGAGCGTGGTCGCCGCGTTCCTCGACTTGGGCTTGCGGAAGGCGGGGACGCCGTTGGAGATCGCCTCGACACCGGTGAGCGCGGCGCAGCCGGAGGAGAAGGCGCGCAGCAGCAGGAAGACCAGCGCGAACCCGGCGAGGCCCTGGTGCTCGGCCCGGATCGTGTACTGGGCCGTCGGCGCCCGCATGGTGTCGTTCAGGACGAGTCCGCGGAACGCGCCCCACACGATCATGATGAAGACGCCCGCGACGAAGACGTACGTCGGGATCGCGAAGAGCTTGCCGGACTCCTTCACGCCGCGCAGGTTCATCAGTGTCAGCAGCACGATCACGGCGACCGCGCAGGCCACCTTGTGCTCGACGACGAACGGGATCGCGGAGCCGAGGTTCTCGATGCCGGAGGCGATCGAGACGGCGACGGTGAGGACGTAGTCGACGAGCAGGGCGCTGGCGACGGTCAGGCCCGCGCGGGGGCCGAGGTTGGTGGTGGCCACCTCGTAGTCGCCGCCGCCGCTCGGGTAGGCGTGCACGTTCTGGCGGTAGGAGGCGACCACCGTGAACATGAGCACGACGACCGCGAGCGCGATCCAGGGGCTGAAGTGGTACGCCGACACGCCCGCGATGGACAGGACCAGCAGCACCTCGCCGGGGGCGTACGCCACGGAGGACAACGGGTCGGAGGCGAAAACGGGCAGGGCGATGCGCTTCGGCAGGAGGGTTTCCCCCAGCCGGTCGCTGCGCAGTGCGCGCCCGATGAGAATCCGCTTGGGCACGTCGGTCAGTTTGGACACAACAGAGCATCGTAGGCGTTCGAACGAGTGCCCAGCCACCTGCCACCCCGCATCTGCCCACCGGGTGAAAACGGAGCCCTCCGAGCTGCGGATTCCGCAGCCGACGGCATCGGCATGCCTATATGACAAACCCCCGCTCGTTTCCCGGCCCTTGCCGCCATCAGGAGGTCCCATGCACAGCACCGCAGAGCTGATCGGCGCCGCGACGGCCCTCCTCGGCCTCGGAATCCTGACACTTGCGAGCGTCCGCAGCATCAGCCGCCGCTGATCTTCACCGGCCCGCGGGGCAACCGCGCACGGGGGTGCCGTCGTCCTACCGCGCGTGTGTAGCTTGGGCCTCGGTCTGAGAACCTGATGTGACCGAGCAGTATCTGGAAACCGGAAGGACGGTCGTGCACATCGTCATCATGGGCTGCGGAAGAGTGGGGTCCGCTCTCGCCCATACGCTGGAGCAACAGGGGCACACGGTCGCCGTCATCGACCAGGACCCCACCGCCTTCCGTCGTCTCGGCCCCGGCTTCGGCGGCCGCCGGGTGACCGGGGTCGGCTTCGACCAGGACACCCTGCGCGAGGCAGGCATCGAGGAGGCCGGCGCGTTCGCCGCCGTCTCCAGCGGCGACAACTCCAACATCATCTCGGCGCGCGTGGCCCGCGAGATGTTCGGCGTGGAGAACGTCGCCGCCCGGATCTACGACCCCCGCCGCGCCGAGGTCTACCAGCGCCTGGGCATCCCCACGGTGGCGACCGTCCGCTGGACGGCCGACCAGATGCTGCGCCGGCTGCTCCCCTCGGGCGCCGAGCCGCTGTGGCGCGACCCCACCGGGGGCGTCCAGCTCGCCGAGGTGCACACCTCCGCCGCCTGGGTCGGTCACAAGATCAGCAAGCTGCAGGAGGAGACGGGCGTCCGGGTGGCGTTCCTGACCCGCCTCGGCGAGGCGATACTGCCTTCCTCGCAGACGGTGCTGCAGGACGGCGACCTGGTGCACGTGATGATGCGCACCGACGATGTCCACAAGGTCGAGGCGGCGTTCGCCAAGGGTCCCGAAGAGGAGGGCGGTCACTGATGCGGGTCGCCATTGCCGGTGCCGGCGCGGTCGGCCGCTCGATCGCGGGCGAGCTGCTGGAGAACGGCCACGAGGTCCTGCTCGTCGACAAGGCGCCGACCGCCATCTCGGTCGAGCGCGTCCCGCGGGCGGAGTGGCTGCTCGCCGACGCCTGCGAGATCACGGCCCTGGACGAGGCGGCCCTCCAGCGCTGCAACGTCGTGATCGCCGCGACCGGAGACGACAAGGTCAACCTGGTCGTCTCGCTGCTGGCGAAGACGGAGTACGGCGTGCCGCGGGTGGTCGCCCGCGTGAACAATCCGAAGAACGAGTGGCTGTTCAACGAGGCGTGGGGCGTGGACGTCGCCGTGTCGACCCCGCGTCTGATGTCGGCGCTGGTCGAGGAGGCGGTGAGCGTCGGCGACCTGGTCCGCCTGCTCCGTTTCAGCCACGGCGACGCCAACCTGGTCGAGCTGACCCTGCCGGAGGAGTCGGCGCTGGCCGGCACGCAGGTCGGCGACGTGGAGTGGCCCGAGGACACCTCCCTGGTGACCATCATCCGCGGCACCCGCGTGCTGACCCCGTCCCGCGAGGATTCGCTGGAGCCGGGCGACGAGCTGCTGTTCGTCGCCGCGCAGGCCCGGGAGGAGCAGCTCGAGGACCTGCTGTCGGTGCGGCGGGAGGACGCCGCGGGCTGAGCGCCGCAGCCGGCAGGTGTACGTGAGGGGCGCCCGGAGATCCGGGCGCCCCTCACACACGTCGTGCGCGTACGCGTACACGTACCGGTGTCTACGTCTCCCTGCGGTGCCGTCCACCCGTGGACTCGCCGCGCTCCGGCGCCCCGGCGTCGCCCTCCTGCGCGGCCTTCCGCTCCTGCTCGGCCTTCTCCTCCGCCTCCATCTCGGCGAAGACGTCGATGGGAGCGGGCGCCTTGGCGAGGAACACCCAGGTCAGCCATACGGCGAGCAGGAACGGCGGGATCTTCAGCGCGACCAGGACCCAGCCCAGCTGGGTGGTGTCGGCCCACCAGTACAGCGGGAAGAGGATGGCGCACTTGGCGAGCAGGATCAGCCCCCAGGCCCAGCTCGCCTTCGCGTAGGCGGCCTTGCGGCCCGGGTTGCGGGTGCGCCAGGAGAGGTTCTCCTTGAAGACCGGGCCGAGCATGAGGCCGATCAGCGGCACGCCGGCCAGCGTCGTGACGATGTACGTCAGCGCCAGGCCCAGGGTGTACAGCATGCCGGGCAGGTAGAAGTCCTTCGCGTTGCCCGTCATCATCGCGAAGACGACGCCGAAGACCACGCCGAAGACGCCGCTGAAGGCGTGCTTGACGGTGTCCCGCATGGCCAGGCGGACCACCACGAGCAGCAGGGACACGGCGAGGGCGGCGATGGCCGACCAGTGCAGGTCCTTGTTGATCGTGAAGATGGTGACGAAGAGGAGGCCGGGCAGCACCGTCTCGACCATGCCCCGGATACCGCCGAACGCCTCGAAAAGCGCGGCCTCGGTCACCGCCCGGGCGTCGTCCTGCTGAGTGGTGTCTTCGGTCGTCGGCTTGTCGAGTGACGTCACCGGCTACTCCCGTCCGAGGGGTCTCAGTTCGTATTTGGGGTTGAACAGCACCCGGCGGCCCCGGCTCATCGAGATCCGGCCCGATGCGATCAGCCTGCGCCCCGGCTCTATCCCCACTATGGAACGCCTGCCGAGCCACACCACGTCCAGCGAGCCGGTGCCGTCGAACAGCTCGGCCTCCAGGGCCGGCACTCCGGCCCGCGGGCGCAGCGTGACCGTGCGCAAGGTACCAGTAACCGTGACGACCTGTCGGTCGCCGCAGTCACCGATCCGGATGCAACCCGCCGTCTCGGCGTCCTCCCGCAGCTCCTCCGACTCCAGGTCCTCCTGGGACGAGGAGAGCCGGTCGAGCATGCGCCGGAACCGGCCCACCGGCTTTTCGGAACGAGGAACAGCACTCATGTCTGAAGCCTACCGGGGTGCACTGACGGTTACGTACCCGCCGTGCGCCGCCCCGAACCGGCGCGTACGGGCCTGACGGGCCTCACGGGCCGTAGGCTGCCGCTTCCCGAACCGGTAGCCCTGCCCTGCTCTGTAGGGAAATGCCGGGAACGTAACGAATCAGACTCCAGCCTACGGGCCGGCCGCGTCACGCACATCCGCTGGGCGGCCCGTCAGCGTTCGACGATCTCGCCGTCGCTCAGTTCCAGCACCCGGTCGGCCAGGTCGAGCAGGTTGGCGTCGTGGGTGGCGACGAGCACGCAGGGCGGTCCCTCCGCCCGGCCGAAGCCGAGTGCGGCGGACCGTTCGCTGTGGACGACGGCCCGCAGCAGTTCCATGACGTGGTGACCGGTCTCGGCGTCCAGCTGGCCGGTGGGCTCGTCGGCGACGATCAGGGCGGGGCCGTTGGCGAGCGCGCGGGCGATGGCGACGCGCTGCTGCTGGCCGCCGGACAGCTCGCCGGGGCGCTGTGCCGCGTGGTCGGCGAGACCGACCAGGGACAGCAGCAGTTCCACGCGCTCCTCGCGTTCGCGCGGGTCGGTCCGGCGCAGCCGCATGGGGACGCCGACGTTCTCGGCGGCGGTGAGGATCGGGATGAGCCCGAAGGACTGGAAGACGAAGCCGACGCGGTCGCGGCGCAGGGCGAGCAGCCCGTCCTCGTCCAGCCCGGCCAGGTCCAGCCCGTCGACCTCGACGCGTCCGGCGTCCGGCGCGTCGAGTCCGCCGACGATGTTCAGCAGCGTCGTCTTCCCGGATCCGGACCGGCCCTTGAGGGCGACGAGCTCGCCGCGCGCCACCTCGAAGGAGACCCCGCGCAGGGCGTGCACGGCGGCGGCTCCGTGGCCGTAGGACTTGTGGACGTCCTCGACGCGCACCATGGTCCCGGTGAGCACCCGGCTGCTCATGTCGCCTCCCCCGTCGGCCGGGCGCCAGTATCGCCGCCCGGCACCCGCCCGTTCAACGGCCGCGCGCACGAAGAGACGCAGAAAGGCCGCACCCGGCCACGGGTGCGGCCCTCGAAGGCTTACGGCTACCGGACCTCGGTGATCTCCGGTCCGCGCTGGAGCTGCCCCATGCCGCCGGCGAAGCGGGAGCCCTCTTCCTGCTGGACGCCCTCGGGCACCATCTGGGCGTCGTTCGGCAGCTTCAGGACGATCGGGTCGCGGGGCGCCATCGGGCCGTCGCCGCGGACCACGACCGTGTCCCGGAAGATCTGCTCGAGCAGGCCGGCCGCCTGCGGCTGCACCGCGCCCTGGCCCGAGATCACCCCGCGCAGGAACCAGCGGGGACCGTCCACGCCGACGAACCGCACGACCTGGAAGCCGCCCGTGCCGTCCGGCAGCTGCACCGGGACCTGGGCGCGCAGCTCCCAGCCCAGCGGCCCCTCGGTCTCGTCGACGATGCCGCCCTGCTGGGTGATGCCGGTGGCGATCTCCTCGCGCACCTCGCCCCAGATGCCCTCGCGCTTCGGCGCGGCGAAGGCCTGGAGCTGGATGGCGCTGTCGCGCAGCACGACGGTCGCCGCGACGATCGCGTCGCCGGCGACCTCGACCCGCAGCTCCATGCCGTCCACGCCCGGCACGAACAGCCCGCCGAGGTCCACCCGGCCCTCGCCGGGCCGGCTGACCTCGGAGCTGTCCCAGGGCCCTTCGGGCCGCGGTCCCGGCGCGAGCCTCACCCGCTCGCGCTCGACCTCGTCGTCCGCCTCAGCGTCGGCACTGTCGACGACCTGCTCGGCCTCGCCGGCCGCGTCCTCGGCGGCATCCCTCTTCTTGCGACGTCCGAACACGTCACTGTCCTTCCCGGTCGGATACGACCGAAGCGTATCGATTCCCACCCGCCTGGCCGCCCACGGCGGCCTGACCGCTTGTGCCGCTCTTCCCGCCCACCGCGGCGTGACCGCCCGTGGACCCGAAGCCCCCTTCGGCCCGCGCCGAGCCGGGAAGCTCCGCCACCTCTTGGAAGCGGACCCTCTCGACCTGCTGGACCACCAGTTGGGCGATCCGGTCGAAGCGCTCGAACCGCACGGGCTCGTGCGGGTCGAGATTCACCACGATCACCTTGATCTCCCCACGGTACCCGGCATCAACCGTCCCCGGGGCATTCACGAGGGCGACACCGCAGCGGGCGGCGAGACCGGATCGCGGGTGCACGAAGGCCGCGTACCCATCCGGGAGGGCGATGGACACACCCGTGGGCAGCACGGCCCGCTCTCCCGGCCGCAGTTCCCGGGCGACGGTGGTGCGCAGATCGGCTCCCGCGTCACCGGGGTGCTCGTACGCCGGAAGCGGTACGTCCGGTTCGACGCGCCGGATCAGTACGTTCACCGGGTCACGGCGCACGGAGTCACCGCTCCGGGGTTCACCGCTCACGGGTTCACCTCGAAGGCGCGGGCCCGCCGGAGCTGGTCCGGGTCGTCCATGGCCGCCTGGATCTCCTCCTTGCGGCCGTGGTCGACGAAGTGGTCCACCTTCACCTCGATGAAGAGGGCGTCGGCGCGGACGGCGACGGGTCCGTCGGGGCCGCCGATCCGCCCGGTGGCGGTCGAGTAGATCTTGCGGCCCGCCACCGCCGTGACCTCGGCCTCCAGGTACAGCACCGTGCCCACCGGGACGGGGCGCACGAAGTCGGTCTCCAGCCGCCCGGTCACCGCGATCGTCCGCAGCAGCCAGTTCAGCGAGCCGAGGGTCTCGTCGAGCGCGGTGGCCAGCACCCCGCCGTGCGCGAGGCCGGGCGCGCCCTGGTGGGCCGGCTGCACGGTGAACTCGGCGGTGATGCGGACGCCCTCGCCGGCCCGGGCCGCCAGGTGCAGCCCGTGGGGCTGGTCGCCGCCACAGCCGAAACACTGTCCGTAATGGGCGCCGAGAAGCTCACCGGGCGCGGGGGCGTCGGGATGGCGCACGGGTGTCACCGCGTCGGCGGGAGGCTTCAGAGCTGCGGAAGTACCACTCACAGCCGCAGACCTTACCCGCGCGTCGGCTGGTTCCGGACACCGTGCCAAGCTTGGCTCCATGCAGCTCTCCGCCGCCCCTTACGAAGAACGCCTCACCGCCCCCCGCGCCTGGTGGCTGGTCTCGGTCCTGGCCGGGTGCTCCCTGGCCCTGATCCTGCTGCCGTTCGGCACGCTGCCGATGCTGGGCGGCCTGGTGGGCGGCACCGCCGCGGCGGCGGTCGTGGCGAGCTCCTACGGTTCGGTCCGCGTCCGCGTGGTGGGCGGTTCGCTGATCGCGGGCGAGGCGAAGATCCCGGTGACGGCGCTGGGCGAGGCGGAGGTCCTGGACGCGGAGCAGGCCCGGGCCTGGCGTACCCACAAGGCGGACACCCGCGCCTTCATGCTGCTGCGCGCCTACATCCCCACGGCGCTGCGCGTGGAGGTCACCGACCCCGAGGACCCGACGCCCTACCTGTACCTGTCGACGCGGGAGCCGGAGCGGCTGGCGCGGGCCCTGAAGGCGGCCCAGGAGGCCGCGCGGTAGGCCCTGTCGTCTGGATCAGGTCGGGTGTGAGGTACGGCGCCTTGTAGCCGACCCGAGCGGAGTCCGGTGCGTGCAGCTGCAAGGCGGAGGAGGGAGTCGACGCGACGGGGGTGCCCCCGCGCGAGCGCAGCCGAGCGTGAGGGAGTCGGCGACCGACGACAACGCGGCAGATGCGCGTGCCAGACCCCGCGACGCCGGGATGATCCAAACGACAGGGCCTACGCGCTCAGCGCCCGAGTCCCTTCCCGAGCTCCTCCGGCGTCAGCGGGTCCGCCGGCTGCTCCAGGGGCGGCAGTTCGGGCAGCGCGTCCCAGGGCACCTGGAGGCGTCTGAGGTCGGCGCGGATGCGGGCCGCGAGCTTTCTGGTGTCCCGGCGGTTCATCAGGGCCCCGACGGCGGCTCCCACCATGAAGGGCATCAGGTTCGGCAGGTCGCGCACCAGGCGCCGCATGATCTGCTGCCGCAGCCGCTGCTTCAGGCTGCTGTTGACCGCGCTGCCGTAGGTCGACGGCCTGGTCACGTCGATCCCGCGCTCTCCCGACCAGGAGTCGAGGTAGGCGGCGGTGCGCTGGGTCAGGTTCCCCGGCGGCCGCACGCCGTACACCTCGTGCAGCTCGGCGATCAGCTTCAGTTCGATGGCCGCGACGCCGGTGATCTCCGCGGCCAGCTCGGTCGGCATCGCGGGCGGGACGGGCAGCATCGCCGCGGCTCCGACGCCCGCTCCGACCGTGGACGTGCCCAGCACCGCGCCCGCGACGAGCTTGTCGGCGAGTTGTTCGGGCCCCAGGTCGGGGAACTGCTTGCGGAGGGTCGCGAGGTCCCGTACGGGGATCCGCGGGGCGTTCTCGACGACCCGGTCGGTGAGGTACGCGAGGGCCGCCCTGGCGCGGCTGCCGCCCTTGCGGACGCCTTCCCGGGCCGTGTCCCGTATCGCCGCGGCCCGCCGCCGTGCGACGGGCGGGGGGCCGGTCGGCGACGCCGGGGATACGGCGTGGTCGGCCGGTTCGAGCGAGGCCCCCGCGGTCCCTGGGGAACCGGACGGGCCTCGCTCGTGGTCACGCGCGCCGTGTGGACCGTCGGACGGTCCGTGGTCCGCTCCCGGCAGGGGGGAGCGGCGCTTCCGAGGAGGGGTCGAGCCGGTCACGGCCGACCCGTCCTCAGTCGCAGTCGCGGCAGATCGGCTGACCGTTCTTCTCCCGGGCCAGCTGGCTGCGGTGGTGCACCAGGAAGCAGCTCATGCAGGTGAACTCGTCCTGCTGCTTGGGCAGCACCCGGACGGCCAGTTCCTCGTTCGAGAGGTCCGCGCCGGGCAGCTCCAGGCCTTCCGCGGCCTCGAACTCGTCGACGTCCACCGAGGAGGTCGACTTGTCGTTCCGCCGGGCCTTGAGTTCTTCAAGGCTGTCCGAGTCGACGTCGTCGTCGGTCTTGCGTGGGGTGTCGTAATCCGTTGCCATGTCGCTCTCCCCCTCTGGGTGTCTGTGGTGTCTCCAGCGCACGTAACGCGTGAGAGGCCGGACTTGTGCCCGACCTGAGGCGGAGATTTTGCCTCACATCAAGGTCTGTTACTCAATCGACACCCAACCGGACTCCTCAAGAGTGATCGGCTTGGATGGCGAACCGGACCGTACACGGTCCCTGTGCCGCTCTTCAAAGGCGTCTCACCCTGTACTTCCCGTGATCACGACCCCCGAAAACCCGGATTTTCCAGGCTTTCCGGCACCCGATGAGATCACTGAGAGTAGATGGCCGGAAATTCGCCCTTGTGATCGATCACACACGGTACCGCCGGGTGAACGCCCGGGAAATTCCGCGCAAAGCGAACATCCCCGGGTCGTGGCGGCGTGCCGGCGGCATGATCTCAGACCGGCAGGGTGACGCGCATCACGAGACCACCGCCCTCGCGCGGCTGCGCCGAGATGTGCCCGCCGTGCGCCCGGGCCACGGAGCGGGCGATGGACAGGCCCAGGCCGACGCCCTTGTCGCTGCCGGTGCGGTCCGTCCGCAGCCGTCTGAAGGGCTCGAAGAGGTTGTCGATCTCGTACGCGGGCACCACCGGGCCGGTGTTCGCCACCACGAGGACCGCCTGGCCGTGCTGCACATCGGTCGTCACGTCGACCCAGCCGCCCTCCGGCACGTTGTACCGCACGGCGTTCTGCACCAGGTTCAGCGCGATGCGCTCCAGCAGTACGCCGTTGCCCTGGACGACCGCCGGCTTCTGCTCGCCGCGGATCACCACGCCCTTGGCCTCCGCCTCGGCGTGCACCTGGTCGATGGCCTGCCCGGCGACCTCGGCGAGGTCGACCGGTTTGCGCTCGACGATCTGGTTGTCGCTGCGGGCGAGCAGCAGCAGCCCCTCGACGAGCTGTTCGCTGCGCTCGTTGGTCGCCAGCAGCGTCTTGCCGAGCTGCTGCAGCTCCACCGGCGCGTTCGGGTCGGACAGGTGCACCTCGAGGAGGGTGCGGTTGATCGCGAGCGGGGTTCTCAGCTCGTGCGAGGCGTTGCCGACGAAACGCTGCTGCGCCGTGAAGGCCCGCTGCAGGCGCTCCAGCATGTCGTCGAAGGTGTCGGCCAGCTCCTTCAGCTCGTCGTCCGGGCCGTCCAGCTCGATACGGCGGGACAGGTCCGAGCCGGCCACCGCGCGCGCGGTCCGGGTGATCCGGCCGAGCGGCGACAGGACACGGCCGGCCATGGCGTAGCCGAAGGCGAAGGCGATCACCGCCAGGCCCAGCAGAGCCAGCAGGGACCGGCTGAGCAGGTCGTCGAGGGCGTGCTGGCGCTGCTGGTTGACGCACTGGTTCATCGCGGTGTTGAGCTCGGCCGCCGACGGCTGAGCCGGGAAGTTGCAGGTGCTGCTGCCCACCGACCCGAAGAGGATCTTGAAGGGCAGCTCGCTGCCCACTTTCAACGCGTGTGCGGCCAGCAAGTAGATGATCGACAGCAGCATGATGCCCGCGATCAGGAACATGCCGCCGTACAGCAGCGTGAGCCGTATGCGGATGGTCGGGCGCAGCCACGGGAAGGGGAGCTGCGGTGTTCTCGGGTCCCAGGTGGGCTTCGGTGGCGCCTGGGGCGGCGCGGGTGTCGTGGCCATCGCGGATCAGATCCGGTATCCGGAGCCGGGCACGGTGACGATGACGGGCGGCTCGCCCAGCTTGCGGCGCAGGGTCATGACGGTCACCCGCACCACGTTGGTGAACGGGTCGGTGTTCTCGTCCCAGGCCTTCTCCAGGAGCTGCTCCGCGGAGACGACCGCGCCCTCGCTGCGCATCAGCACCTCCAGGACGGCGAACTCCTTGGGGGCGAGCTGGACCTCCCTGCCGTCGCGGAAGACCTCACGGCGGTTGGGGTCGAGCTTGATCCCGGCGCGCTCCAGGACCGGCGGCAGGGGCACGCTGGTGCGCCGGCCGAGGGCCCGCACGCGCGCGATGAGCTCGCTGAAGGCGAACGGCTTCGGCAGGTAGTCGTCGGCGCCGATCTCCAGTCCCTCGACCCGGTCGCTGACGTCGCCGGACGCGGTGAGCATCAGCACGCGCGTGGGCATGCCCAGCTCGACGATCTTCCGGCAGACGTCGTCTCCGTGGACCAGGGGGAGGTCGCGGTCGAGAACGACCACGTCGTAGTCGTTGACGCCGATGCGCTCCAGGGCGGCCGCACCGTCGTACACGACGTCGACGGCCATGGCCTCCCGGCGCAGTCCGGTGGCCACCGCATCGGCGAGCAGCTGCTCGTCCTCGACGACGAGTACGCGCACGTCGCTGTCCTTCCTGTGTCCACCCGCGTAGCGCCTGGCGGGCGCGCGCGGGCCGGGGTCTTCATGGGTGTGTGCCTCCATCCTGCCCTTTTCGGCCATAAGTCGGCTGTAAGGCGGGTGGCACGGAAACGAAGGGCGAGTGATCGACCCGGGAATGCGAGATTTTCTCGTCGGGTTGAGGTTTCCGCGGGAGAAACGGCGGGGAGGACGGTTCATACCCCGCGATCACGCTCTGCTAGTGCCGCAACACCATGCGGCACGGCGTCAATCCGCTTTCCGCAGAGCGGGCGTGGGTGTCCGGCACCGTAGCCGCCCAGCTGGGGCAGCGCTGGGCATCCACCGCAGACGTGATCGTCCCTTCCGAACGGCACACCCCCGTGCCACCGACCCACGACCCAGGACGAGGGGGCGCAGCATGGACGCATTCACCGCAGGACTTCTGCAGCGCATAAAGGCGACCGAGTCCGACCTCACGCGGGCTCGCAACGAGGGCGACGACTTCCTCGTCGAGGTTGAGCAGGGCGAACTCGACGACCTGCGCCGCCTCGCCGCCGAGCACGGTGTGGAGGTCGGCGCCTAGCGTCTGATCGCTTCGTGAGCACGACTCACTTCGTGAACATGACTCGCTTCGTGAGCATGACAAGAAGCCGCTTCGTGAGCACAGGCAAGAAGCACGAACGAGCCCCCGGCGAATCCAGCGCCGGGGGCTCGTTCGTGTGCGGGTACCCCGTGAGTGCGGCTCGCAGTCGGTCCCCCGGCCGACGGCGGGGGTCCGCCGGCCCGGTTCAGTCGTGCCAGGCGCCGAAGTCCTCCAGGAGCTGCTGGAGGGGCTCGAAGACGCCCGGGGTGGCCGCTACCGCCAGGTCGCGCGCGGGGGGCTCTCCGGGGCGTCCACCGGTCAGGGCGCCCGCTTCCCGGGCGATGAGGTCGCCCGCCGCGATGTCCCACGCGTTGAGGCCGCGTTCGTAGTAGCCGTCGAGGCGGCCGGCCGCCAGGTCGCACAGGTCGACCGCGGCCGATCCGCCGCGCCGGATGTCACGCAGCAGCGGGATCAGCCGGTGCGCCACCTCGGCCTGGTGCGTGCGGACCTCGGTGACGTAGTTGAAGCCGGTGGACACCAGGGCCTGGTCCAGGGGCGGCGCCGGGCGGCAGGACAGGCGGCGCTCGCCCTCCCAGGCGCCCGTGGCCCAGGCTCCGCCGCCGCGCACCGCGTGGAACGTCTCGCCGCGCATCGGGACGGCGACGACGCCGACGACGGTCTCGCCGTCCTGCTCGGCGGCGATGGAGACGGACCAGGTGGGCAGTCCGTAGAGGTAGTTGACGGTGCCGTCGAGCGGGTCGATCACCCAGCGGACGCCGCTGGTGCCGTCGGTGGAGGCGCCCTCCTCGCCGAGGAAGCCGTCGTCCGGGCGCTGTGCGGAGATCAGGTCGGTGATCAGCTTCTCGGCCGCGATGTCCATCTCGGTGACGACGTCGATCGGGCTGGACTTGGTGGCGGCGACCGCGAGGTCGGCCGGGCGGCCGTCCCGCAGCAGCTCACCGGCGCGGCGGGCGGCGTCCTGGGCGCACCGCAGGAGTTCTTCGTGCAGGGGGTCGGTCACGGGGTTCCTCACGCGTAGGGGCTGTCGGCGCCCGCGGCGGCCGGGCGGGGTGCCCGGCCGGGGCAGCAGCCCACCGGGCAGACGTCGTGGCTCGCGCCGAGCCCGCCCAGGGCGCAGGGGGTGACCCGCTCGCCGCGTTCGGCGGACGCGCGCTCCAGGATCAGGTCGCGGATCGCGGCGGCGAAGCGCGGGTCGGCCCCCACCGTGGCCGAGCGGCGTACCGGCAGGCCCAGCTCGCGGGCCTTGGCCGTGGCTTCGGTGTCGAGGTCGTAGAGGACCTCCATGTGGTCGGAGACGAAGCCGATGGGAGCCATGACGACGGCGGGGACGCCGGCCGCGTGCCGTTCCTCGAGGTGGTCGCAGATGTCGGGCTCCAGCCACGGGATGTGCGGGGCGCCGGAACGGGACTGGTAGACCAGCTGCCAGGGGTGGTCGACGCCGGTGCGCTCGCGGACCGCGTCGGCGATCAGCCGTGCCACGTCCAGGTGCTGCCTGACGTACGCGCCGCCGTCGCCGTGCCCCTCGACGGGGCCGGAGGTGTCGGCCGAGGCGGTGGGGATGGAGTGGGTGGTGAAGGCGATGTGCGCGCCGTCCCGGACGTCCTCGGGGAGGTCGGCGAGGGAGCGCAGGACGCCGTCGATCATGGGCTCGACGAAGCCGGGGTGGTTGAAGTAGTGCCGCAGCTTGTCGATCCGCGGCAGATCGAGACCCTCGGCCTCCAGGGCGGCCAGCGCGTCCGCGAGGTTCTCCCGGTACTGGCGGCAGCCCGAGTAGGAGGCGTAGGCGCTGGTGGCCAGGACCAGGACGCGGCGGCGGCCGTCGGCGGCCATCTCGCGCAGGGTGTCCGTCAGGTACGGCGCCCAGTTGCGGTTGCCCCAGTAGACCGGCAGGTCCAGGCCGTGCCCGGCGAAGTCCTCACGGAGGGCGGCCAGCAGGGCGCGGTTCTGGGCGTTGATGGGGCTGACCCCGCCGAACTGGAAGTAGTGCTGCCCGACTTCCTTGAGGCGTTCCTTGGGGATGCCCCGTCCGCGCGTCACGTTCTCCAGGAACGGGACCACGTCGTCCGGCCCTTCCGGGCCGCCGAAGGAGAGCAGGAGCAGGGCGTCGTAGGGGGTGACATCGAGCGCGTCTGGCATGAGTCGATCCTGCCACCCGGCACCGACAATGCCGCCACCCGGCACCGACCCCGGGAAACGGTGGGGGGCCGGTGCGTCAGGACGCCATGACTCGTAAGCTGTATCGACTGTAGTCGCACCTTACTGAGCCACCCTCGTCCACGCCGCGCCTTCGCCGCGGGTGGCCGGACCCACCGGAGTTCCCGTGCCCAGCCCTTACCGCGCCCTGTTCGCCGCCCCCGGCTCCCTGGGTTTCTCCGCCGCGGGTCTCGTCGGACGGATGCCGCTGTCGATGATGGGCATCGGCGTCGTCACGATGATCTCCCAGATCACCGGGCGCTACGGGCTGGCCGGCGCCCTGTCGGCCACCATCGCGCTGGCCGCGGCGGCGATCGGGCCGCAGATCTCCCGGCTGGTGGACCTGCACGGCCAGCGCAGGGTGCTGCGCCCGGCGACGCTGGTGGCGCTGACGGCGGCGGCCGGGCTGCTGCTTGCCGCGTACTTCGGCTGGCCCGACTGGGTGCTGTTCGTGTGCGCCGCCGGCATCGGCTCGGTGCCGAGCCTCGGCGCGATGGTCCGCGCCCGCTGGGCGGCCCTGTACCGGGGCACCCCGCAACTGCACACCGCCTACTCGTTCGAGTCGGTGGTGGACGAGCTGTGCTTCATCATCGGGCCGGTCATCTCCATCGGCCTGTCCACGGCCTGGTTCCCCGAGGCCGGTCCGCTGCTCGCCGCCTGTTTCCTGGCGGTCGGCGTCTTCTGGCTGACCGCGCAACGGGCCACCGAGCCCGCGCCGCACCCGCGTGAGCAGCACGGCGGCGGCACCGCCCTGCGCTCCCCCGCCCTTCAGGTGCTGGTGGCCACCTTCGTGGCGACCGGGGCGATCTTCGGCGCGGTCGACGTGGTCACCGTGGCCTTCGCCGACGAGCGGGGCCACAAGGGCGCCGCGAGCGTCGTGCTGGCGCTGTACGCGGCCGGTTCCTGCGTCGCGGGGATCGTGTTCGGGCTGCTCCGCTTCAAGGGAGCCGCCGCTCGGCGCTGGCTGCTGGGCGTGTGTGCGACGGCCGTGAGTATGATCCCCCTCCTACTGGTCGGGAACTTGCCGTTTCTGGCCGTGGCGCTCTTCGTCTCGGGTCTGTCCATCGCTCCCACGATGATCACGACGATGTCCCTGGTCGAAGAGCACGTACCACGCGCACAATCGACCGAGGGCATGACCTGGGTGAGCACCGGGCTCGCGGTCGGCGTCGCGCTCGGCTCCTCGGTGGCCGGCTGGGTCATCGACGCGGCCGGGGCGCGGGCCGGGTACGGGGTTCCGGCGGTGTCCGGGGCCGTCGCGGTCACGGTCGGTTTCCTGGGGTACCGCCGGCTCAGCAGGCCGGCTCCGCGTCGGGGAGGCACCGTTGAGCAGCACAGCGAGCGGCAGGAACGGCACGTGGCGTAACTGGGGCGGCAACGTCGCCGCGCGTCCCGCGCGGGAGGTCACCCCGGCTTCCGTCGAGGAGCTGGCCGCCGCCGTGCGGGAGGCGGCCGAGGACGGCCTGACGGTGAAGGCGGTCGGCACCGGGCACTCCTTCACCTCCATCGCCGCCACCGACGGCGTGTTGATCCGCCCTCAACTGTTGACCGGTATCCGCAAGATCGACCGGGACGCCATGACGGTCACGGTCGAGGCCGGCACCCCGCTCAAGAGACTCAACATGGCTCTCGCCCGCGAGGGCCTGTCGCTCACCAACATGGGCGACATCATGGAGCAGACCGTCTCCGGGGCCACCAGCACCGGCACCCACGGCACCGGCCGCGAGTCCGCCTCGATCGCCGCCCAGATCAAGGGACTCGAACTGGTCACGGCCGACGGGTCGGTGCTCACCTGCTCCGAGAAGGAGAACCCGGACGTCTTCGCGGCCGCCCGCATCGGCCTGGGCGCCCTCGGCATCGTCACCGCGATCACCTTCGCCGTGGAGCCGGTCTTCCTGCTCACCGCGCGCGAGGAGCCGATGCCCCTCGACCGGGTCCTCGCCGAGTTCGACCAGCACTGGGCGGAGAACGAGCACTTCGAGTTCTACTGGTTCCCGCACACCGGCAACACCAACACCAAGCGCAACAACCGCAGCGCGGGCCCGGAGCGGCCGGTGGGCCGGTTCGCCGGCTGGCTGGAGGACGAGTTCCTGTCCAACGGCGTCTTCCAGGTGGCCCAGTGGGTCGGCCGCGCGGCGCCGGCGACCGTCCCGGCGATCGCCCGGATCTCCAGCCGGGCGCTGTCGGCGCGCACGTACACCGACATCCCGTACAAGGTCTACACATCGCCGCGCCGGGTGCGGTTCGTGGAGATGGAGTACGCCGTCCCGCGCGAGGCCGTGACCGAGGTGCTGCGGGAACTGAGGACGATGGTCGACCGCTCCGGTCTCAGGATCAGCTTCCCGGTCGAGGTGCGCACGGCCCCGGCCGACGACATCACGCTGTCGACCGCGTCCGGCCGGGACAGCGCCTACGTCGCCGTACACATGTTCCGCGGCACGCCCTATCAGGCGTACTTCACCGCGGCCGAGCGGATCTTCACCGCGCACGAGGGCCGGCCGCACTGGGGCAAGCTGCACACGCGCGACGCGGAGTACCTCGCCGGCGTCTACCCGCGCTTCGGCGAGTTCACCGCGCTGCGGGACCGGCTCGACCCGGACCGCCGCTTCCAGAACGCCTACCTGCGCAGGGTGTTGGGAGCCTAGGCCCAATGCCGGTGACTTAGGTGGTGTGTGGTCTGGAGATCGTGAGGACTGCCGTGGCTGGTGGCGGCAGGTTGCGGTGTTCGGCTCGTTTGAGGG